>CAYTMR010000171.1:0-6763 GCA_964438855.1 uncultured Micromonosporaceae bacterium
CCGACGTTGTCGGCGATGGTGGCGGCGTTGCGCGGGTCGTCCTCGGGGATGTGCTGCTCCACCTTGCCGACCAGGTCGGCGCCGACGTCAGCGGCCTTGGTGAAGATGCCACCGCCGACCCGCATGAACATCGCCAGCAGCGCGGCGCCGAAGCCGAAACCCTCAAGGACGGTGGCGGCGTCGCCCTTGAAGATCAGAACGACGACCGAGGCGCCGAGCAGCCCCAGCCCCACGGTGAGGAAGCCGACCACACCGCCGGTGCGGAAGGCGATCCGCATCGCCTCCTCACGGCTGCCCTCGCGACGCCGGGCGGCCGCCGCCACCCGCAGGTTGGCGCGGGTGGCCATCGCCATCCCGGCGGCACCGATGAAGGCGCTGAACCCGGCGCCGACCACGAAGAAGATGGACCGTCCCAGCTTGGCGGCGAACTCGTTGTCGGATCCCCCGTGCACCGGCAGGAAGAACAGGACCACCACGGCTATCGCCACGAACACCGACACGGTCCGCAGTTGGCGGAAGACGTAGGCCGAGGCTCCCTCCTGCACCGCCCCGGCGATCTCCTGCATGGTTGGGGTGCCCCGGTCGGTCGCCAGGACCGCCTTGACAAGCGCGGCGGCCACGCCGAGCGCCACCAGCGCGATCACCGCGGCGACGACGACGTACGTGACGTTTGTTCCTGTGAGCGACAGCCCGCCGTCGGCGGCGAGTATGGTCCCGGACATCCTTGTCCTCCTACCCGATAGCGACACCGCCGCCCGCGGTGGGTAAACCGCTAGGCGACGTCTCCTCGCGGAGAGAAAGCAACCTTTCTGCCTGCCCGGAAGCCGTCCGACCAGGCGCGATGGTGACCGAGGTACTTTACTGGCCCGCTAGCCGCGGGTTCACAGCCGGTGCTGGCGGGTTGGCCAGGTCATCTGCACTTCGGTCCCGTCCTCCCCATGATGTACCCGAAGTTGCTCGACCAAGCCGGCCAACAGCACCTCGCCCATCCGGTCAGCGTCATTCGGATCATCGTCCGCGGCGCTACCGGCTGAATCCCGTACACGTACCGTGTACGGGCCATCATCCGACATCTCGACCTGGACCAGCTCATTCAGCCCGGCTCGTCGGCAGCGAGCCACGGCCAGACCGCACGCCTCGCCGATCGCCAGCCGGACATCTTCCAACAGCTCCTCTGCTACCCCGGCGCGCCGGGCCACCGCCACTCCTACCAGCCGGGCGGTGCGGACATACTCCGGCGCCGGTGAAAACGCCAGCCGTACTGTGGCCATGCCGCGCTACTCGCCCGCACCGGCCGCACCCGCGGTCGCCGCCTCCACCGTGTCGTACAGCGGAAACACCTGGTCCAGCGCGGTGATCCGAAAGATCTTGAGCAGTGACTCCTTGGGGCAGACGAGGACGAGCACCCCACCGGCGGTGCGAAGCCGCTTCAACGCGCCCACCAGCACCCCAAGGCCAGTGGAGTCCAGGAAATCCACCTGGCTGAGGTCGACCACGAGGCTGCGGGCGCCGCCGCGGATCAGCTCGATGAGCCGCTCACGCAGCATCGGCGCGGTGTAGACGTCCACCTCGCCGTGGACCTCCACCACGGTATGCCCGCCGACGGCGCGGCTACCGACCGACAGCTCCATGCGACTTTCACCTCCGGCGGAGAACCCTGTCGCTCCACGGAAGCAGCCTAGATCAACCACGACGGGTCGGCGGGGAGGCGTCGGATGCTCCGCGTCGACGCAGATGGCACAGTGCCAGAGTGCGAATCGCTGACCCGGACACCGCCGGCCTGCTGGAGCTGCTCCGCGCCCGGTACGGCGACGCCCGGATCACCCACGTCGAGCGGTTGCCGCCGCGACCCGGGGCGCCGGTCGACTGGCCGGCCTGGGTACCCGCCGAGCTGCGCACCGCACTGACGGCCCGCGGCGTGACGGCGCCCTGGCGTCACCAGGCCGAAGCCGCGGACCTGGCTTGGCAGGGCCGGCACGTGGTGGTGGCCACCGGCACCGCCTCCGGCAAGTCGCTGGCCTACCTGCTGCCGGTGCTGTCGCGTCTGCTCAGCGACCCCCGCGCCACCGCGCTCTACCTCGCGCCGACCAAGGCGCTCGCCGCCGACCAGCTGCGGGCGGTGACCGCGCTGGACCTGCCCGGCGTCCGTGCGGCCTGCTACGACGGGGACACCCCGCGACAGGAGCGGGAGTGGATCCGCGCCCACGCCCGGTTCGTCCTGACCAACCCGGACATGCTGCACTGGGGCATCCTGCCGGGCAGCCGGTCGTGGCGGAGGTTCCTGCGCCATCTCGCCTTCGTGGTGGTGGACGAGTGTCACGCCTACCGCGGCGTGTTCGGCTCGCACGTGGCGCACGTCCTCCGCCGGCTGCGGCGCCTCACCGCGACGGCGACCGACCGCGACACCGGCCCGGTCTTCATCCTCGCTTCGGCGACAGCCGGGGATCCCGCCACCGCCGCCGGCCGCCTGACCGGGCTGGAGGTGCAACCAGTCACGGAGGACTCCTCACCTAGAGGCGGCGTCACCTTCGTCCTCTGGGAACCGCCGCTGCTCCCGGCGCCCTCCTCGACGCGTCTTCCACGTCCCCGCGGCGAACCGGAGGAGGTCGTGGAGGATGCGGCGCCGGTGCGCCGCTCGGCGTTGATGGAGGCGGCCGACCTGCTCACGGAGGCGGTCAGCCGGGGGGTGCGCACGCTCGCCTTCGTCCGCTCCCGCCGCGCGGCGGAGGTGTTGGCGAGCACGGTCCGCCAGTCGCTCACGGAGGTGGCTCCCGAGCTCGGCGACCGGGTGGCCGCCTATCGCAGCGGCTACCTGCCTGAGGAACGGCGACAGTTGGAGCGGGCCCTTCACCGCGGCGAGCTGCTGGGGCTCGCGACCACGAACGCGCTCGAGCTCGGGGTCGACCTCGCCGGGTTGGACGCGGTGGTGCTGTGCGGCTACCCGGGCCGGCTGGCATCGCTGTGGCAGCAGGCCGGACGTGCGGGCCGGGCGGGGCGGGAAGCCCTCTGCGTGCTCGTGGCGCGTGACGAACCGCTCGACACGTACCTGGTGCACCACCCGGAGGCGCTGTTCGGCTCACCCGTGGAGGCGACCGTGCTCGACCCCGGCAATCCCTACGTACTCGCGCCACAGCTGTGTGCGGCCGCCGCCGAGCAGGCGTTGACTCCACAGGACGTCGCGTTGTTCGGTGGCGCCCAGGCCGCCGAGGTGATCGAGACGCTGGTGGAGGCGGGCCTGCTGCGCCGCCGTCCGACTGGGTGGTACTGGATCCACCACGAGCGCCCCGAGGTCGACCTGCGCGGCAGCGGCGGTGCCCCGATCGCGGTGGTGGAGGCCGCCAGCGGGCGCCTGCTCGGCACGGTCGACACCGGATCGTCGCACCTGTTGGTGCACCCGGGTGCGGTCTACCTGCATCAGGGTTCGTCCTATGTGGTGGAGAAGCTGGACCTGGCCGATGGGGTGGCGTTGGTACGCCCGGAGGAACCGGACTGGTTCACCCACGCACGCGACACCACCTCGCTGGAGGTGGTGCGTGTGAACGCCCACCGCGACGCCGCAGCGGTGGGCTTGTTCCTCGGCGAGGTGGAGGTCACCAGTCAGGTGGTCTCCTACCAACGGCGCCGGATCCCCTCCGGTGAGGTGCTCGGCACGTACCCGTTGGATCTACCACCGCGTCAGTTGCGGACAGTGGCGGTGTGGTGGACGGTCTCGCCCGAGGCGCTCGTGTCGGCCGGGGTCTCACCAGCGGATCTGCCCGGCGCCCTCCACGCCGCCGAGCACGCGGCGATCGGCCTTCTGCCGCTGGTGGCGACCTGCGACCGTTGGGACATCGGTGGGCTCTCCACCGCGCTGCACCCGGACACCGGGGCTCCCACGGTCTTCGTCTACGACGGCCACCCGGGCGGCGCCGGTTTCGCCGAGCGCGCGTACGCGGCGGCACGAGAATGGCTGTCGGCGACCCGCGATATCATCGCCGAGTGCCGGTGCGAGGCCGGCTGCCCTTCCTGCGTCCAGTCGCCGAAGTGTGGCAACGGTAACCACCCGCTCGCCAAGCAGGCGGCGGTCACCACGCTCGACGTGGTGTTGTCGGCGTTGTCGTAGGCCGACGCGACATCCCCTAGGATCACCGTTTCCCTCCTGACGAGAACGGGGCAGGAAACATGGTTGCGACGCTCCGCCTCGTACCCAGGTATTGGACAGTGGTACCTGGGACAACGTGGTAGTCACATGGGACGGTGCCACCGGCATAGTGGTGACCAACGTCCCTGGAGTGTGGGAGTTGGCCCCGCCATCAAGACGCGACGGTCGGGTCCTTGGGTGGAGAAGCCACCTCGGCATACCCACCGGGTGCGATCACTGGCCGCTGCGGGTGTCGTCGGCGCGCAGCGGCCCAGCCCGGGCGGAAGCGGTCGCGACACCGCTGGGCACGCCCGCCGGTCGCACCTCGACGGTGACCACCACGTCGAGGCCGTCTTGATGGCATTCGGTGAGCCACCCACCGTTGGCGGTGACGATCTCTCTGGCCCGGTCACAGGCGGCTGTCGGCCCGGCGTATGCGTGGGACGCTCCGGCCAAAGCTCCCAGGTCGGCTGCGGCCTGCGCCTGGTGGCGGGCCACATGAGCGGCACCCACGGTGGCCCCGGCCAGGCCGGCGGCCAGCAACGCCAGCCCGATGGCGAGCGCCCACACCGTCGCCGATCCACGATCCCAGCTGGCCTGACGTACCGCGGTCACGGCGGTGGCTCCGGCGGGCCAGGTTCCACCGCGGCCACCGCCGACGCGGTCACCGCGAATCCCGGCAAACGCGCGCCGAGCAGCGGCACTGGTGCACGGACCGTGGCCACCACGGCGTCTTCCCGATGGTGTACCGACACCGCGGCTCCCTTCGGGGCAGCGGCTTGTCCAGCAGCGACGCCGTCGCCGCCACGGGCCGCTATCCGGGCGGCCTCCCGAGCAGCGTCCACACTCGTCAGTTTGGTGGTGAGTGCGGCGACCGCGGTGAGTCCGAACAGGAGCAGCAGGACGATCACTGGTAACGCGGCGGCGAGTTCGGCCGTGGCCGAGCCACGGTCCAGACGCTTTCGGCACCTGGCCGAAGAGCTCCAAGCCGCTGGCGGGCCGGGGTGGGTCTGCCCGGTCGGCTGGACAGACCCACCGGAGCGCGCACCCGCCAGCTGGCGGGTCCAGGTCACCCCAGCGCCCGGTCGATGACCGACTGCAGCGCCGCCTGGACGGGGTCGCTCGTGACGACGCGGAGCAGGATGCCGGCGAAGGCGACCGCGGCGAGCGTGCCGACGGCGTACTCCGCGGTGTTCATACCCGCATCCAAGCGGCGGAGGAGTGTGCGCATCAGAGGACTCCTTTCTCTATCGACAGGACATCGCCGAGAACGGCGACGATCACCGGCACCAAGCCGGCGAGAATGAACGCGGGCAGGAAGCACAGGGCCAGTGGCAGCACGATCAGCACCCCGCAGCGGCGCGCGGCTGCCTCGACCGCGACCGCTCGCTCCGCCCGCAAGTCGTCGGCGAGCCGGCCGAGCGCACCGGCCAGTGCACTGCCGTGCTCGGCACTGCGCACCGCCGCTGCGGCGAACCGCTGTCCACTCGGGAGCGTCGTGAACTCTTCCCACGCCTCGGCCGGTGTCGCACCCAACTGGAGCAGCCGGGCCACCCGGCGCAGCCGCTCGGCCAGTGGACCCGGCAACGCCTCGGCAACCGCCATGACCGCGCTCGTCATCGGTGCGCCGGAGCGCAGCGCCACCGCCAGCAGATCGGCGGCCAGTGGCAACTCGGCGACCTCCGCCAGTCGCCGGCGGCGCGCCTGTGAGGTCGGCAGTCTGCGCACCGCCCAGTGGAGGGCGGCCACCGCCGCGACGCCGGCCAGCACGCCGAACCACCCGCCGATCCCGACCGCCACCGCGGTCCCGCCTAGGACAGGGCTCAGGCGCCGGAGGTCGAGGCGCTGTCGCTGTCGGGGGCGTTCGCTGGTGGACTCCGTCGTCTGTGACGGCTTCGGGTAGAGGCGAGCGAGCCGTCGGCGGGAGGGGCGACGCCGGTAGGCCGTCAAGAAGGCTGCGGTACCCACCAGGCAGCAGGCGATGATGACCGACAGGCTCATGCCGTGCTCTCCCGGGCGAGCCGATTGGCCCAGGCGAGACCGGCGAGTTGGAGTGCGATCGCGCCGACGGCGCACACCGCGCCGATCGGGGTGTACAGCAGCACCGCGAGCGGATCTGCCCCGACCGCGTACCCCAGGGCGATGCCGCCGGCCGGCAGCCCGGCGAGCAGCCAGGCGGTGGCTCGGGCACCTGCCAGCTGGGCCGACGCGGCGGCCCGTGCCCGGTCCGCGGACCGGGCGTCCGCCTCGATCCGCTCGATCACATCGGCCAATGGCGCGCCCGTCCGCTCGGCGACCGTGCTGGCCGCGGCCACCCGTGACCAGAGCGGGTCCTGCTCCCCACCGGACGTCGGCAGCGCCTGCGTCACGGGCAGTCCGGCTCGTAGGTCGGCCGCGGCTGCCCCGAGCGCGTCCAGCAGACGGATCCGGGCACGGTCGCGCTCCCGCCGGGCGCGACCGCGCGCCACACCGCGGGCCGCTACCGTGCCGTACGCGCACGTCTTGACACCGGCCACCGGTCCACCCACAGCCGCGGCGCCAATGGCGGCCGCAGCGACTACGCCCACTAGCCCCATCGGTGGGATGTCCATCCGGTGCTGCCACCACCGCCATCGCGGCCGGGGTGCCTGCTGCCGTTGGCCA
>CAYTMR010000172.1:0-6712 GCA_964438855.1 uncultured Micromonosporaceae bacterium
CGACACACCATGAACTTGATCACCCAGGCCCACTTATGAAACACGGCCTAGGAGCGGAGGACGTGTAGAAGCGCCGTGCCCCGGTATCAACCGTTTTCGGTTCTCGTCACCGAAGATCGCGCTTCCCACCGCGTCGACCGCCACCACTGTGGTGGACAGCTGATGCTCACGTACGAAGCTGGCGACGCCGGTCAGCGTGCCGCAGGTGCTCGTCGCGCAGAAGATGTAGTCGAGCTGGCCAGGTAGTGCCGCGACGATTTCCCGCATCGTCTCGTGATGCGCCAGCGGGTTGAGAGGGTTGGCGTACTGGTTTGGCCAGTACGCGTGAGGCTCCGTCGCCAGGATCTCCTTCACCCGTCGGATTCGAGCCGGAAGGAACTCACCGGTATCCGGATCCGGATCGACGATGACTTCGATCTCCGCCTGGTAGGCGCGGAGGATCGCCAGGTTCTGGGCTGTGGTCTTGGCGTCGACCACACAGACGAACCGCAGGCCGTAGTATCGGCAGATCTGTGCGAGTCCGATCGCCAGGTTACCGGAGCTGGACTCGACCACCACTGACTTGTGCGGCACGAGCTCGCCGGACTCGATCTTGTGGAGCAGCATGTTGAGAGCGGTGCGGTCCTTGATACTGCCCCCGGGATTGGCCATCTCCAGCTTCGCGTAGACGCGCGCGGGAATGTCGCGGAGTAGACCGTCGAGCTCGGCCAGCGGCGTGTGACCGATGCATCCAAGAATTCCGCGCCTGACGGACCGGTTCACGGCCACCTCCCTCGACAGGCAAACAGGGCTGCTCCCCTACCGGCGATGGTTCGGCGAGTACGCGCCCAGTCTGCGTCGATCCGCTTGAGCCGCCCTTGATAGCGCTCTCGACGTCGTAGAGTGCGACCCAAGGTCGCCTCAAGCGCGCGTGCCTACGGTGTGGACAGTGTCATCAACACACCGTGGGGAACGACGTGAATACTGATGAACTACGTGGACTGCTCGAGGAGCAGTTGCGGCTTTCCCGCCGGTTACGGGCGAGGATCCGCGAGCTCGAACAGGCCCATGCCGCGCCACTGGCTGTGGTCGGCATTGGGCTGCGCTTGCCGGGTGGCATCACCACTCCCCAGGAGTACCGCGACTTCCTCTACGGCAAGGGTGACGCGATAGTCGACGTGCCAAAGGACCGTCCGGGTCTGGCCGCGGTCTACGCCCCCGAAGTGGGGCGCCCCGGGCGCTCGTACGTCCGGCGAGCAGGCTTCCTCGACCACGTCGCTGAGTTCGACGCGGACTTCTTCGGCATCTCCCAACGGGAGGCGGAGGCGCTCGACCCGCAACAGCGGATGCTGTTGGAGACGTCCTGGGAGGCGATGGAGCGCGCAGGCATCGCCCGTCGCCGCCATGATCGCCTCAACGCTGGCGTGTTCATCGGAATCATGGCGGCCGAGTACACCGACCGACTCGCCCAAGGGGACCCCCGTTGCATCGACCCCTACTTCGGCACCGGAGGTGGGCACTGCTTCGCCGCCGGTCGCATCAGCTACGTGCTTGGGCTGCGTGGGCCCGCCATGAGCATCGACACCGCGTGCTCGTCGGCACTGGTGGCGCTGCACGCCGCCGCCCGCAGCCTGCGTGCGCGGGAATGCCGATACGCCCTGGTCGGGGGCGCCAACCTCCTGTTCTCGCCCCAGTTGATGGTCTCGTTGTGCGCCAGCCGTGCCCTTGCACCGGACGGTCGCAGCAAGCCCTTCACCGCGGCCGCCGACGGCTACGGCCGGGGCGAGGGCGTCGCCACCGTCGTGCTGATGCGGCTGGAGGACGCTGTCGAAGAGTCCCGCCCGGTGCTGGCGGTGCTCTGCGGCACCGCCGTCAACCACGACGGTGCGTCGTCTGGTCTCACCGTCCCGAACGGGGCGGCACAGCAGGAAGTGATCCGCGCGGCGCTGGCCGACGCCGGGGTGAGTCCCGCAGCCATCTCCTATGTCGAGGCGCACGGCACCGGAACGACCCTGGGTGATCCGATCGAAGTGGCGGCGCTGGAGGAGGTACTCGGCAGCGCGCGGGAGGGCGAGTCAGAGAAGCTGTTGATCGGCAGCATCAAGACTCGGATCGGACACCTGGAAGCAGCCTCCGGCCTGGCCAGCCTACTCAAGGTGGTGTTGATGCTGGGCGAGGACACCATCCCGGTCGACGTTCCAGAGGACGACGGGGCGCTCAGCCCGCTCATCCCGTGGCGGGAATACCACCTCGAGGTGCCACGCCGACCGCGCCCTTGGCCACGGCGTCCCAAGCTGGCTGGGATCAGCTCGTTCGGGCTGAGCGGTACGAACGCCCACGCAGTTCTGCGGGCAGCCGATCCGCCGCCGCAGTCGTCGGGCACCGAGGTGCACCGGCTAGAGCTCGTGCTGCTGTCGGCACGCAGCGACGTGGCGCTCACCGCTGCCGCTGCCGCGGTCAGCACCTACCTGGTCCGCGTACCACCGGGCCACCTGCCTTCGGTGGCGCACACACTGCGTGCCGGGCGAGTGCCATTCGCGCACCGCATCGCCCTCATCGGCACCACGACCGAGCAGGTGGCGCGGGATCTCATCCACACACCGCCCACCGCCGTCTCGAGTGGCGCGACCCGGCCGCTGAGCGAGGTCACCCTCATCACCAATGACGCGACGCGCTCTGTCCTCTCCGAGGGTCTGACCACGCTCGCGGCGGAGTTCCCGCTCCTGTTGGGTGAACCTGATCCGGATCCAGCGGCGTGGTTGGCCCGTGCGCTACGCGGTGTGGGACTTTCCGTGCGCCTGCGGAGCGTCCACGCTACGGCTGCCGCGCCCGCCCAATTGGAGTTCGCGCGGCGACGAATCACACTCGTACCCGCCGATCGGGACAGCGTCGAACGGTGTTTCCTTGAGGCGCTCGCCGCCCTCTTCCTCGCCGGTGCGGACCTGCGGCTGGACGGACTGCGACGCCTAGGTGCTCGCTTCCTCCCTGACGTGCCAACCTACCCGTTCCAGCGGCGCACCTTCTGGATCGATGAGCCGACGGACGACCGCGCGGTCACGCCGGAGACCACGCAATCGGTCATCCCGGGCGCCGTCACTCCTGCTGCGGAGGCCGACGCGAGGGGTGACGTCGACAGTATCCAGCGGCTCCTGTGCGAGGAACTCGCCGCAGTACTCGGTGCCTCGGCCGACGAGCTCAATCTGGAGCTGTCGTTCTCGGAGGTCGGCGGTGACTCGTTCACCGCCATGCTCTTCTTCAAGAGCCTGGAGGACCGCTACCAGGTCACCGACCTGGCGAAGGACTTCCCAGTCGATCAGCCGTTGGCCGAGTCGGTACGAGATCTCGCGGTGACGTTGGCGCAGCTCGACCGCTCCGATGTCGGGGCGCAGGTGCGTCCGTGAGTACGTTCGTCCGCCCGCGTCGAGTCGCCCGCCCTACGCTGCGGCTGTTCGTCTTTCACCACGCTGGTGGTTCGGCCTCCGCGTACCATGCGCTGGCGAAGCTCCTGCCGGCGGACTGGGAGGTGCTGCTACACGAACAGCCGGGGCGGGGTGTGCGCCGTGGCGAGCCGCTTCGGGCAGACATGCGGCAGCTTGTGGACGGGGCGTTCGCCGACGTCGCCCCCTACACCGACGGGCTGTTCGCCCTATTCGGCCACAGCATGGGAGCTATCGTCGCTGTCGAGGTAGGCCGACGACTGGCTGATGGCGGCCGTCCGCCGCTCTGGATCGGTGTCTCGGGTCGACGCGCGTCAGCGGCGTCGACGCCGTCAGAGCTCTGCCTTGCGCGCACCGACGATACCGAGTTGTTCCGGACGTTGCTCCAGCTTGGTGGTACACCGCAGCGGCTTGGGGACATCCCAGAGCTCACACAGTTCTTCCTTCGAGTAGCACGCTCCGACCTCAGGGCGGTCGGGTCGTATCGTCCTGATAGTCGGCGATCACTGCTTCCGTGCCCACTCACCGCTTTCGGTGGCATATCCGATTCGTGGGCACCGCCTGACAGCCTTTCCGGCTGGAAAGACGAGACTATGTCAACATTCCGACAATGCCTGTTTCCCGGTGGGCACTTCTACTTTCTCGACACCGCTTTCGTCGCGCTCGCACGCGAGATCCGAACCGAGGCGCGCGCCGCGCTCGCCACCGCCGTCACCGGGTAGCGACAACCCACGCACGTTCAGGCCACACTGGATCGCCGAGGTATGAAAACATCACATGAACAGATGAAACTGTCACTAGGAATGACGAGGTCCCCCACCAGATACTGGTGACGAACAACAGTTCCGTCACTGGATGGGGAGCTACAGTGAGGATTGATCTTCTCGGTCCGTTCCAGGCGGAGATTGATGGCAAATCTATCGTCCCGAGCGCTGCGCGTCCTTGCCAAGTCTTGGCCCTGCTCGCGCTCAACAGTGAGCACCTCATCAGCAAGTCCGCGCTACTCGAGGAGCTCTGGGGCCATCAGCCTCCGACAAGCGCCACGACGCTACACACCTACATCCACCAGCTGCGTCGTCGCATCGACAACGTTCTCGGTTCCGACGCTCCGCTCAACTCCCGCCAGACCATCGTCACGTGCCAAATGGCTACACGCTCCGCCTACACGGTGGCACCACGGATGTCGAAGAGTACAAGCGTCTGGCCAAAGAAGGCACGGAAGCCTTCGAACGTGGCGACTACGCGACCGCGAGTAGGCTGCTGCGCCAAGCGCTCACCACATGGCGTTCGACGACGTTGGCAGACATTCCCGCCGGCCCGTTACTCAGCATCGAAGCCGCGGCGTTGGAAGATTCACGTGCCGCGGTCATCAACCGTCGGATCGCCGCGGATCTACGTCTCGGCCGCCACATGGAGATCATGGGTGAGATCAGGGCGCTCGTGATACAGAACCCGGTGGATGAGAACTACTCCGCCCACTACATGGTCTCGCTCTACCAGTCCGGTCGCATCGGCGACGCGCTGGCAGAGTACCGGCGTATCCGCGTCTGCCTCTCCCGCGAGCTCGGCGTGGAGCCGACGGCACCCTTACAGCGCCTCCATCGGACGATGCTGGCAGGCGGGCAGGTTCTCGATGATCCCCGCTTGGTGGCCGCGCACTGATCGGCTGACGCACTTGGCGGTCGTCGGAGTATCAGGCATCATGGCGCTCCGACGACCGCGAAGCAGTACCGTCGCGCTGTGGAATCGCGTGTAGAGCTCTCGACTCCACCGTCTAGTTTAACCAGCCCGCGTTAGTGGCGATCCGGACAGCGTCAACCTTCGTACGTGCGTTGAGCTTGTGCACGATCGACGTAAGGTAGTTGCGTACCGTCCCCGGTGACAGGTGAAGCACCGCCGCGATCTCCTTCGTGCTGCACCCGTTCGCGGTCAGCTTGAGGACCTGACTTTCCCGTATCGACAACGGGGAGGCGCACTCCTCACTCATGGCTGCCATCGCGATCTGAGGGTCGATCACCTGGTGCCCTTCAGCGACGTCACGCACGGCTTTCGCGAGGCTGTCCGCCTGCGCACACTTGAGCATCAACCCGTGCACGCCGGCCTGAAGGCAACGCCGTAGAGTGGCGCGGTTGTCGGTACCTGTGAGGATCAGGATGGCGCAGTGGGGCAGACGCTCACGGAGCCTCGCCGCAGCGGATATTCCGTCCGTGCCGGGAAGGCAGATGTCGATAACAGCCACGTCGGGTGAGTGGCTCAACGCCGCAGGGAGGATGTCGTCACCACGCTCGACCTGGGCTACCACACGAAAGTCCGGCTCCAGCTCCAGTAGTGCAGCCAGCGCGCCACGAATCATGTGGACGTCTTCGGCTAACAGAATCCTCAACGGATCAGCATGCACGACACACCTTCCGTTTCTGACTCGTGCGACGACCACGGATCACGTGTCGTTTGCTGCGGACGGCCGAGGGTGCCGGCTAGCCTGCAGCCCGCAACAAGGTCGCCCTCCCCGTCGAGGACTGCCGGACCGCGACGTGCGGTCCGGCAGGATCTTCGCCGGATACAATTATCCTCTCAGATGTCGCTATACGAACTCAAGGACCGCTGCCGACCACATGAAGCCGATTCCGGCACCCCAGGTGACGAGTCGGTCGCCCGGCTTGGGCGTCCACTCTGCCACAAGTGGTCGATACCGACGATCTGGTCGCAGGTTCCCATGTGGCCGTAGTCCAGGCCCCACTCGTACGTGGTCTTCGCTGGCTCGAGCCCGAGAAGCTGGTAGAACCCGAATTCGACAAGAGGACGGATGAGGGTGGCGTGCACCACCCACTGTGCGTCCTCGAGGGCCATGTCAGCATCGGCGAGGGCCATCTGCAACACCTGCGAGAACCGCTCCCCCACCAGCGTGATGGCGTCGTCATAGGCGTCCTCGTGGCGCATCAACCAGTCGTCCTTGCGAGCGGTGAGGTCTACCGCCTTACCGCCCTCGAACGGTGTGACGGTCCATGGGCCACTACCCCGGTACAGCGGCTCCAGACTTGCTTCGGTGATGCTCGCGGTGGACACCAGCCTCGCGAAGCCACCCTCTTTGGAGAGCACCGCCGCACAGGCCCCGTCACCGAAAACGGTCTGGTCGTCGCTGCGCCAGCGGTCGATGTAGGGCAGTCGAAAGGCGTCTCCGGCACTGATCAGTGCTGCCTTCGCGTCCGGTCTCGCCGTGAGGTAGGACGCGGCCAGTTCCACAGCCGAGAAGACACCGTTCGACCCTTGCCCGATCTGGATCGCACCGGCGGCTCGGC
>CAYTMR010000173.1:0-6702 GCA_964438855.1 uncultured Micromonosporaceae bacterium
CCGCACCGCCGAGTTCGGCATCGCGGCGCACTGGAAGTACAAGGAATCCAAGAACGCCACGGTGGTCGGGCCGCCAGCGCACATCGACGACATGACCTGGCTGCGACAGCTGCTGGACTGGCAGCGGGAGGCGGCCGACCCGAGCGAATTCCTCGACGCGCTGCGCTACGACCTGTCCAGTCAGGAGGTCTTCGTCTTCACGCCTAAGGGCGACGTGGTGCCACTGCCTGCGGGATCGACGCCAGTCGATTTCGCCTACGCCGTGCATACCGAGGTGGGTCACCGATGCATCGGCGCCCGGGTCAACGGCAAGCTGGCGCCGCTGGAATCGACACTGTCCAACGGCGACGTGGTCGAGATCTTCACGTCCAAGTCCGAGACCGCTGGCCCGAGTCAAGACTGGCTTGGGTTCGTCAAGAGTCCACGCGCCCGCACGAAGATCCGGCAGTACTTCAACAAGGAGCGCCGCGAGGAAGCGATCGAGGCCGGCAAGGAGGCCATCTCCAAGGCGATGCGCAAGCACGGTCTACCGCTGCAGCGCATGTTGACCTCGGACGCGCTCATGGCGATCGCCAAGGACCTGCACCAGAACGACGTCTCGGCACTGTACGCCGCGGTGGGGGAGAACCAGATCTCGGCCCAGGCGGTGGTGCAGCGGCTCGTGGCTGGCCTCGGTGGCGAAGAGGGCGCGGCCGAGGACATCGCCGAGACCCAGGTGCCGACCAAGCCGCGGGCCCGTACCACCCCGGACCCTGGGGTGGTGGTCACCGGCGTCAGCGACGTCTGGATCAAGTTGGCGCGGTGCTGCACGCCGGTGCCGGGTGACGAGGTGTTCGGTTTCGTCACCCGCACTGGTGGGGTGAGTGTGCACCGCACCGACTGCGCCAACGCTACCGATCTGCGCAAACAGCCAGAGCGGATCGTCGAGGTGACCTGGAAGCCGACCAGTGCCTCGACCTTCCTGGTGGCCATTCAGGTGGAGGCACTTGATCGGCACAAGTTGCTCGCCGACATCACCCAGGCTCTGTCCGAGGAGCGGGTCAACATCCTCTCGGCCACGGTCGCCACCACCCGGGACCGGATCGCGATCAGCCGCTTCACGTTCGAGATGGCCGATCCGAAGCACCTCTCCCACATGCTGGCGGCGGTGAAGAAGGTGGACGGCGTCTTCGACGCCTACCGGGTGACCTCCGGGTCGTGACCACTGGCCCGGCCCCGCGGTAGCTTGGTGTGTTCGCGGTGGAAGGCAGCGATTGGCAGTTCATTGCCGGACATGGCGGGGCCTAGCCGGTGACGCTGACTCTGAGTCGAGGCGGGCCTGGGCCCGGTTCGCCGACGGCCGGCAGGCCGCAGCGGCGATCGCACCGCCCAACAGGCACGCCACACCCACCCACAGCGCCGGGGTCAGACCGTCGGTGAAGGCGGTCGGCGTCTGGTAACCGCCGTGAGCGGCGAAAACCGAGGCGAGTAGCGCGACCCCGAGCGCCCCGCCTACTTCCCGGACGGCGTTGTTCACACCGGAGGCGATTCCTTGCTCGTGGGGGGCGATGGAACCCATGAGGATTGCGCCTGACGGGGCGAAGAACATCGCCATGCCCGCACCACACAGCAGCATCGCGGGAATCTGCTCGGCGTACCGGACCGAAGGGGTTGCGATCACCGCGATCCAGCCCAGACCGACTGCCAGTGTCACCATTCCGGTGACCACGATGGGGCGTCCACCGAGCCGGTCGGTAAGCGCGCCGGCGATGGGTGCGACGACCATCGGCATGACGGTCCAGGGCAGCATCCGCAATCCGGCTTCCTGCGGTGAATAGCCCTGGATCAGTTGGAGGAACTGTGTGAGCAGGAAGATGGAGCCGAAGGCGCCGAGGAAGAGCAAGAGCCCGGCGATGTTGATCGCGCTGAAGCTGCGGGAGCGGAACAGTCGTAGTGGCAGCATCGGGGTCGGCGTTCGTGCCTCCCACCACAGGAACGCTGCGAGGAGGACAGCACCGAAACCGAAGCCTGCCATCACCGTGCCCGACGTCCAGCCGAGCTCGTGGCTACGCACGATCGCCATGACGATGGCGAAGAGGCTGGCGCTGGCGAGAACGGTGCCGACTACGTCCAACGGGCGCCCAGAACCGTGACTCTCCGCCAGCCTGGACAGCGCCAACGGGATCAGCGCCGCTCCGATGGGTACGTTCAACCAGAAGATCCAGTGCCAGGAGAGGTGCTCGGTGACCATGCCGCCGACCAGCGGTCCACTGGCGATGGCCAAACCGTTGACAGCGCCCCAGATGCCAAAGGCCATCCCGCGGCGCTCGGGTGGTACGGCGGTGGCGACGAGGGTGAGGCTGAGCGGCAGGATCGCGGCCGAGCCCACGCCCTGGATCACGCGGGCAGCGATGAGCGCCTCGGCGGTGCTGGCGAGGGCAGCACCGGCCGAGGCAGCGGTGAAGATGGCGAGGCCGGCGGCGAAGACGCGACGGCGTCCAAGTCGATCCCCCAGCGCAGCGGCGAAGAGCAGCAGGCAGGCGAACGACAGGGAAAAGCCGTTCACGATCCATTCCAGGTCCGAAAGGCTGGCTGAGAGGTCGTGCCGGATCTGGGGTAGGGCGGTGGTGACCACGAGGTTGTCGAGGGCCGCCATGAAGGTCGCTGTGCTGGTCACGATCAGCGTCCACGCGACGCCACCTTGGGGTCTGGG
This sequence comes from uncultured Micromonosporaceae bacterium, assembly GCA_964438855.1. Classification (GTDB taxonomy): domain Bacteria; phylum Actinomycetota; class Actinomycetes; order Mycobacteriales; family Micromonosporaceae; genus Natronosporangium. The sequence continues at coordinate 2,693 of CAYTMR010000173.1, forward strand.
GCGGTGCGACACGGTTCGGCTCCTTACTAGTGAGCGATCAATAACTTTCGAGGGCTGGCTATACCCCGATCGTGAGGTGGGTTGGTCAGGACGTGCGCTTGGGTTTGAGCTGACAGCTTTCCCACACCGGGTGATCCTGTGGGAAGCCCATCACCAGCAAGGTGTTGATCAGCATTCCGGTGCCCATGAAATCGCCGGTCTCCTCGACTCCGCCCAGTCGCTCATGGACGAGGTCCCAGAGGTTCTCCCAGGCGGTCCGCAGTTGGGCCCCGAACTCTCGGTCGCCGGACTCCTCCGCGATGCCCGCCGCCACGTACATCTGCATCTGCAGAAGGAGCCAGTCCCGGTCGGCGACCAAGTCGGCGTACGCGTCAGCCATGGCGTCGTGAGCCTCCTGCGGAGGGAGGCCTTCGCTGACTTCTGCGAACCGTTGCCGGATGTCCTCGGTGCAGCGGATCGCAGCCGCGAGAAAGAGGGCTCGCTTGTCGGGAAAGAGGCGGAAGAGGTACGGCTGGGAGATGCCAGCTCGAGCGGCGATGGCGGCGGTGGAGGTGCCCACGTACCCGCCGCGGGCGAATTCCTTGATCGCCGCCCGGATGACGCTCTCTCGTCGCTCGGCCGCGCTCATCCGGGTGCTACCTCGTGCCGTCGCCATAGATATTAAGTTAGTGACCGATCACTAACTAGTCAAGGGCGGGTCGCGGCGGAACCACACCACCCGAGCGCGGCTCTGAACCTTCCAGAGCCGCGCTCGGCGCGTCACGTTTCGGTCAGGAGACGTTTCTAGGACGGGTCACTGATTCGCAGCGATTCGATGGTGACCTCCACCTCCGGAGCACCATCGGTGACCGTCTCACCGGACTGGGGGTTGACCGCGCCGCCAGCCGCGATCTCCTCGACGATCTCGATGCCTTCGGTCACCGTGCCGACGATCGTGTAGTCCGGGTTGAGCACGGTGTCCTTGTACACGATGAAGAACTGGCTACCGGTGCTGTTTGGCGCACTGCTCTTGGCCATCGCCAGGGTCCCCTTCGGGTATGGCACCCCGTCGGTGACGTCCGTCGGCAGGTTCTCCTCCGGGTAGCGGTAGGTGGGCCCGCCGAAGCCAGTGCCGGTCGGGTCGCCACACTGCAGCACGAAGATGTCATCGGTCACGAGCCTGTGGCATGGCGTGTCGTCGAAGAACTCCTGCTCGGCCAGGAAGGTGAAGCTGGTGGTGGCGCACGGGGCACCTTCGGCGTCCACCTCCACCGTCAGGTCACCATGGTTGGTGGCGATGGTCATGGTCCGCACCCCCGTCAGTGGTTCCTCCACCACAGGTGGGGTGCCCACCTCTTGCAGGTAGGGGTTGCCGGTGGTGTCTTCGGGCTGCCACGGGCACAGGCCCGGGGCGGAGCTGGGGGTCGGGTCGGACGCCAGTGTCGACTCTGGCTCGTCACCACCGCTGAGCGCTATCGTCCCCCACACGATTCCACCGGCGATGACCACCAGTGCCGCAGCGACCCCGATCGCGGCCTGCCGCTGTCGCCGACGACGAGCGGCCGCTTGGCGTTCGGCCATTTCACGGGCCAGCCGGGCACGCGCGGCGGCCCGCTGCTGGCGTTCTCGGGTGGACGTCACGGTGATCCTCCTGCATGTCGGGGTCGGGGCTACTCTACGACTGCGGGGCGGGGCTGGCGTCGTCCGCGGACGCTTCGTGGGCTGCCAACTCGGCGACGACGACGTCCGTGATCCGCACCTCGTGGGCCGGCGGGCCGGTGAGCGACTCGTCGTCAGCGTCGCCGTCCTCGGGCGCGGTCACACCGGCCGCTCCGATCGCCTCGAGCAGATCCAGTCCGTCGGTGACGGTGCCGACGATGGAGAACATCGGCGTCTCAGGGGCGTAGTCGTCGAAGAACAGCAGGAACTGGCTGCCGTGCTGGCCAGTGGTGTCGCCGACCGCCACCGTGCCGCGTTCGTACACCACCGGCGGCTCGGCGTCCTCGTCCTCGTCCTCACCCTCGATCTGCGGCGAGAACGGGATGTTCTCGCCCACGTATGCGTAGGTCGGCCCACCGAGCCCGGTGCCGCTCGGGTCACCGCAGCGCAGCGCGACGCCCTCGAACAGCTCGTGGCAGACGGTGCCGTCGTAGAAGTCGTGCGTGGCCAGGTGGGTGATGCTCTCCGTGGCACACGGCGCGGTGGCCCGGTCCAACACCATCTCCACTGCGCCGCTGCCAGCCTCCCCGGCGTCGAGCTGCACCGTGAAGGTCTGGGCGCCAGTGGTAGGGGGATTGGGGTTGGGTGTGCCAGCCTCGGTCCGATCCGGGTTGGCAGCGGTGTCCTGCGGGATCCACGTGCACGTGTCCGCGACGTACTCTTCCGGCTCCGGATCGAATGCGCCCAGCAGCCACGCCGAGCCCAGTGCGACCACGGCGAGGGTCACGAACGCGCCAATGCCGGCCCGCACGCGCCTACGCCGGCGCTCCCGCTGGGCGCGCCGCACCATCTGACGCTGGTACTTCTCCCGCGCCAACTTGCGTTGCCGGCTCTTGGTGGATGCCACCGGTGCTCCTCCGCGTTGCTCGCTTGTTACCCGCGCCACACCACGCCCGGGCGAGTGTACGGTGCCCGCCTAGGAATATGGTGGGAAGGTCCTTGGGGGAGAATAGGCCATCCGCCGGCGGCACGTATCAACCGCCAGGAATGGAGGTAGAGGTGCTGGTCACCGGGTTTCCGGCTGACGCGTTCGGGACGAACTGCTATGTCCTGGCCGCGGGGCCGGGTGAGCAGTGCCTGGTGGTCGACCCCGGTATTGGCGTGCTGGACCGCCTGGAAGACGTGCTTACCCAGCACCGGCTGCACCCCGCCGCCGTGCTGCTCACCCACGGTCACCTGGACCACACGTTCTCCGTCGCCCCAGTCTGTGGCGCGCGTGGGATCGGCGCCTGGATCCATCCCGAGGACAAGGAGTTGCTGGCCGACCCCGCCAAGGGTCTCTCGATGGACCTGAATGCGCTGTTCGGAGGCCGACTGCCCTACACGGAGCCGGACGAGGTGTACACCCTCAGTGACGGCGCCACGTTGGAGCTCGCAGGTCTGCAGATCATCGTCGACCATGCTCCCGGGCATACCGCCGGTTCGGTGCTGTTCCGCCTGCCGGCGGCGGCTACGGGGTGGGACGCGGACGAGATCTGCCTCTCTGGTGACGTGCTCTTCGCCGGCTCCATCGGCCGTACCGACCTGCCCGGCGGAAGCATGACGGCGATGTGGGAGAGTCTGCGCACCAAGATCCTCCCGCTCTCCGACGACACCGTGGTGTTGCCTGGTCACGGCCCGCAGACCACGATCGGCCGTGAGCGCGCCACCAACCCATATCTCCGCGAGGTCATGGCGGGCCGCCCGGCGGCACCGACCCGAGGTTGGTAGAAGATGACGAGACCGAGGCCGTTGTCCGGCTTCCCCGAGTGGCTGCCGGCTGAGCGCATCGTCGAGCAGCAGATCATCGACCGGTTGCGCCGCACCTTCGAGCTGCACGGGTTCACGCCGCTGGAGACCCGGGCGGTGGAGCCGCTGGACCAGCTGCTGCGCAAGGGCGAGACCTCGAAAGAGGTGTACGTGCTGCGTCGGCTGCAGGCGGACGCCGCCGACCCCAGTGACTCCGGGCTGGGACTGCACTTCGATCTCACTGTGCCGTTCGCCCGCTACGTGCTGGAGAACGCCGGTTGCCTCCAGTTCCCGTTCCGCCGCTACCAGATCCAGAAGTGTTGGCGAGGGGAACGGCCGCAGGAAGGTCGCTACCGAGAGTTCCTGCAGGCCGACATCGACGTGGTCGACCGCGACACCCTGCCGTTCCACTACGACGTCGAACTTCCACTGGTGATCGGCGACGCCCTGCGAGGTCTGCCGTTGCCCCCGGTGCGTATGCACGTCAACAACCGCAAGCTGTCCCAGGGCTTCTACCAGGGCATCGGGCTGCCCGACCCGGCCGAGGCGCTGCGGATCGTCGACAAGCTGGACAAGATCGGCCC
>CAYTMR010000174.1:0-6685 GCA_964438855.1 uncultured Micromonosporaceae bacterium
TTGACCGCTGATGCCTTGGGGCCGAACCCGCGTAGGATGCCCCACCCCGCTTCGACCACGGGTTGGAACACGGTGGCCCGGTAGCCCTGCTTGTACGCCGATGTGCCAAGGATCATGTCGTTGGCTGTCTGGTCGGCCACCGACAGGCAGAAGCGGGAGTTGACGTTACGGGTGATCCCGGTGGGCAGGCTGTCCTTGTCCGGAATCTGGGTGCCGATCAGGATGATCACACCCAAGGCGCGGCCTAGCTTGATGACCTTCTCCAGGATCTCGCCGGCTTCCTTGCCGTACTTGCTGGTCATCAGCTCTTGCAGCTCATCGAACCAGGCCACCAACGGGTGCAGACCAGAGCCTTTGAGGCTGGCCAGCTCGGCGGTGACCTTGTTCTCCGGGGCCTTACCCAACCGGGCGTAGTGCTCGATGCGCTTGGAGCGGCGCCGGCACTCCTCATACAGCCACTGGATGAAGGCGAAGCACGCGGCCAGGGTGTCGTCATCGAACCCGTTGCCGTACTCGGCCATGACCGGCTCCAACACGGCGAAGTCCCCGACACCTTTGAGTTCGTAGCCGCGGATCTCCGCACGTGGATCAAGGGCAGCGGCCAGCAGCAACAGCCGCAACGCGAACGTCTTACCCGACCCCGGTTGGCCACCGAACAGCCAGTTACGAAACATCAACTCGGCTTCCACGGTGTCAAGCCGCGGCGTGGTAGCGAACGCGAACGCCTTAAACAGGTCCACTCTCGCCGTACTCGACAGCAACGGCCAGGGCGGTTGGGTCATCTGTGAGGCGGGTTCGTAGCCCACCCACAGAGCCAGACGGCCGGTGTGACCAGGCGCAGGTTCAGGCCATACCTGGTCAAGCGGCAGCCGCATCGCTGAGGCCAACTTGCCACGTCGAGCCACCACGTCGGCGGCCTCCACCCCGTAGGGCAGATCGACCACCGCCAGGTGGCCCGGCCCGTCACGGTGAATCTCCACTGGGAAGCTGATCGCCTTGGGGTCGCGTGCGACCGCACTGTTGATCGCCGACAGTTGCAGCGACGTCAACGCACGCCGCACCAACTCGGCGGTCAACTTGCGGTAACGGGGACCCTCACTGACTCGGTCAGTGATCGGACGGTCAGCCGGACGACCACGCCAGGCCAACAACGGCACCACCACCGCCAACCCGGCCAGCCGCAACCACAATGGCCCGGTCACCACCAGGGCCAAAGCGATCAACGCGACCACGGTCGCGATCGCCAACACCCACCACCGCCACGCCGACTGACGCTGACGGCGCGCATCGAGCTTCAGCCACGCCTCAGCGTCGCCACGGGCGGCGGCAGCCTGCCGAAGGTGCCAGTTGCCCTCCTCCGCGCTTGCCCACCGCAACGCCTGCCCGACCCCGCGTACCAACCCCACCGGCGCCCACAGCGCAGTTTTCGCCGCGTACTTCGGTAACCGGACCGTGTGATACGCCACCACGTAGCAAGCATCAGCGCACAGGTGCCGCACCGCCGCGCGCAGACCACGCCACGACCGCGCCCAATCGGCCAGGATCGGCCGCCGCTGCTGTTGGCGGACCAACACCTCAGCAGGGATCTCCTCGGCCACATCAACCGGGCCGCCAACCCGGCCCGGAGCGTCATCTACCGTCTCGGCATCCTCGACACCGTCCCCGACATCGACACCATCGTCATCCGGCTCGACAGGGCTGAGACGTAACCGGCGGGCACGGGCGTCGTCCAGGTCGACTACCTCAGCACCGCCCACACGTTCAGGGGTTGTCATGATGGAAGTTCCTCCCTCTGGTCACAGACGGGTGGGCCGGGGCGCGGCCAGGGTTTCCTAGGCCATGCAGCCGCGCCCCGGGCAGATCAGAAAGGCGAATCGGCATCAGTCGTTGGTGTGCAGCAGGTGGGCCAGTGCGGCGCCCATGCCGAGCACCGCCACCGGCAGACAAGCCACCGCGGTCGTGATCGGCCACGGGGCGGCTGCGATCCCGGCGGCGGCCATCAGGTGATAGGCCACCTGACCGGCGGCGCCCACGGCCAAGGCCAGCAGCGCCGACCAGCGAGCGAAGCGGCGAGCCCGCACCGGTGCCCGGTCGCTCAACCAGACCCAGAGTGCGTACGCGGCGTAGGCCTCCATTCCGATCGGCAGCGTGATCGCGGTGTTGATCGTGAACGAATCGGCGATGCCGGGCAGTGGGTGCACCACCCCGAACCCGGCCAGCGCACCCAGTTCGACCCACCCGGACCAGATCGCCACAAACGCGGGCGCGGCCAGCAACAGCACCGGCCACGCCACCGGACGGCGCCGCACCCGACGCGGCGAGCTGACCTCGGGCCGGTCTGCCTCAGCGGGGGTTGGCGGGTTCGTATCCGGGTGTCCGTCTGGCATCACCTGCTCTGATGCCGTGCCCTGCTCAGCCAGCGGGGGCGGTGGGGGTGCCGGGTCGGCGGGTCGGCAGACTCACCCGACGCACCGGACGGGCTCAGGTCCGGCGTGATCACCGGCACCGGACCGGCCATAGCCGGGGGCGGGGGTGCCGTAGCCAGGGCCGGTGGTGGGGCGAACTCGGCCAGCGCGTCGCGCAGGGCGGTGGCTTTCGGCGCACCCACCTTCAGTTCACGCATCAACCGGTTGCGGGACGGAACCTGACCGATCCGCTCAGCCAACGCGCGAGCCTTCGGGATCAACTCCTCAATCGAGGGTGGGTAGGCACTACGGACAGCAGTAGGGGCAGTCACAGCAACTCCTCACACACGAATCAGGCACAGGGGAAGGGGTGGGAACAGCGGAGTCAGCCTCAGCAGCAGCGGCGACCAGCGCGGCAGTGAGCCGGCGCAGCGCGGCCGCACGGCGCATGACGGCCCCTTCCGGAACACGATCAAACCTCCGAAGCAGGAGATCAGTGGGAACAGCCGGGGCAGTGCAACCCGGGACAACAAACACCGGTGCGTACCTGCACCCGACGCAGCACGAAACACACGACGACAGCGGCCAGCAGCAGCGGCCACGCCACAGCGACCAGCCACACCACCGCGTAGGCCACTCCGGCAGCCGCGACCAGGGCGCCACCAGCAGCAGCGGCGACGCCCGCACACCGAGCGATCGACCGAGACCGTCTAGCGCTCACCGGCGGGACGGCGTCGATCGCAGGAACTCTGGCGGTGGCGGTCATGCGAGCCTTGACCACCACCCGCCCATCAGCCGCCGACCGCGGCGCGGTCACTGCCACCAGCACGCCGCGCCGCTGCGCGGTACGTAGCACGGCGGCTACCTCGGTCGGGGTGCCAACAATCAACCGGTCATAGGCGGGTGTCATGCCGCGACACTCCCCGACCGCGCAACCGGCGTGACCCCGTACACCATGACCGCCGCGCGAAGCACACGACGCCGTGCGCTACGAAGCCGTTGCCAGTCCAGCTCAGACGGCCGAGCAGAACACATCAGCATGACCTCGGCTTCTACGACCGCCATCTCCGCCTCGATCAGCGGCCACTCCCGCTCAATCTCGGCCAACTCGGAAGCCGACGGCTCAACCTCATCGACGAACACAGAACTCCCCTCACGGGTGGGCCGGGGCGCGGCCAGGGTTTCCTAGGCCATGCGGCCACGCCCCGGGCAAACTCGACTCGAAACTCGGCTAGTTGGCCAGCAGCCAAAGACCAACCACCGCTACGAAGGCCGCCACCGCGAACGGGATGGCCTTCAACCGGAACGCCGCAGCGACGATGGCAGCCAACAGCGCCACCAGCAGCGCGACCGCGATCGCGTCATACACGGTCGCCATCGGCGGAATGTGATCCGACAAGCTAGGGGTCACCGCAGGCCACCCCTCGCCAACTGCTCACGGGTCAACGGACCGTGACCCTCACGCTTGGCAGCCTCAGCCACCACTCGCTGGTGCAGCTCACACAGCCACCGGCCGGTGCCGCACACCCAGCAATCAGCGCCCTTAGCGCTCATCTCTTCCTCCTTGGGGTGGGCCGGGGCGCGGCCAGGGTTTCCTAGGCCATGCGGCCACGCCCCGGGCAAACAAAGATCAAAAGTCGCGCCGGCAACAGTCAGCCGAACGCGAACCGCACGGGTAACCACGGCCCGTGCACGGTCGCCTTACCAACGGAGGCGACAGCCATATGGACTTCTCAATGAGCAACTGCGCGGAGGCCCGTAGGCGAGCGACGCCGAAGCATCGCCTTCCCCGGTAACCGACCGGCTATTCCGCAACTGACTTGCGCAACACAGTAGCGCTTTGTGCTTCGGTTGCGCAAGAGGGTTGCGATACTCTCGTGCGATGGGTGATGTACGGGAAGATCTTGCAGCGGCTACTCGTCGCTACCGACAGACAGAGGCGGCCCATGATGCCGCCCGGCGGGCAGTGATTGCCGCCGTTGTCGCAGCGCTACGGGCTGGTGTCAGCCCCACCGAGGTGCAGCGGCTGTCCCCGTTCACGGGCGCGTACGTGCGCAAGGTGGCACGTGACTCAGGCATCCCACCCGCAGCGCCAGGCCCGAAGCCTGGGCGTCCGTCGTGATCTCATCGCCCTCCTCTCGTTGTCCGCCTCTGCGATGTCTTCATTCAAGATCTTCCGGGCATGGTTAGGTATGACTGCGAGATGCACCCGTAGCGCACCCGCAGTGCACGCTCTCTTCACGCTGGATCGATGAGGAGGTCAGGTGGACGTTGTAGGCACCTGGACCGGGCGACACGCCAGTGCACTCCGCCACGCCTTACGGCTGACGAACGAGGGCTTCGCCGAGCGCCTGGGTACGGCTGTGCGAACTGTCGCGAAGTGGAATGCAGATCCGGCCCTCGTTCCTGTGCCAGAGATCCAGCGAGCCCTTGATACGCTGCTCCACCAAGCACCGTCCGACGTAAGGGAGCGGTTCGCGCTGATCCTCAATGCCGATCGACCACCGGCGGAGAGTGAACCTCGCGAAGTTGTGCCGGAGGAGATTTGGGCAGCGGCTGATGCTCACGTCGGTGCCGCTTTAGCGTGGCTAGACGCAGCAATGGAATGGCCGCACGGGACCGCCCGGCGAAGAGTGATAGCCCAGGCCACCACTGCCGACTTACGATGCATCCAGGATCGGGCGCATCAACGTAGTAGCGTTAGTCAGCGACAGATCGCCGAGGCGCTTGTGGCTTACTATGCGTCTCCGGTGTCCCACCACCGGCCATACTCTGCTCGGCTTGCAGGGGACGAACTCGTAACAAGCATCCTCACCCGTTCTTCATGGCTAGATCTCTCCCTGCCACTCGACAGCGGAGTCGACCACCTCACCTTCGTTGGTGAGTTCCGTTCAGAACTCAAGCTGGGCAATGTCGGCACCCAAGCAGCCATAGAGCGTCTAGCCGAGGTCCTTGTCAGCAAAATGCGCGTAGTCAACGGCCCTCTGTATCGCTTGCTCGGGATTGACGTGTCTGTCGACGGGATCTCGGGGCAAGTCGGTTTGGTCGACTTTCTCTCCTACGCTCTCACCCTCGATCTCCTTGAGAACGAACTCATCGACGTTGTTGCCACAGGCCATCCGGTTCAACCCGGATCGCTTCCGCTCCGTGACCTTTACCTACCGGACCTATCTGCCGTACTCAACATCAGAAATAGGTTCTGTGTCGGCGGTCCCCTCGCCTTGGTCGCCATTGCCCGTCCAAAGAACCGGGCTCGACGAACGGAACCGGACTACGTCCTGTTGGTGCAGGAGCGATCGGGGCGCGTGCTCAACGCGGCGCGCCGTCTCGCAGTCATACCCAAGTCCTTCCACGAACCCCTGGCTGACTACAGCGAAGATGCCCAGATCCTGCTGACTGTCGAGCGGGAGATGGAAGAAGAGCTATTCGGTCGACAAGATGTCGACTCGGCTCTTGCTGACTCGCTCTCAGCCGATCCGATGCACCTTAGTCGACTATCGGACCCTATGCGATGGCTTGTGGAGCACAGAAGTGGCGGTCACTGGCTTGTTGAAGCAACGGGCTTCGGCTACAACCTCGTCAGCGGCAACTTCGAGATTGCCTGCCTGATCGTCATCAACGATGAAGAGTGGTGGGCCCGGTATGGCGGGCACATCGAAGCCAACTGGGAATCATCTGGATTACGTCGATACTCAAGCCTTAACCGCGATCTTCTAACCACATTGATTCGAGATCCAGCGTGGAGCAACGAAGGTCTGTTCGCTATCCTGCAAGGGTTGCGTCGTTTGAAAGAGATCGGCGGTCCGCGCGTCGACATACCGCTCATCGAATGGGAGTTGCGCGAAGTTGGGTGACAACTGGTACACGGGAAACGCCGAGGATGATCGCCACGCGAACCGGGGATGGATTCTTGGCCACTTCATCGATCCTGAAAAAGGTGCAGTGCGGGCCACCGAGGCGCTGGAGGTCAAGTGGGGTGTCCACCCAGCAGGAGAACAGCGCCCCAGTTGGGTAGTCGATGACCAACGTACGACGCTGCTGCTCCTAGTCCAAGGCCGCTTTCGACTGGACCTTTCAGTTGGCAGCGTGACCCTCGCACGTCAAGGCGACTACGTTGTCTGGGGGCCAGGAATCGACCACTCCTGGCAGGCTGAAGAGGATTCGGTCGTCGTCACCGTTCGTTGGCCGTCGCTCCCGAGTACGTGATCGTAGACCGGTGTGGGTGTAGTAGGGCAGCCGCACTTCGGTTGATCATGGCTGGTCGGCGGGTCACCGTGCGG
>CAYTMR010000175.1:0-6581 GCA_964438855.1 uncultured Micromonosporaceae bacterium
ACCATGGAGGGCAGGAAGTTCTCCTCCTCCCGGCGGGTGGTGATCTACGTCCGCGACTTCCTGGCGCGCTACGACGCCGACGCGCTGCGGTACTTCATCGCCGTGGCGGGGCCGGAGACCACCGACACCGACTTCACCTGGGCCGAGTTCCTGCGACGCAACAACGACGAGCTGGTGGCTGGCTGGGGCAACCTGGTGAACCGGTCGATCTCGATGGCGGCGAAGAACTTCGGCGCGGTGCCGCCGGTCAGCGCAGCCGGGCTCACCGAAGCGGACCAGGCGCTGCTGGACACCGCCCGGCGCGCCTTCCCGGTCGTGGGTGACCTGATCGAACGGCACCGGCACAAGCAGGCGATCGGCGAGGCGATGCGGGTGGTCGCCGAGGCCAACCGCTACCTCAGTGACCAGGCACCGTGGCGACTGCGGGAGACCGACCGGGAGCGGATGGGCACGATCCTGCACGTGGCGCTGCAGGTGGTCAACAACTGCAACACGCTACTGACGCCGTTCCTGCCGCACTCCGCGCAGAAGATCTACGAGCTCCTCGGCGGCACCGGCACGCACGCGCCCATGCCCGAGATCCAGGAGGTGGAGGACCTCGACGGTGGCCCCAGCTACCCGATCCTCACCGGCGACTACAGCGGCGGGGCGCGGTGGGAGCCCAGTTCGCTACCGGCGGGTCGACCGTTGGCGCCGCCGAAGCCGGCGTTCCGCAAGCTCGATCCGTCGATCGTGGACGAGGAGCTGGCGCGCCTGGCCGAGCAGTAGTGGTGTCGCCCTACCATCGTCGATGGTGGGATCATGGCCGGGATGACTGAACCACTTCCGGCAGTCGCGGGCACAGCCGGGGCGGCGCGGGTACGGCGGGGCGCCCCGCCACCGCCGCCGCCCAGGCTGCCGCGACCGGTGCCGGACAGCCACACCCACCTCGACGTGATCGCCGCGGTGGCGGCGGGCGACGCGGGCCCGGTAGAGGGTGACGCGCCCGAGGCCGATCCGGAGGCGCAGATCGCCGCGGCCAGGGATGTCGGGGTCGATCGACTCGTCCAAGTGGGCACCGACGTCCATTCGTCACGCTGGGCGGTGGCGCTGGCCGAGGCGCACCCCGAGGTGGTCGCCGCCGTGGGGCTGCACCCCAACGACGCTCCACGCACCGCCGACCTGGACGAGGACCTCCGTCAGATCGAAAAGCTCGCCGGACACCCGCGGGTGCGCGGAGTGGGCGAGACCGGGCTGGACACGTTCCGTACCGGCCCGGAGGGACGCGCCGCTCAGGAGGCGAGTTTCCGCGCCCACATCGCGATCGCCAAACGGTACGGCAAGGTGCTGGTGATCCACGACCGGGACGCCCACGCCGACGTGCTGCGCATCCTGGACGACGAGGGCGCGCCCGACCAGGTGGTCATGCACTGCTTCTCCGGGGACGCCGACTTCGCCGCGGAGTGCCTGCGCCGGGGCTTCGTCGTGAGCTTCTCCGGCACTGTCACGTTCCACAACGCCTCCGCGCTCCGGGACGCCGCCCGGCGCTGCCCGCCGGAGCAGATGCTGGTGGAGACCGACGCGCCGTTCCTCACACCGACTCCCTACCGGGGACGGCGCAACGGGCCCTACCTGCTTCCGCTGACCGTTCGCGCGTTGGCCGAGATCACCGGACACGATTTGGAGCGTCTCTGTGACGCGCTGTCGGCGACGGCGCAGCGCACCTTCGGACCGTGGCAGACGTGACCCTGCTCGGGCCGGCCGAGATCCGCGCGTTGGCGACCCGGCTGGGGGTGACCCCGACCAAACGACTGGGGCAGAACTTCGTCCACGACGCCAACACGATCCGCCGGATCGTGGCCGCGGCCGACCTTAGCGACGACGACGTAGTGATCGAGGTGGGACCCGGCCTCGGCTCGCTTACGTTGGCGCTGCTTCCGGCCGCGGCCCACGTCCACGCCGTGGAGATCGATCCGGTGCTCGCCCGAGCGTTGCCGGAGACTGTTCGCCGGCACGCGGGGGACCTGGTCGGTCGACTCACCGTGCACGAGCAGGACGCGCTGCGGCTTACGGGGGTGCCCGAACCCGCACCGACGGCGCTGGTGGCCAACCTGCCGTACAACGTCGCCGTACCGATCGTGCTGCACCTGCTCGGGGAGCTGCCGAGTCTCCGCAGTGGTTTGATCATGGTGCAGCAGGAGGTGGCCGATCGACTCACCGCGACGCCCGGGACGCGGATCTACGGTGCCCCGTCGGTGAAGCTGGCCTGGTACGCCACCGCCCGCCCGGCCGGGCGGGTGCCGCGCACGGTGTTCTGGCCGGTGCCGAACGTAGACTCCGGTCTGGTCGCGTTCACCCGCCGACCACCGCCACCCGGCGCCGACCGTGCCGAGGTGTTCGCGGTGGTCGACGCGGCCTTCGCGCAACGCCGCAAGACGCTACGCGCGGCCTTGGCTGGCTGGGCCGGCAGCCCGGACCGGGCGGCCGAGATCCTGGCCGCTGCCGGGGTGCGGCCGGATGCGCGGGGTGAGTCGCTCACCGTTGAACAGTTCGCCGCGATCGCCGCGGCGGTGAACCGGATCCGCCGCGATGGCGGCGCGCGCTGAGAGGACAGGGCATGTGGCCGAGACGCTGTGGTCGCGTGACGAGGAACAAGAAGAGCCGCGGCACACTCCCTCCGACTCGATTCGAGTGAGGGTGCCGGCCAAGATCAACCTGCACTTGGGGGTCGGCCCGCTGCGCCCGGACGGCTACCACGAGCTCCACACGGTCTACCACGCGATCTCGTTGTTCGACGAGCTGACCGCTCGCCGTGGTGACACGCTCACCCTCACGATGGAGGGGGTGGGTGCGGGAGAGCTGGCGCTGGACGAGTCCAACCTCGTGGTCCGGGCGGCGCTGCGACTGGCCGAGTACGCCGGCGTTCCCCCGCATGCCCGGCTGCACCTTCGCAAGCAGATCCCGATCGCCGCCGGGCTCGCCGGCGGCAGTGCCGACGCCGCCGCGACCTTGGTGGCGTGCGACGCGCTATGGGGCACCGGGTTGTCCCGGGAGGAGCTCGCACAGCTGGCCGCCGGCCTCGGTGCTGACGTGCCGTTCCTGGTGTACGGCGGCACCGCTCTGGGCACCGGGTTCGGTGAGCAGGTCAGCCCGGTGTTGACGCCTGGCGGGCAGTGGCACTGGGTGGTGGCGATCTCCGAGGAAGGGTTGCCGACCCCCGCCATCTACCGGGAGCTCGACCGGTTGCGCGCTGCCGGGCAGGCGCCCGCACCGCTGCCGGACCCGGCGAGGTTGCTCTCGGCTCTGCGGCAGCGCGACCCCGAGGCGCTGGCCTCCGTGCTCGGCAACGACCTAGCGGCGGCGGTGCTGAGCGTACGCCCTCAGTTGCGGGGCGTACTCAACGCTGGCCAGGCCGCCGGTGCGCTGGCGGGCCTCATCTCCGGGTCCGGGCCGACGTGCCTCTTCCTCGCCCGCGACGCCCATCACGCGCGTGAGGTGGCGCGCGCGTTGGAGCAGCAGGGCGTGTGCCGGGAGGTAAGGACCGCACATGGCCCGGTGCCGGGAGCCCGGGTAACGTGAGTCCACGTGGATGAGCGACAATCCTGTCACACCGTTGGGGCAACTCCGGGAGAATCAGTCATGTCGCACATTCCCGTCAATCATCACCTGCGGCCGCTCTACCGAGCGCTCGCCGGTCTGATCGGTGTCTTCCTGCTGGCGTTCGGCGCCGTCGGGTTCGCCCGCGCCGGTGGATCCAGCTGGTTCGCCGAGGGCGACTGGACCGCGCTGGGGCTGCCGACCAACCGTGCGTTCGCGGTCGTCTCGCTGCTGGCCGGCGCGGTCATCCTCGGAGCGGTCGTGGTGGGCCGCAACGTGGACCGGTTCGTCAACCTCTACGGTGGGATCGCCTTCCTCGTCGCCGGCACGGTGTGGATGCCGCTGAGCCACACCGGCATGAACATCTTCAACGTCACGGTGGCCAACACCATCGTGTCGTACATCATCGGGTCGGTGCTGCTCGCCGCCGGTCTGTACGGAAAGGTGAGCACCGAGCGCACGGGAGCGACTGCCTGAGGCGTATCCGGTCTCTGCATGATCGAGGGCGGGCCGGGGTAGCCGTCTGGTATGGCACACATCCCGGTCAACCACCCGGCCCGCCCCGTCTACCGGGTCCTCGCCGGGCTGACCTCCTCGTACATCCTCGCGTTCGGGATCGCCGGGCTCATCGAGACATGGGGTGCCCCGTTCTTCAGCCGGGGCGACCACATCGTCTTGGGGCTGCGCACCAACCCGGCGTTCAGCCTGCTCTCCATCGGGGCAGCGCTGTTGCTGTTGTTCGCCGCCTTCTACGGGAAGAACCTGGACCACTACCTCTACCTGTTCGGTAGCGGCGTGTTCTATCTCTCTGGCTTCGTGATGATGGCGGTGCTGCGCACGGACCTGAACTTGCTCAACTTCGCCATGCGCAACTGCATCGTCTCCTACATCATCGGTACCGTCTTCCTGCTCGCCGGGTTGTACGGGAAGGTGGGCTCGAAGGATCTCGAGGAGGCGGAGAACCGATTCCGACGCGGCGAATCGGACATCCGCGACTTCGAGGTAGCGACGAGTGAGAGCCTCGCCCGGGAACGGGCCGCCCGGCGCTAGTCCACGCCCCGGCGCAGCGAGCGGTTGCCGCGGCGGGTGCGCAGCGTGGGCTTGGGCTCCAGGTGGGACAGACCGTTCCAGGCCAGGTTTACCAGGTGCGCCGCCACCGTGGCCTTGCGCGGCTTGCGCGCCTCCAGCCACCACCGTCCGACCAGGGCCACCATTCCAACCAGGGCCTGCGAGTAGAGTTCGGCCAGCTTGGGGTCGTACCCCCGGGTCTTGAACTCGGCGCCCAGGATGTGCTCCACCTGGCGCGCCACATCGTTGAGCACCGAGGAGAAGTTGCCGGTGGCGGACATCATCGGTGCCTCCCGCACCAGCACCCGAAAGCCGTCCGCCTCGGTCTCTACGTAGTCCAGCAGAGCCAGGGCGGCCTGCTCCAGCAGCTCGCGCGGATGCCCGGCGGTCAACGCGCCACCGATCCGATCCAGCAGAGAGCGGACCTCCCGGTCCACCACCACCGCGTACAGGCCTTCTTTGCCGCCGAAGTGTTCGTAGACCACCGGCTTGGAGACCTTGGCCCGCGCGGCGACCTCCTCGATGGAGGTGGCGTCGAAGCCTCGCTCGGCGAAGAGCTGACGCCCGACACTTATCAACTGCTCGCGCCGTTCGGCTGCGGACATCCTCACCCGACCCTTGGCGCCTTGCGGCGCCCGGCGAGCGCGGTAGCTGGGGTCGTCCTCACTCGCTGTTGTCTCGGTCACCCGGCCATCCTGCCAGGTGAGCCGTCGGCTGGTCACCTGGCGAGCTTGGCGGCTACCCGCTCCGGCCGTGGCCACCGGACGTCGTACGCCCAGCCCAGCTTCTCCAGCAGCCAAATGAAGCGGGCGGTGATGTCGATCTGGCCCCGTAGCACCCCGTGCCGGGCGCACGTGGGGTCGGCATGGTGCAGGTTGTGCCAGCTCTCCCCGAACGACAGGATCGCCAGCGGCCAGAAGTTCGCCGCCCGGTCACCAGCGCGCACCATGAACGGCCGTTCGCCGAAGACGTGGCACACGGAGTTGATCGACCAGGTGACGTGGTGCAAGAAGGCGATCCGGACCAGCCCGGCCCAGAAGAACGCCGTCAGGGCGCCGGCCCACGACCAGGTCAGCAGGCCACCGAGCAGCGCCGGCGTGAGCAGCGACGCCACCACCAGCAGCGGGAACAGCCGGTCCACGAGAGCGATGTCCCGGTCGGCGACCAGGTCCGGGGCGAACCGCTTCCGGTTGGACAGCTCGCGTCGGAACATCCAGCCCACGTGGGCGTGGAAGAGCCCTTTGGTCAGCCCCCACACGCTGTGACCGTAGCGCCAAGGTGAGTGGGGATCGCCTTCGACATCGGAGAACGCGTGGTGCCGGCGGTGGTCGGCGACCCACTGGGTCACGTTGCCCTGCACGGCGAGCGAGCCGGCCATCGCCAGCGCGATGCGCAGCGGGCGGCGGGCCTTGAAGGAGCCGTGGGTCAGGTAGCGGTGGTAGCCGGCCGTGACACCCAGGCCGGAGATGAGGTAGAACGCCACCGCCAAGCCGGCGTCGGTCCAAGACAACCACCCGCCCCAGGCCACGGGGACAGCCATGATCAGGGCGAGGAACGGGATGGTGACGAACGCCCAGAGGGCGATCAGTACGCCGATGGATTGCTTGCCTTCGGTCAGCGGTTTGGGCGCCGGCCCTTGAGGCTGTGGTCGATCGATGAGAGATGTGTGCATATTGGCCTCACTTACTTCTAGGCCGGAGAGCCGGGCGCTCCCTACGCCTACGTCACCGTAACCTACGGTGCCGTAGTTTCGCTACGGGGCGGCCAGCATTCGGTGAAGGCCGCCTTACCCTTGGAGACGGGACCTCAAACCGCGTCGCGGCGACTAGCGGTGCTGGCGATGCAGACAATCGCCGCAGGCGCTAGGCTGACAGAGGCCCGATCGGCTGTGGTGTAATTGGCAACACCCGGGTCTTTGGAACCCGTATTCCAGGTTC
>CAYTMR010000176.1:0-6560 GCA_964438855.1 uncultured Micromonosporaceae bacterium
AGAGCACCCGCCTTACAAGCGGGGGGTCGCTGGTTCGAACCCAGCCGTGCCCACGTGGACCGAGGACGCCCGCTGCGGCTGAGCTCCGGCGGAGCGGGCGTCACCCAGCTGCAGTAAGCCGCAGCGTCTCCGACCGGGGGCAAGGCCGGCCTCAGGCACGGAAACACCAACCGGAGGGAGTGTGGCGTGATGAGCGTCGGCCCCTCGCCTCACCTCGATGGGTGAGGGCGAGAGGACCAGGGTCGTCGCCTGGGCCCGCGAGATGCGCGCCATCCATGACCGGCTCCGTGCGGCCTTGACGGTGACTCGTGAGGCGGTAGCCGCCGGTGAGGCGGCACAGCCGGCCACGCGTGACCTCCTGCTCTACTGTCACGGGTTCTGCGCTGCCCTGACCCAACACCACGAAGGTGAGGATCGTCACCTTTTCCCGGCGCTCGCCGAGCGGCACCCCGAGCTTCGCCAGACTCTCGCCTACCTGCGGCAGGACCATTCGATGATTGTGCATCTGCTGGCAGGTCTGCAGGCCGCGGTGGACCGGTCCGCTCCTCCGGAGGAGCTGGACCGCCACCTGGAGGGCTTGGCGGCGATCATGGAATCGCACTTCAGGAGCGTCAGCTGTTGACGGTGCTGGAGACCCTGGACTACAGCGCAGACCCCGACACCGTGCTCGGCCCCTTGTAGACGCGACGTTCCTGCCGCCCACTCCGCGGGACGACCTCGTGGGCCTGTCGCCAACTTACGACGTTTTCGCAGCTCATCCCGTGCCTCATGTGGCGACCGTCACCCAGTGGTAGCCGTGTCGTTAGTCGCAGCAGGATCCGTAGACGCTGATCTGACGGTGTGCAGGTCGGCCACATGACGGACCCACATGGTCACTGACGAAGTGAGAAGCTGAGAACCGACTGAGAAGCGACCCGGGGCAGACCCAGCGAAGGGGGGCGACGTGGACGAGCTGCCGATCGGTCGCCGCGTGGCGTACTGGCGGGGGCGCCGTCGAATGTCCCAGCAGGTGTTCGCCGACCGTCTGGGTAAGAGCAAGAGCTGGGTGGACAAGGTAGAGCGGGGCGTTCGGCGGCTGGACAAGTTCTCGGTCATCCACGAGATCGCCGAAGTGCTGCAGATCGATCCGCAGCTGCTATTGGGCCACGAGCCGGCCCGCCGCCCAGGCCACAACAGCGCGGACATGCGCGCGCACCCACCTGAGATCGCGCAGATCCGCGCGGCGCTGGAGTGCTACGACCAGGTCAACGTCTTTCTCCAGGCGCCGCCGGAACCGCCAGACCTTGACGAAATCCGTAAGGCGGTCAGCCACGCCTGGTTGACCTACCAACACGCCAAAGGCGGGGTGCTGCTGCGTACGCTGCCACGCCTGTTGCGGGACGCACAGGCAGCGGAGGCTGCCTACAAAGGTGACACGAACGACGGGCGCAAGGGCGCTACGCTCCTGGCGGAGGTCTACCAGATCACCTCCTCCACACTACGCAACCTCGGCGAGCACGAGTTGGCGTGGCTTGCCGCCGACCGTGCCCTCACGCTGGCTCAACGAGCCAAGGACGAGCTGCTCGCCGGCGTGGCGACCTTCCGAGTGGGGATGGCATTGCTGGCGATGCATCGATCTCGGCCCGCGATGGAAGTCAACGTCAGCATCGCCAACCGGCTGGCCCCCACCAACAAACGGAAGGCCGCACCCGAACGACTGTCGGTCTACGGCATGTTGCTGTTGCAGGGCGCGATGGCTGCGGCGCGGCTCGGTGACGCGGCGACCGTACGGGACCTGTTGAACGAAGCAGAGGAGGCGGCCATGCAACTGGGTGAAGACGCCAACCACTACTGGAGTTGTTTCGGACCAACCAACGTCATGCTGCACCGGGTCGCCGCCGCGGTCGAACTCGGCGACAGCCGCTACGCAGTGGAGGAACACGAGCGGATCGACCAGACCGGTTTCCGCGGCCTCGTACCCGAACGCCGAGTGCACCACCTCATCGACGTGGCGCGTGGCTGTACCCAACTCGGCGACTTGGACGGAGCGGCGTCGCTGCTGCGCGAGGCCGACCAGCTGGCCAGCGACGAACTACGTTCCCGTCCGGTCGCGTGGGCCATCGTCGGGGAGCTGACCCGGCGCAACAATGGCGAACCCCCGGCGGCGGTCTGCGATCTCGCCGAGCACGTAGGGATCGCGCGGTGAACGCCCAGCCGGCCAAGGACCTCCCCGTCCTCTACGCGGTGGCATGCGGTTCGCCGGCCGCGGTCCACATCGGGGAAATGGTCACTCTGGCGCAGAAGGCAGGCTGGCAGGTGTGCGTCATCGCGACCCCCGACGGGCGCAAGTTCCTCGACGTACCGGCGCTCGCCAAGCAAACGGGCCACCCGGTGCGGAGCCACTACAAGAATCCGGGAGACGCGGACACCATCCCGTGCGCCGATGCGATCGTCGTAGCGCCGGCGACGGTCAACACCGTCAACAAGTGGGCCTGCGGGATCGCCGACACGCTGGCGCTGGGCACCCTCATCGAGGGCTACGGCCTGGGGTTGCCCATCGTGGCGATGCCCTACACCAACGCAGCCATGGCTGCTCACCCGGTGTTCCAAGAGAGCCTCCACCGGCTGAGGACCTGGGGCGTGCGGGTCCTGTTCGGCGAGCACGTCATGGCGTTGCCGTCGCCCGGCACCGGATCCGCCGCCGCCGAGCGGTTCCCGTGGGAGTTGGCGATCGCCGCCATCGGCCCGCCACGGCGCGTCGACCGGACCCGCGCTCTCCGCAGGAACGCCAACGGTGCACGCTTCGCGCGGATGAACCGAGGGCGGCGGCTGGCGTCCAGTGCCGGCCGTCCATCGCTGGCCCCACCGGCGATCCCTCGACCGGCGCCGGCGATTCCCCGTGCCGGCTAGCGGCGGCGCCATGGTGACGCGAGGTGGTCGATCACTGCGTGTGGTTGACCGCCAGACGGGCCAGATCGAGGAGCCGGTGAGCGTACCCCCACTCGTTGTCGTACCAGCCGACCACCCGGACCAAGTCGCCCAGCGAGGTCGTCAGACCAGCGTCGACCACACACGACTCGGCGTATCCGATCACGTCGGAGGAGACCAGCGGGTCAGGCGCGACGTCCAGGTATCCCTTGAGGAGACTGGTCGCGGCATGCTCCAGAGTCTGGTTGATCTCATCAGCGTCGACTCGTTGGCGCAGACGCAGAGTCAGGGTGGCCGCCGATACCGCTCGTACCGGCGTCCGGTAGGCGGTCGCGGCGATGCGACCGGCGAGTTCAGGCAACACCTGGTCCAGCGCCAACCGTACGCCAGGCACCCCGGCCGGTACCAGATTGATCGCGTTGGCGCGGGTCAGGCGCCGGAGGTGGTAGACACCGTCGAGTGGCGGCCCGGGGCGGCTCCCATGGGAGTAGGCGATGGAGGCCGTCGCGCTGAGCACCCCGTACGCATGGTGCAGCGGGCTGATCATCAAGCCGATGCAGTAGGTCGTGCAACAACAGTTCGAGATCACCCGGTGCCGGGTCGGATCGAGCATGTGCTCATTGATGCCCACCATGACACATAGGTCGGCGTCGGGCGTGGCGGTCGAGACGATGACTATGGGGGCACCGCTACGCAAGTGCCCACGAACCGCGGGACCTTCGGTGAACTCTCCAGTAGCCTCGATCACCACGTCCACGTCGTGGCGACCCCAGTCGATCCGATCTGGCACCGGTTCATGGGTGAGGGGCACCGGAACGCCGTCCACCACGATGGCATCCCCGCTCGTAGAGGCACGCGCCTCGACCGTGCCGGGGAACCGACCCCGGATCGAATCGTGCCGCAGTAGATTCGCGATTGTCGAGACGTTCGCGGTATCGTTGACCGCTACCACTTCCAGATCTGGCGCTCCCGTATGGACTATTCGCCAGAGATTCCGGCCGATCCGGCCGGCACCATTGATCCCGATCCGAACGGCCATCGTTCATCCCCCAGCCGCCGTGTCGCCGATAGTGATCCGGCGATGATATGCCTTGTGGACGAGGTGAGCGCTGTGAGTTCGGGCGACGAGCGGATAGCCGAGAATAAGGGCAGTCACCCGAACCGAGCGGTGGGCGGCACGGGCTGGTACTCGGCCCGTTGCGCTGCGGTAGCCTCGCAGCGCCGACCCCGCTCCCACCGGAGGAGGACCCGCAACCGTGAAGGCCGACCCGCAAGCCCAACGACTCTTGCTCGACCTACAAGGCATCGACACCGCCCTGGATCAGCTTGCCCACCGACGGGCCACCCTGCCGGAGCTCGCCGAAGTCGACAACCTGACCCGGCAACTGTCAGAGCTGGAGGACGAGCGGGTCCGCGCCCAAGTCGAGGTGGACGACCTCGACCGCAACATCGCACGACTGGAACGCGACGTCGAACAGGTGCGCGCCCGTAAGGAGCGAGACACCGCGCTGCTGGCGAGCGGCCGGGGACCTGCGCGGGAGTTGGAGGCCCTCCAACACGAGATCGAGTCCCTCAACCGACGCCAGAACGACCTGGAAGACTCCCAGCTGGAGTTGATGGAACGCCGGGAGCAGGCGCAGGCGGTGCTCGACGACGTGGAGTCACGGTTGGCGACGGTACGGGAGAAGAAAGCGGAGGCCGAGGCCCGGCGAAATGAAGCGTTGGCGGCCATCAGCGCCGAGGAGACCGCCCGCACCGAGGCACGCAAGCCGCTCGTCGCACAGCTACCCGCCGACCTAGTCGCCCTCTACGACCGCATCCGGGCCGACACCGGGATCGGTGCCGCCCCACTACGAGCCGGCCGCTGCGGAGGCTGCCAGCTGGAGCTTGCCGGCAGTGAACGAGCCCGAGTCAAGGCCGCACCCCCAGATGAGGTACTCCGCTGCGACGAGTGCCGCCGCATCATGATCCGCACGCCGGAGTCCGGCCTGTGAGCAAGCCGGTCGTGGTCGAGGCCGACGGTGGCGCTCGCGGCAACCCTGGCCCGGCGGGTTGGGGAGCGGTCGTCCGCGACGCGGACAGCGGTGACGTCCTCGCCGAACGCAGTGCGGCGATCGGCCGCGCGACCAACAATGTCGCCGAGTACCGCGGCCTCATCGGAGGTCTAGAAGCAGCCGCCGAGCTCGGGGCCACCAGCGTCGATGTCCGAATGGACTCCAAACTCGTGATCGAGCAGATGGCGGGCAGGTGGCAGATCCGCCACCCAGGGCTACGGCCACTCGCCGCCCGCGCTGCCGCCCTGGTACGCCAGTTCGACTCGGTGACCTGGACCTGGGTGCCACGATCCCGCAACGCCCACGCCGACCGGCTCGCCAACCAGGCGATGGACCGCGCCGCCGACGGCCTCACCGACGTCGCTGCCGCTGAGGGCGCCACCACCCCAGCACAGGCAGCGCGCAACGCCACTTCGACGAGCAGGTCGGGGAGCTGGGAGCCTCCAAGCGGCACACCCACCCGACTGATCCTGATCCGTCACGGTGAGACCGAACTCACCATGCAGCGGCGCTACTCCGGCCGGGGAGACGTCCCGTTGACCCCCCGCGGGCGTGAGCAGGCCGCGGCCGCAGCGGCCCGCATCGCCGCGCTCGCCCCGAAGATCGCCGCGGTGGTGACCTCGCCGTTGCAGCGCTGCGTCAGCACCGGCGAGGTGATCGCCGCCGCGCTCGGCGACCCCCCGATGTCGGTGGACCCCGACCTGATCGAGTGCGACTTTGGCGAATGGGAAGGCCGCACCTACGCGGAGGTCCGCGCCCGGTGGCCGCAGGAGATGGCCGCGTGGCACGCCTCCACTGCCGTGGCACCCCCCGGCGGGGAGTCCTTTCAACAAGTCGCCGAGCGGGTACGCGCCATTCCCGCTCGGCTGGCCAGTGCCTATCCGGCCTCGGCGGTGGTGGTGGTGTCCCACGTCTCCCCGCTGAAACTGCTACTGCGCGACGCGCTCGCTGCCTCCGACGAGTTGCTCCACCGGCTATACCTGGACCCGACCGGCATATCCGTGGTGGACTCGTACCCGGACGGGGGCGTCGCTGTGCGGACGGTCAACGACACCTCGCACCTCACTGGCTGAACCGAGCGGGAGGCAAGGTGAGCGACAGCAACGACGAGGAGCCACGCTTCTTTTACTGCCTGCGGCACCGGAAGGTCGAGTCCGGTGATGATCTGTGCCGCGCGCGCGACCGGTTGGGCCCCTACCGGACGAAGGCGGAGGCGGAAGAGGCCTTGGAGAAGGTACGGCGCCGCAACGAAGCCTGGGAGGAAGAGGACGAGCGCTGGGAGGGCGAGGATTGAGACTGATCCGGGCGGTATCCGGTCATAGATGACGCTCGCCGAAACCGGGAGGAACTACGAGCACGCCTGGCTGCTGATCTTCGGTGGCGTACCATGGACGCGGCGGACGAGCCGGCCGGGCGGCCGCGTCGTCGGGGCACGATCCCTGGCGCCGAGGAACGTCCGGACTCCACAGGGCAGGGTGGTTGCTAACGGCAACCCGGGGCGACCCGCGGGAAAGTGCCACAGAAAACAGACCGCCGGCGGCAACGCCGGTAAGGGTGAAACGGTGGGGTAAGAGCCCACCAGCACCCCGGGTGACCGGG
>CAYTMR010000177.1:0-6494 GCA_964438855.1 uncultured Micromonosporaceae bacterium
GCCGCGACCACCACGACCAGGCAATGGAACAACCACGTCCAGCGCGCGTAGATGACCCCCAAGGGGGCGGTGGCCAGGACCGTGGCCACCGCCGCGATCACCGTCATCCGGTGCCGGCCGGTCACCGTACGCCTCCCGCCACCCGATCTGTCATCCCCACGGAAGACGTGGTGGGCGTACCGTCGGCGACCAACGGCCACAACGCCTCGAGTCGGCTACCGTGACGGACGCTGATCACCCGCCAGTTGCCCTCCAGCAGCGCGGCGAGCGCGGCCTGATGCTCCCGGTCCGCCGCGACCCGCGCCGAGGCGGGCAGATTCAACCACGTGGAGCTGTCGATGAGGAAGGCCACGCCGGCGGCACCGGGCATCCGCAGCCGTCGCAGCAGTTCCGCCTCAGTCGGTGTGAGCAGGCCAAACAAGCCAATCACCAGCCCGGTACCGGACCGCTGCCGCAGTTGACTCGCCAACGCGTCCAACGCCGCGTCGCGGCGAACCCGCACCACCGCCAACTCGTCGAGCACCAACCCGTCACCGGTCGACGCGTTGGCCTCCACGTCCACGTGGTGCGCCACCAGTCGCACCCGGTATCCGGCGGTGCGAAGGTGCACCGCCATGCTGGCGGCGGCCGACACCGCCCACTCGAAACTGCTGGTCGGTCCGTCGCCCCGGTGCGCGCCCGCCCGGCAGTCCAGTATCACTGTGGCGCGGCTCTCCCACGGTTGCTCTTCCCGACGTACCATCAGCTCGCCCACCCGGGCGGTCGAGCGCCAGTGCACCCGTCGCAGGTCGTCGCCGTGCCGGTACTCGCGAGTGGCGATGTCGTCCTCACCATGCACCGCGACTGAGCGCGCCCGACTCTCCCCAGCACCGGTGTGTCCACCCGGAAGCCGCACCGTCGGCAGCGGGATCACCCGTGGAAAGACGGTGAGGCGGTCCAGAGCCGGTAACGAGCGGGTGAGTTCGCACAGACCAAACGGGTCGGACAGGCGCACCACCAGCGGGCCGAGCTGGTAGCGGCCGCGCTGCTCAGCCTGGACGGTGTACGTCACCGAGCTCCTCTGACGGGCGTGGAGCCGCTCCAGCACCAGGCGTGGCCGTCGGCCGAGCGCGTACGGCAGCTGATCTTCCAACAGCAGCGTCCCGGTGGGGAGACGGGAGATGTTCTGCAACTGCAGGGTCACCTGCGCCCGGCCCCCCGCCGGCACCCGGCGGGGGGCCAGTGTGCGTACGCAGGACATCCGGTAGCGGGTCCGTCCCACGTACCACGTCGCCAGCAGAGGCAGCACCGCCAACAGCGCCGCCACCCGAAGCAGGTCGTTTTCACCGAGGATCCAGGCGGAGATGGCGGCGGCGACCGCCGCCGCCAGGAAGGACCGGCCGCGCGTCGTCAGCCCACGCAGCGCCTCCCTCACCGTCACCGCCCCCGCGGCTGGGAGTGCGCCGAGAGGCTCGCTGCGGTGGCGTGGTCGGCCGCTGGTCGCGGGTAGGGTGAGGGGCGATCGCTGGGCAGCGGCAGCTGGCGTACCAGGTCGGTGACGATGGCCTCGGGGGTGCGCTGGTTCATGTGGGCGTCGGTGGTCGGCAGGATTCGGTGGGCGAGCACCGGGACAGCGAGCGCCTGCAGATCGTCGGGGACCACGTAGTCACGCCCTTCGAGCGCGGCCACCGCCCTTGCGGTGCGTAGCAGCTGTAGCGTCGCCCGGGGAGAGGCGCCCAGGCGCAGTTCGGGTGACTCCCGAGTGGCCGTGATCAGATCCAATGCGTACTGCTTGACCGCTGGGGCGAGATAGACGTCACGGACAGTGGCGATGAGTCGTCGGATCGTGGTCGCGTCGGAGACCGGTTTGAGGTCGTGCAACGGGTCGTGGGCGCTGTGCAGATCGAGCATGGCCAGCTCGGCGTGGGGTGGCGGGTAGCCCATCGCGATCCGGGCAGTGAACCGGTCCCGTTGAGCCTCCGGTAGCGGGTAGGTGCCCTCCATCTCGATGGGGTTCTGGGTCGCGATCACCATGAAGGGCACCTGCAGCTCGTAGGTGGTGCCGTCCACGGTGACCTGGCGCTCCTCCATGCACTCCAACAGCGCCGCCTGAGTCTTCGGGGAGGCGCGGTTGATCTCGTCGCCCACGACCAGGTTGGCGAAGACCGCACCCGGTTTGAAGACGAACTCATGATCGTCCTGGTTGTAGACGCTGACCCCGGTCACGTCGCTGGGCAACAAGTCCGGGGTGAACTGGATGCGTCGCACCGAGCAGTCGATCGAGCGGGCCAGCGCTTTGGCGAGCTTCGTCTTACCCACGCCCGGGACGTCCTCGATCAAGAGATGACCTTCAGCGAGGAGGACGGCCAAGGCGAGCCGGATGGTGGCGGTCTTGCCCTCGATCACGTGTTCGATGTTGTGGACGATGGCGTCGGTGACCTTGGTGAACTCGGGGAAGGGAACTGCGCCGCCGAGCTCCTCCCGGGTGCGTGGAACCGTCACTGGACATCCTCCTCGTCAGGCCGCGTCGCCATCGTGGACGGTAACGGGCGCCGCCGTCCGCGTGAGACCCGCTCGGGCCGCGCCTTGCCGCACCCGTGTGCTGCCCTCAGGCTATCGAGGGGCCACCGATTTGCCGAGCAGGGACTCGGCGTGCTCCGCCAGGTGGCGAGTGACGAGTTTATGGCGATCGTCAGTGGGTAGGGCCCCGTCATGACCCGCCACCGGAATCGGTCGGTCGTGGTGACGGGTGCCTCGAGTGGCATCGGTCGGGCCGCGGCGCTCGCTTTCGCGCGGCCCGGGACGTTCCTGTTGCTGACCGCCCGGCGCGGTCGTGAGTTGGAGGAGGTCGCCACCGCGTGCCGTGGCCGAGGCGCCACCGTCACGGTGGTGCCAGCCGACGTCACCGACGCCGGCGCGATGAAGGAGGTCGCCAGGCGCGCCGTGACCGAGTTCGGCCGGCTCGATGTCTGGGTCAACAACGCCGCTGTGGTGGCCTACGGGCCGACCGAGGAGATGCCGGCGGAGCTGTGGCGCCGAGTCGTCGACGTCAACCTCGTCGGCGCCTATCACGGGGTACGCGCTGCCCTGCCATGGTTTCGAGAGCAGGGTGCGGGTGTGCTCATCAACGTCTCGTCGCTGCTGGGGCGCACACCCCCGCCCAACCAGAGCGCGTACGCGGTGAGCAAGCAGGCGTTGCGGACGTTGAGCGACTGCCTACGCCACGAGGTACGTGACGCGGAAGGCATCGCCATCTGCACCGTGTTACCCGGTGTCACCGATACACCGCTGTTTGGCAGCGGGGCGAACTTCACCGGCCGTGAGCCCCGGCCACCAGGGCCGATGATCGATGCCCGGGAGGTGGCGGCGGCCATCGTACGCTGCGCCGATCGACCCCGCCCCGAGGTCGTCGTCGGCGCCACCACGTGGGTTGGCCGCGTGGTGACGCGACTCGCTCCTCGGTTGAGCGAACGGGCGCTGGCCAACGTGGCGGAGCAGCGGTACTTCTCCGACCGGCCCGTGCCCCGAACCGACGGCAACGTGTTCGCTCCGCTGCCCACGGGCGCCCACGTCGACGGTGGCTGGCGGCAGCCGGACGGCGGCCGAGCCGGCGACAGCGGCTACCGGCGGTTGGGGCGGGCCCTCGCGTGGACGGCAGCGGCGGCCGCTGCCGTCACCCTCGCCCGGGCTGCCCGTAGCCGAGGTGGGCGAGATGCGTAAGCCACGCTTCATCGCCGGTTTCGACTCCGCCCCGGTGATGATGCTCGCCACCGCGTCCTACCTGCGCGGCCAGCCGTTCCGCGCCCTCGGTGATCTGCCAGTCGCCACGTGGCCGGTGACGGCGACACGGCGGTTGCCCCGACGGCTGCGGGAGTGGGTGTTCACCGCCAGTGGCGTCGCCGAGGCCGTCAGCTCGCGCCGGGTCGCCCGGATCGATGCCGAGGAGGTCTCCCGGTGGGTGTCCGAGGCCTACCCGGCTCGTCGCTACCCGGCGGTCGCGATCGGCTCCAGCTGCGGAGCGTTGGTGCATCTGTGCGCCGCGCTGGGGATGCCGTGGTTGCCGCAGACCTTCCTGGTGCCGGTGCGCCAGCGGATCCACCCCGACGATGTCGACACCGCCGTGGCCAACGGGGTACGGCCCGGGCGCCGGCTGCTGCGGACCAATCCAGATCTGCAACTGCACCACGTACACGACCCGAACCACGACCGGCTCATGGTCCGGTGGATGGCCTACTTTCGGCTCAAGCGTCGTCGACTGGGGGAAGCCTACGAGCGGTTCCTCACCGAACGGCTGGAGCCAGGCGGCACCATCCTGATCGCGGAGTGCCACCGGAGCTGGCGGACCACCACCATCGGCCCACGCCACGTCTTCCAACATGGAGCTCCCAGCGGCGCCACCGAGGAGGAGTTCCATCGCGGGGGCCCACGAGTCGCCGAATATCTGGCCCGGTACGACTCGCCGGTGCGGCGGTGGCGGGGTCCGGAGCCCGACACGGTCAGCCCGGAGGCGGAGTGGGGGTTCGCCCCGGCGCTGCGGGAAGACATCGTGCGCTTCGCGCGGGCGCACGGCTACCAGGTACAGCGGGTGGTCTTCGAGGAGCCGGAGGCGCTCAGCCCACTCGTCGCCGACCTCTACCGGTGGTGGTACCGCCGGCGTCAGATCCCCGCCAACCGGCTGTTCATCGAGTCGTTTCTGATCATCGAGCCATACTGGGCGCTGCGGACCGGGTCGGTGCCGTTCTGGATGAGGTCCCACACACAAGAGTCGCTGGCGGCAGTGGGACGCTTCCTGGACGAGCGGGAACCCTTCGACGACATCATGCTCACGTTGTTCCAAAGCGGCGTCGAGCCGGTGGGGCTACCCCGGATCGCCGACTGGGAGCGGGTGCTGGCTCGTGCCCGCCGAGCCGGTTGGTTCGCCGGGTTGAGACCGCAGGAGCACCCCCTCGACCTGGGGCACATCGTCCACTACGACGACGCGCTGCGGGAGATACCGGCGCGCTACCCGCTACCTGGACCGTTGACCCTGGCCGAACTAGACGACTTCCTTGCCGGCGCCGGCGGATACGAGGGGGTGCGCTGGGAACGGGTCGCTGATCCCGTCACCGGCCGCGCTACACTGCCCACATGACTCCGGGCTTCCGGCTTCTTGTGAAGCCGTGCTGACGTCTTCGAGTCAGCACGGCGGCCCCTCCTGAGTGAGGGGCTTCTTCGTGTTTTCCCCAGGTAGGTCCGGACCCGACATGACGAGGTGGCGATATGAGCGAGGCAGCCCGGTCCGCAGCTCCGCACGGCGAGGCCGACATTCCACCGTTCCGGTACACCGCCCGCCTGGCGGGTGAGATCGAGGCGCGGTGGCAGGACTACTGGCAGGAGCACGGCACCTTCCACGCGCCCAACCCCACCGGGTCGCTCCACGACCCCGATCACCCGCGTGCGAGCGCCCCGAAGCGATACGTCATGGACATGTTCCCCTATCCCTCCGGGGCAGGGCTGCACGTAGGCCATCCGCTCGGCTACATCGCCACCGACAGCTACACCCGCTACCTGCGCATGTGCGGGTACAACGTGTTGCACCCGATGGGCTTCGACGCCTTCGGCCTACCCGCCGAGCAGTACGCGGTGCAGACCGGCACCCATCCGCGGAAGACCACCGAGGAGAACATCGAGCGGTACCGGCGCCAGCTGCGTCGACTGGGCATGGCCTACGACGAGCGGCGGAGTTTCGCCACCACCGACGTCGACTACTACCGCTGGACTCAGTGGATCTTCCTGCAAATCTTCAACGCCTGGTACGACGAGAAGCAGCGTAAGGCCCGACCGATCGCAGAGTTGATCGCCGAGTTCGAGGCCGGCACCCGGCCGACTCCGGACGGGCGTCCGTGGTCTGAACTGTCCGACGTGGAGCGACGCCGGATCGTCGACGACCACCGGCTGGCGTACATCAGCGAGGCACCGGTCAACTGGTGCCCGGGCCTGGGCACCGTGCTGGCCAACGAGGAGGTCACCGCCGAGGGCCGCTCCGAGGTCGGCAACTTCCCGGTCTTCAAGCGCAACCTTCGGCAGTGGATGATGCGCATCACCGCCTACGCGGATCGGCTGCTGGAGGACCTCGACGACCTGGACTGGCCGGAGAAGGTCAAGTTGATGCAGCGCAACTGGATCGGCCGGTCCACCGGTGCGCACGTCGACTTCCCGGTCGACGGTGAGACGCTTCGGGTCTTCACTACCCGCCCGGACACCCTGTTCGGCGCTACCTACATGGTCGTCGCCCCGGAGCACGAGTTGGTGGATCGGCTGCTGCCGGAAGCCTGGCCGGAGGGGACCCGACCGGCGTGGACCGGCGGGCACGCCACCCCGCGCGAGGCCGTCGCCGCCTACCGGGCGTTCGTCGCCGGCAAGACCGAAGCGGAGCGGCAGGCCGGTGATCGGGCCAAGACCGGTGTCTTCATCGGCGCGTACGCCACCAACCCGGTCAACGGCGCCCGGCTGCCGATCTTCATCGCCGACTACGT
>CAYTMR010000178.1:0-6460 GCA_964438855.1 uncultured Micromonosporaceae bacterium
AGGGTCCACCAGTCCTGGTTGCGGCTGAGTACCACCAACGGCAGCAGGAAGTTGTTCCAGCTGGTGACCAAGGCGAGCACCGAGACGACCGACAACGCCGGCCGCGCCATCGGCAGCATGATCCGCCAGAAGATGCCGAAGGTGCTGCACCCGTCAAGGGTCGCGGACTCTTCGATCTCGGGTGGGATGGACCGGAAGAAGGTCCGCAGAATGATGATCGTCAGTGGCAGAGCGAAGGCTGCCTGCGGCAGGATGACCCCCCACGGGCTGTTCAACAGGTTGAACTGCCGCAGCAGGACGAACAACGGCAGGATCGCCACCGCCGCCGGGAACATCAGCCCTGCGGCAAAGTACATGAACAGCAGCTCACGACCACGGAAGGCGAACCTGGCGAAGACGTACGCTGCCATGGCACCTGCCATGACGGTGATCAAAGCGGTGAAGAAGGCGACGAAGACGCTGTTGAAGACCTGTCGCCAAAAGTCACCACTGGTCAGGACGTCAGCGTAGTTGGAGAAGTTCCACGGCGACGGCAGCGCGAGCGGGGTGTTGGACAGCTGCGCGTTGTCCTTGAAACCACCGATCACACCAAAGTAGATCGGGACTACGATGACGAGGCCGATCAGCGCCGCGAGCGTGAACAACACGGCCGACCGTACGCGGTGACGCCGGCGCAGTTTGGGGCTCGGTCCGTATACGACCGGTTGCTTCGGAGGCTCCGGCCCTCGGCGAGTCGCCGACATGTAGGTCGTCATCGTTGTCCCCCTCCGACTGTGGTGACCGCGCCTTCCATGTCGCGGCGCATCACGAACCGGACGTAGCCGAGGGCAAAGATCAGCGCGATGAAGAACATCAGGACGCTGATCGCGCTACCGTAGCCGAACTCGCTGCGCTCGAACGCCTGCCGGTACATAGTGATCGCCATGGTCTCCGAGGCGTTGACCGGGCCACCACCGGTCAGCACGTAGACCATGTCGAAGAGCTGGATCACACCGATGATCGACAGGAAGATGGTGACCCTGATCGTCGGCCCCATCAATGGCAGGGTGACGTGACGGAACACCTGCCATCCGGTGGCGCCATCGGTCATCGCGGCCTCGGTCACCTCGCGGGGGATGTTCTGACGCCCCGCCAGGTAGATGATCATGTGGAAGCCGAAGTACTTCCACGAGACCACGGCAAACACCACGTACAGGACGATCGACCGCTCGCCGAGCCACCCGTTGCTCGGTATCAAGCTCGCCAGCCCAACCGTCTCCAGCAGCCAGTTGGCGAACCCAAACCGGGGGGAGAGCACCATCGCGAACAGCACGCCGGCGATCACTTCGGAGATCACGTAGGGCGCGAAGAACAACAGCCGGAACACCGCCCGACCCGGGAAGCGCTGGTGCAGCAGCAGCGCCAGCCCCAGCGAGGCCGGCAACTGGATGAACAGCGACAGCACCACCAGGATCAGGCCACGCCACAGGTCCCCCCGGAAAACCGGGTCACCCAAGGCGCGGGAGAAGTTGTCGAGCCCCACGAAGTTCGGGTCGCCGGGCATAGGCGGGCCCCCGAACCCGTTCCAGCGGAACAGGCTCACGTACCCCGCCCCCAGCATGGGGATCACGACCAGCAGGGTGAACAACACCAAGCCGGGGAGCACGAACAGGAAGATGGTTAGTGCACTGGGTCCGCGGCGGCGCCTGCCCTGGCGGCGGGAGGCGCCGGGGCGCGCGGATCCGCGCCCCGGGCCCCCCGCAGCAGGACCAGCGACCGCGTGCCGCCCCAGGCGGTGGTTCGTCACGGTCGACCGGTTACTCATGTGAATACTTCCTCCACCCGGAGAGTCCGGGAGGTCCTATCCTTCACGAGACCATGCCTCGTTGATGCGGTCTACGACATCCTGCGGGCTGGCTTCGCCGGCGAACAGCGCGCCGACTGCCGCCTTCACCTCGTCACCGACCGCTGGCGGCCAGTCCTGGTCGAGGTAGAGCTGGAACCCGGTGCCAGTGGCCAAGGTCTCCAGGACCGGGCGCAGGGCCTCGTTGTCC
This sequence comes from uncultured Micromonosporaceae bacterium, assembly GCA_964438855.1. Classification (GTDB taxonomy): domain Bacteria; phylum Actinomycetota; class Actinomycetes; order Mycobacteriales; family Micromonosporaceae; genus Natronosporangium. The sequence continues at coordinate 2,034 of CAYTMR010000178.1, forward strand.
ACCATGTCCTCGCCACCGAGCACCACCGGGACGACGTCGCCGGTGTCGACCACCCGCTGGTAGTTCTCGTAGATGAAGCGGACGAACTCCAGGGTCTCCTCGGGAGCGTTGGCACCGATGGCGAAGCCGTCGCCACCACCGAAGATCTCGGTGATCGCACCCTTACCGCCCTCGACAGCCGGGAACGGGAAGAAACCGCGGGTCTCCCGCAGGCGCTCCTCGTCCTCGCCCTCGAGACCGGCCCAGTCGATCTGCGCACCGACGGACCAGTGGCCCATCAGCTCCATCGCTGCCAAGCCGTTACCCATGGTCGCGGCCTGGCCATCACCCTGCTCGTAGCCGACCGCCAGGAACCCGTCCTGGAACGGCTCCAGCTCGATCAGTTCCTGCAGCAGCTCACCAGCCCGCACGAAGCCCGGGTCGTCGAGCTGCTGGTTGTCGTAGGCCGCGGCGAGCGCGTCCAGACCGGCCGCCCGCGTGGCGAGGTAGCCCCACCAGAAGTGGCCCGGCCACTGGTCGGCCTGCCCCAGAGCGATCGGGGTGATGCCGGCGTCCTTGAGCTTCCGGACGACGTCCAGGAACTCGCTCCAGGTCTCCGGCTCCTTGGTGATGCCGGCCTCTTCGAACAGCTCGGTGTTGTACCAGAAGCCGACCATACCCATGTTCCACGGCAGGCCGTAGACCCGACCGTCGACGGTGTACGGGGCCAGGGCACCCGGGGCGATGTTCTCGATCACGTCGGACAGCACGTCGGTGAGGTCCATCACCTGGCCGGCCTCGACCTGCTGGCGGAGCACCCCACCACCCCAGCTCTGGAACAGGTCCGGCGGATCACCGGCCTGGATGGCGGTGGAGATCGCCTGCTTGAAGGCGTCGTTCTCCATCGGAGTGATCTGGACCTGGGCGCCATCCGAGTTGTCGGCGTTGAACTCGTCAGCGAGGGCCCGCCACACCTTGCCCAAGTTGCCGTCCTCGGGCTGGATGTGCCACCAGTCGACAGCGCCGCTACTGCCGCCGTCGCCGTCGCTGCCGCAGGCGGAAGCCGACAGCAGCAGACCCACCGCAGCTGCCGCGACCACCTTGCGTCGACTTATCGACATGAGACTCATTAACCGTCCCTTTCACGAGACCGGGCGCAGCCCGGCACTCTATCCGTGGACATCTCTTTCCGAAAGTTTCAATGGCTTGTAGCCGATAGTTTCGGTAACGCGGGTCACATTACAGTGGGTTCCCGACTTGGTCAACGCCCCGTTGTCGAGCTGTTATCCGGCTTCCGTCACACCCGGTCGGTTCGCACGAAGAGCCTGGCTAGACGGGGTGCGGTAGCGAACGGTAGGTCCCCCTGAACGCATCGACTGCCGGCTTCGTCATCCGCGCGCAGAGCTGCGACGGTTCGATGAGGGCTGCGATCGTTCCGGTAAGTGGTGCGTATAGCACGCGGCCCGGGACGAACCCGGGCCGCGTGGTGGTGGTCTTGATCTTTGGTGGTCTCGCTTACTCTTCTACGCTCAACGCGCCAACGTCCGCCGCGCCATCGAACGCCACAGTTCCTTACTCGGACGCATCTGCGACATCAGTTCCCGCTCCCACGAGTTCTCCACGACGATTCCCGCGGTAGCGCAGGCTTGCCGAGCCACGTCCGTATCGGGTGCGAACTGGTCCCCCCAGGCACCGTCCTCGCCGACCAGCACGATCCGTGCGCCACGTCGACCCACGTACTCAATGATCGCCTTGGCGCCCCCATGCGCGGCCGCAAAGGACTTCAGGCCGGCAACCAACCCCCGGGTCGCCTCGGAGTCGGACCGCTCCCGTAGGAGCGCCGTATCAGCACCTTCGGACATGCCCGCAGCGTAAGCACACGACGCACGTCGCCGAGGCGGATTCAGTGAATTATGTGATGCTAGTTACCTGTAGTACTCCAGACAGGCGACAAGAATGGGTGGATTCGTCCTAGAGGCCTCAGGCGAGTAACGCGTCGACCGCTACCGCGAGGAAGACGATCGCTAGGTAGGTGTTGGACCAGTGGAACAACCGCATCGGCCTCTGTCCGCCGGCGCGGTGGAGCCGGTGCGCCTCGACGATGAACGCCGCTCCGGCGGCCAGCGCGGTAAGGCCGTACACCGGTGTCATCCCGAGCAGCCACAGGGCCAGGGACGCCACGGCGGTGAGCCACACGTAACCGATGATTTCGATGGTCACCCTGCGCACACCGGCCACGACCGGCAGCATCGGGACCCCGGCCCGCGCGTAGTCGTCACGAAACCGGAGAGCCAACGCGTAGAAGTGCGGTACCTGCCACAGGAAGACCACGGTGAACAAGATCCACGCGGGCAGGGCGAGAGAACCCGTCACCGCCGCCCAGCCGATCAACACCGGCGCGGAGCCGCAGAAACCGCCGAGCAGCGTGTTGTGGGGAGTCCGGCGTTTGAGCCAGCGGGTGTAGACCACGACGTAGTAGACGATCGCGGCAGCGGTCAGCCCAGTGGCCAACACGTTGGTGAAGGCCGCCATGAGCCCGAACGAGAGCACGGCCAGGATCAGGCCGAATCGGAGGGCGTTGCGCGGCGCCACCGCGTGGGTCGGCAATGGCCGCCGTGCCGTACGGCGCATCACCACGTCGATGTCGCGGTCGAGGTAACAGTTCAGCGCGTTCGCCGCGCCCGCCGCCAGGGCGCCGCCGACGAGCACCACCGCCACCAGATCGAGGCGGGGTAGGCCCCCGGCCGCGAGCATCATTGACGGTACCGTGGTGATCAGAAGCAGCTCAATGATGCGCGGCTTGGTCAACGCGACGTAGGCACGCACCACGGCGCCGAGGGAGGGCCGCGGCCGCACCGGGACCGGCTGAGGCCGGATTTCGGGTGCCGAAGGCGTGGGCGCCGTAGGCGGCGTCGCGACCGTACTCACCGGGCCAGGGTACGGCAGGCAGGTTCCTCGATCGCGGCGGGACCTGGCCAGAGTGTCCCGGGCCATGGGAAGCTGCCCGGCCTGATCACAGTGCCCACAGATAGGCTCGGGATGATTTGACGCGGACCAGTCACTAGTCACAGAGGGAGCCATTTCGCAGTGACCGAATCCACCGCCCCCGCCCCCCTGAGTTGGACCGATCTCGATCGGCGCGTCGTGGACACGGTCCGGGTGCTCGCCATGGATGCTGTGCAGCGAGCCGGCAACGGTCACCCGGGGACAGCGATGAGCCTCGCCCCGGCCGCATACCTGTTGTTCAACCGGGTGATGCGGCACGACCCGGCCGACCCGACCTGGCCCGGCCGGGACCGTTTCGTGCTGTCCTGCGGGCACTCCAGCCTTACGCTCTACATCCAGCTCTACCTGGCCGGCTACGGGTTGGAGCTCGACGACCTGAAGGCGTTGCGGCAGTGGGGCTCCCTCACCCCCGGCCACCCGGAGTACGGCCACACCGCCGGGGTCGAGACCACCACCGGTCCGCTCGGCCAGGGCATCGCAAACGCCGTCGGCATGGCGATGGCGGCTCGACGTGAGCGGGGCTTGTTCGACCCGGACACTCCAGCCGGCGAGAGTCCGTTCGATCACCACATCTGGGTCTTCGCTTCCGACGGTGACCTGCAGGAGGGCATCAGCCATGAGGCCAGCGCCCTCGCCGGGCACCAGAAGCTCGGCAACCTCACCGTGATCTGGGACGACAACGAGATCTCGATCGAGGACGACACCCGCGTCGCCGTCAGCGAAGACGTGATCGCCCGCTACCAGGCGTACGGCTGGCACGTACAGACGGTGGATTGGCGCACCGGCCCGCCCTCCGCCAGCGAGTACCACGAAGACGTCGACGCGCTGTACCGCGCGTTGCAGGAAGCGCGGAGGACCACCGACCGGCCTTCCTTTATCGCCCTGCGCACGATCATCGGATGGCCGGCTCCCACCAAACGCAACACTGGGAAGATCCACGGCTCGGCCCTCGGCGCCGAAGAGGTGGCGGCCACGAAGCGACTGCTCGGCTTCGGCCCGGAGGTCGACTTCCCGGTCGAACCCGAGGTACTCGACCGCGCCCGTTCCGTGCTCGACCGCGGCAAGCAGGCCCGGGCGGCGTGGCAGGAGGCCTTCAACAACTGGGCGGCTGCCAACCCGGAACGCAAGGCGCTCTACGACCGGCTCGCTGCCCGCGCGCTGCCGGACGGCTGGACCGACGCGCTACCCACCTTCGAGGCTGACCCCAAGGGCATCGCGACTCGCGCCGCCTCGGGCAAGGTGCTCAACGCGATCGCCCCGGTATTGCCGGAGCTGTGGGGTGGGTCGGCGGATCTCGCCGACAGCAACAACACCACCATCGCCGGTGAACCGTCGTTTTTGCCGCCGGAGCACTCGACCCGGGAGTACACCGGCCACCCGTACGGCAGGGTGCTGCACTTCGGCATTCGCGAGCACGCCATGGGCGCGATCCTCAACGGCAT
>CAYTMR010000179.1:0-6421 GCA_964438855.1 uncultured Micromonosporaceae bacterium
CGAGGTCTGGTCCGGGGAGGTCCCTGTGGCCGGGTCCGAGGGGGGTGAGACCCGAACCTTCGGGGCGTCGTCGGACACGTGCACACCCGGCGCGGTGGCCGCAGTGTCATCGGTGTCGGCGACGGTGCCGCCGAGGCTGACGTTCGGCAGAGACGACACGGCTACCGGCCCCCCTTCTTCTGGGGCCGGTAGAACGGCACCGCCTCCGCGAGCGCGGCGAGCTTCTCGGTGATCTCAGCGTCCACCGTGGGCGCCTCGTGCGGGCGCTGCCGACGCACCTTCTCCAGCTCCTGCAGCAGCCACCGCTCCGCCTCGTGCACGCCGCCCTTGTAGTCGCCGGCGGCCTGCTTCTCCGCGATGCGGGCCTTGTAGAGGCGGGCACGGTTGGCGGCCTTGTCGCGCAGGCTCGCAGCCACGTGTATGCTCCTTCCTCGCGCGCGTGCGCGTGTACGTGTGTACGTGTCCGTGTGCACTCGCACGTTGGGGCCTCCCCGAGGGCCGCGCCCGGCGGCGCAACGCTCATTCGTCATCGCTGTCGGCCTCCCCCCGCGCGGAACCCCGCGGCGTACACGGCGGCGGCCGCAGCGACCACCAGGACGACGTACAGGCACACCGACACCGGGACGGTCAGCACCAGCCGCGCGACAACGACGAACCCGGCCCCGCCCAGGGCCCCGGTCACCGCCGGCCTCAGCGCCTCCGCGGGGATCTCCACGGTCTTCACGACAGTCACCTCACTTCGCTACGTCGAGGTGGGCGCCGCGGATGTGCCGCACCAGCTCCAGCGCGGCCGGCTTCCCGATGCCGAGGGCCTGGCGGAGCTTCTCGGCGGGGATGTGGCGCCCGTGATCGGCGAGGTACTGCTTGTCGACCGCGCGGGCCTCGTCGAGCCGGGAGAGGATCCGGTCGTGCTGGTCGGTCTCGGAGTCGGTCCGGGTCTGCTTCTTCGGACCGGTCTTGGTCCGGCGGGTCTCGGACCTGCCGGTCGGGACCTCTTCGCGGGTCTGGTCCGGGACCTGTTCCGGGGACCGGTCGGGGGTGTGGGTCTCGGGTCGGTCCGGGACCTGGGTCTGGGTCCGGTGGGTCCCGGAGGTCTCGGACCTGCCCTCCTCGGACCTACTCGCCTCGGACCTGGTCCGGCCGGACCCACCCGCGCCGGACCTGTCAGTCACCGGACCCGCCGCGGACCCGACTGCCAGCGTGGTCCCCTGAGCTTCCGGATTGGACTCGTTCACCGGGGCGGAGAAAAGGTCGTCACCAATCGCGACTTTCCGGAGAGATATCTCCTCCTCGCCACTGACCTTTTCCGCCTGGGCCTTCGCGGCATCCGCGAATAGGACACCGACCAGGTAAGAGAACAAACTGAACGCGGCGGCGCCGCCAGCGCACAGCGCGCCGAGGAAATTCCCGCCGTGGATATTCGCAGCCATCGACGCCGCCAGCGGAACCACCATCAACGCCCACAGCGCCCAATTCCGCCAATCGCTCTTCCTCAGAGCGGTGTCGCTGTGCTGCGCGAGGTCCGAGCGGGCGAGGATCACGACCGTGGCCAAGCCCGTCAGCCCGACCTCCGCGACCAGGCCCGTCCCCTGGGGGATGTGCTCGTACTCCCCGGCGACCTGCTCCAGCCCGATCGCGGACCCGCCGGCGAGGGCGAGGCTGGTGGCCAGCGACACCCACATGTACAGGTTCCGGCGGGTGTGCAGGACCCGCACCGACTTGGCGGGGGAGGACACCTCCCGCGCCTCCTGGATCGCCTCCAGCGCCTTTTCGGCGTGGCCAGCGCGGCGGGCCTCGACCCGGTACCGGCGGCGGACCCGGCCGTGCTCGGCGTCGAGGAGCAGCTTGTGCTGCTCGTCGCGGAGCCGGTCGGCGTGGGGCCGGACTGCGGGATTGGTGCGGGGGTCGGTGAGCCGGTCCTGCCCGTCGATACGGGCGAGCTCAGCGGCCTGGGTGGTCTGGTCCTGGACGGCAGCGACCACGGGCGCCGCAGTGCGCTTCCACATCAGCTTCACGCCGCCACCCCCTGCTGCTGCAGCTCACGCTCGCGGCGGAGCTCGCGGCGCTCCTTCGGGCCCATGCCGCCGAACACGCCGTGCTGGTCCTCCCACGGCTCCCACGTCAACGCCCACTCCAGGCACTCGGTCCGCACCGGGCACTGCTGGCACGTCTTCCTGGCGAGGCGGGTGGCCTGGTCGCCGCCGCTGTCGTCGTTGAAGAACGCCTCGACGCCGATCTCGGCGCAGAGCGCGTCACGCGTCCAGGCGGGCACGATGAGGCTCAGGTCGGCTTGGTCGTGGCTGCCCCACGGGTTGTGGGCGCGGACGCGGCGGGTGCGTGGCGTGGGCATGGCGGGTGTCTCCTAGTAGGGCATGGGCCGGCCGGACGGGGTCCGGCGGTCCTCAGGCGGGCTCGGTCGACGCGGAGTCGGCGTCGGCTTGTGGACCTGGCGGGCCATCACTGCCCCCACCGGGATCGGATCTCGGTGAGGAGGCAGCCCGGAAGGCGGCCGACCCCGCTGTGGATGACGCCGCGTCCGGGATCGACCAGACCGGTCAGCCCAGACGGGCGGTGGTGGACGTGGGCGTAGCCGTTCTGCAGCAGCTCCACGTGGTACGTGGCGGGCCTGTGGGTGATGACGTGGCCGGTGCCGTCGTCATCGAGTTCGTAGCCGAAGACGATGCTCACTGCGCCTCCTTCGCCCACAGCTCCCGGTCGACCGCGGCGAGCCATTCCTCCTGCTCGGGAGGGAGCTCGGCGGTCATGGACTCGGGGTGGTCGGCGGGCGGCTCGGCCTGCAGCGCGCGGGTGGCGCCGCAGACGGTGCAGTACAGCCACGGCCCGACGGTGCGGCCGTTGGGGAGGGTCTCGGCTTGCGCGATCGTCCAGTGATGGCGGTGACGGCCGGTGAGTGCGTGAATGATGCGGTTGATGGTGTTCACCGCTGCACCTCCCGGTTGAGGTCTGCGGCCTGCACACGGTGCCCACGCGGGCACCGGTACTGGACGTGACCGCCCTCCAGGACGTCCCCGTGGACGGGGCAGCGCGGCTGAGGGCGGGCGAGGGTACGGGTGGTGGTCACGGCGCCGTCACCCCGATCACGATCAGCGCGGCAGCGATCGAGAAGAACGCCAGCGCGATGACCAGGCGGGCGCGGCGCTGAGACCGGTACGAGGGGTTCACGACGCCGCCTCCGTCGTCTTGTAGCCGGCGACCGCCCCGAGCCACGCCGCGTGGTCCGCGACGGCCTGGGGGACGGTGACGTGCGCGCCGGACGCCTGCAGCAGCAGCGTCAGCAGCGCATCCGACGTGACCGACTGGGCGGGCCGGGTGGTGACGCCGAGGCTGTCGAGCATCTCGCCCAGCGCGATGCGGGCCGCCTGGATCGGGACCGCGTCCACTGCGGGCTGCGGGGCGGGCACCACCGACAGGGCGGGACGCTCCGGCGCGGGGGCGGTCACCGGGAACCACCGCCGTCCCGGTGGATGATCGTGGTGGTCTTCCCGCCGGGCCGGATGATCGTGGTGGTCTTCGTGCCGCGGTCGGGTACCTTGGTCGCCATAGGAGCAGTTCCTTCCTTCGAGGGGAGATCGGTTCCTTCTGGCCCCGGCCGGTGTGGTGGCACCGGGCCGGGGCTTCTTGCTGTCTCGGGTGGTGGCCTCCGCCGCCCCTGCAGCGGTCACAAGGCTCGGGACGGCGGAGGGGCTCACTGGTAGTCCTCCCTCGGCGGGAAGACCGTGCGCCACGCAAGGGCCACAGACGCGCGCCAGTACTCCGCCCACTGCCGGGCCGCTCCCGCCAGTGCGGTGCGGGCCTCCTCAGCGGGGGTCGGCTTCTCCTGCTCCTCGGTGCGCTTGATGCTCATGCCGCACCTTCCTGGGCCTTCTCGAACCATTGCGCGGCGTACTCCTGCAGCACCGGCTGACGTCCGGCCTTGATCTCGGCGACGAACCCGTCCACGAAGGCGCGGAGGATCTGCCGTGACCGGTTGTGCCGGTAGCCCGGCAGTTTGCGGGCGTCGTAGAGGCGCCGCACGGTCATGGGGCTGACGCCGAGAGCTCTTGCCGCCTGCCCGACCGGGATGAACTCCGGCAGGGAAGGCGTATGGCCGGCTGTCTGGCCGCTCAAGGCTCCCTTGACGCTCTGCATGGTCAAAGACTGTCGCATCATGCGAGCATAGTCAAGAATTATTCGCTAACCACTGGGCATGATTCATGTAGCGAACCAGGTTCGGGTACGGCTAGCGGAACGCACAGGACTCACACAACGCGCTTGACGTGGCCCACCACCGGGACGGACGCTGGAGGCAGGCCGCGCATGATGCAAGAATCATGCGCAACGATCAGCGCGGAGAACCGCATGAAGCTGACCAAGCTGTACAAGGACCCCGGATCCGGCAACGGAGGATGCCCCACCGTGTACCTCGGTGAGAACGGAGACCTCGTCGTACAGGGCCACGTCCTCGACGACGACACCTTCGGCAACCTGCAGAACGTCCTCCCCGGCGAATCCGCCGTCCGGATCCGCGCCGACATCGTCATCGGCGCGATCGAGCGCTACCAGCGGCAGCAGGAGAGCTGAATGGGCAAGCGCATCGAGACCCTCGGGGACGAGTTCACCAGCCTGTTCCGCAGCTTCGAGCACACCGCGTTCCGGCTGGAGACCCTCCAGGTGTACGCGGTGGACTACGAGACCGAACCCATCCGCCAGTTCTTGGCGGGCGCACCGATGCCCGACGACCCGTCCAAGGACGAGTGGTGCGGCCTGATCCGCGACGCCGTCACGGCCGGGAAGATCATGTCCCGCGTCCACGTCGTCATCGAACCCCTCACCGACTACCTCCGGTACGAGATTGGGTGGAGCTACCCCCCGAACGTGGAGGCTGGCGAGGACATCCGCATCCTCCCGCTCGCGGACGAGCGGGACTGGCCGGGTGACCTGCCGTACGGGTACGACTTCTGGCTGTTCGACTCCCGCGACCTGTGGGTCATGGCGTACGGCGACGGAGGCGAGTTCCTGTACGCCGAGCACATCGACGAACCGGCGGAGATCGTCCGCCACAACCACATCAGAGACGCCGCGATGCACGCGGCCATGGGTTTCCACGCCTACACCAGTCGGCGCCCTGGGCTGCTGCTGCGGGAGGCGTCGTAGGGCGGGAGAGAGTTGGCGACCTACCAGCGGGATTGGAAGCGGCTAGCCGACCGGCTGCGCGCGTTGAGAGAGGCGGCCGGGTTGTCCGGCGCGGCCTTGGCGGAAACTCTCGGCGGCACGTGGCGACAGCCCAAGGTCTCGAAGATCGAGCGGCAGAAGCAGATGCCGACCGAGGACGAGGTCCGCGCGTGGGCTGAGGCGACCGGCGGTGATCCTGCTGAGCTGCTGGCCCTGCTGGACGCGGCCGAGGCCGCGAAGACCGAGTACAGGTCGACCACTGCCGCGAAACTCCAGGCCGAGATCCTCGCTCTGGAATCGCAGGCGACCCGCATCGGGGAGTTCCAGCCGAGCATGATGTCCGGCCTTGTGCAGACAGCCGAGTACGCCAACGAGGTGCTGCACATCCCGTCCGGGCCTGCCGCGTTCGGGAAGACCGAGGACGACATCCAAGAGATGATCGCAGTCCGGCTTCAGCGGCAGAGCGCCCTGTACGACCCGGCCAAGCGGGTCCAGATCGTGATGCTGGAGAGCGCCCTGCGGGTCCGTCTCTGCTCGGACACGACCCTCGCCGGCCAGCTCGACAGGCTCCTCGCGGTGATGGGCCTGCCGTCCGTAGAGCTCACGATCGTGCCGACGGAAGCGCGGTTGCCGGTGTTCCCGATGGGCTTCCGCGTCTACGACAACGATCTCATCATTGTCGAATCTCTCTCGGATGAGACCCGTATCGAGGACGCCGATAACGTCGCGACGTACGTGAAACTCTTCGACCTGTTGCGGGAGGCCGGCGTGACTGGCGAAGCGGCCGCGTCTCTGATCCGCCGTGCCATCGCTGAGCTGCGCAGAGACGCCTGACACGCCGCCCAGGTTACGGCCTCCGCGTGAGAGTGCGGGGGCCTTTTTGTGCGCCTTCCGTGGGCGTTGCACGGCAGAGGCGAAACGTGCAAGATCCCGCTTGGGAAAGGGTGCATGAACCGTAGGGGCTGGTGTGTCGGCGCGGCCTATAGGTGATCTATGCAGTACCTTTAGAAATGACAAAGCCCCGGCTGTGGGGGCCAGGGCTTGTCGGTAAGTCGGAGACTGATGCCACCAGTCGCGACTAGGTCGTGCTTACGACTGTAGCAAGTCGGTGGCTCAACTGGGAACATTGCCCCCGGCGTGGCGTCGGTCTCCGTCGAATGACGAGAGATCGGACTGAAGGTGGACGACACCAACGAGCCGGGCCCCTACGAGTGCCTCGCCTCCCGCTACGACTGGACGCGCATCATCC
>CAYTMR010000180.1:0-6397 GCA_964438855.1 uncultured Micromonosporaceae bacterium
GGGGGATGAGGACCCCAATCTTAAGTCGCAGGTCAACGCAGGTGTCTAGGCACCCCAGCAGCCGGGTTTTGCAGCAAACCTCCGGTAGTGCAGCAGACCCCGGCGTGTCGCTGCAAAACTCCTGAACCATCGTTAATGCCCTGACGTGGGGGTGACCTCTGGGTGGGCCGACGAACGGCAGACGATCATGTGGATCGGGTCGTGATCCTTGCGACCTGCGAAGCACACCGCTTTGCGGAAACCCCTAGTGAACATGCTCGGTGTTGTTGGCAATCTTCAGATGTCAAGGGTCACGACCCGGCCCCAGAACTGTGATCGCGTGCTTCCCCGCAGCAGATCCCAGCGTCGAGGCCGTTCGCAGGGTGTCGCCGGTCCTTCGGCGACACGTCCACAGTACCTGCGACAGCTGAGCAAGCTTGGACTTCGGAATGCCCCCAGTCGACGAACATCAGCCGACGAGTGTGCGACGGTGCTGCCAGGCCAACCGCAACGCGGCAGCTCCAGCAGCCTGCATACTCCCCAGGTTCGCCAAGCGTGCGACCTCCGCTTCCACGAACGGACTGCCGAGCTGACCATCGGCACCGACGACCAAACTCCCCTCAGCGTTATTGATCACCAGGTCGGCGAAGAACCGATCGAACGTTTCCGGAGCGAACACCACCGCCGTGAGCATGTCCGTGGCGAAGGAAAGCGGATCCACCCCGATCCCCAAGAGAAATGGGCGGCAGGAACCATCCTCGCAGGCAGCCTCCAACTCACCGAAGAACGGCCACGTCGCATAGTCAGGGTCCGGGTCTTCCTCCGCCCCGAGGAGCTCCTCGGCGTACTCGCGCGCCATACACCGCCACAGGTCCAAATCGGCCACACGGCGCTCCGGGGCAGCCGACGCAGGCTGGAACACGCCGACCGGCACCAGCTGAAACATGCCTGGGCTCGTGGCGACCTTCGCCGGATCACGCCAGTGGACCAGGAACCGGGCCTCCTCCCCCCGCTCGCCGGCGCGTATCGTCACCGTCGTAATACCGGACGACGCCCGACGACCACTCAAATCAGTCGGGTCGCCGACCTGGCGGCGCAGCGGCAGCTGCTCCAGCGTCGGCACCTGGCCCGCGTGGTGCTGGGCAGCGAACTCGTGCCCGGCAGCTTCGCCGATGTTGAAGCCGTCAAAATAGCTGCCGAGTGTGAAAGACAACGACGCCGGTGAAGCGATCAGATCCGCCGAAGCCAAGCAGTAGGTGGGCCGGTCCTCGAACACCGCCGGGCGTTGCAGCAAGGCGACCGCATCGGCGTAGGTGCGGACCGGATCACCACCGTCCAGACTCGGAAGCAGGTGACCCACACTAGCCGCCGGCGGAGACACGTGGGCGTCAGCGTCCCCCAGCTCGAGGACGAGACCCGTCAACGGAAGCGGCTCAGCGGGCAGCCACGACCGTCGGGTCAACAAAGCAGTGCCCTCCACCCGGGGCACGTCAGGGTAGAGCGCGGCGGCGGCTCGCACCAGATCGCCGCGGTGTTGCCGAAGATGGTGCCGGACCGCGAGCCACTCGGAGACGTCCGGGCGGACGCTGGCAGCACCACCGAGGAGAGACCCAGCCGGATGCGCAGGCACGCCGCCCAATCTATCCCACGACCACGCCGTCGCCGCCCACCAGCGTTCACGCAACGCCCGGCCGGGTGCACGCACGCGAGCCCACCTACCAATCACGGGACTCCTCCACATCCCTACAGCGTCCGCACCGACGGAGATCAGCAGACATTGACCGCCCTTGAAGAGGGCACCGTCTGATGTGCTGCGGCCCGGTGCGCCTCGGGCTCAGTAGCGACGTCACCCCCGCCTACTCAACGCGTCGCGGCTCGTGCTCAGCAGCCGCTTGAGCAGGGCCCACTGTTCCGCCGCCGGCAAACGGGCGCTTCCCTCCAACCACGTGATGTTGTCCGGGGCAGCGAACGGTCGTCCAAGCGTCTCAGGCAGCTCTCCCACGATCACCGGCCGGCTCAGCAGACTCTTGTCCAAGGCATACCAGAACTGCGGAATCAGCAGCGGACTGAAACCCATGAGCCGGGCTGTTGCCGCGTCGACCGTAGCCACCGGCTGGCCAGCGATGATCACGCCAACGTGTCGCGGCCGGCCATCGATCGGCCCGGTACCCTCCATCGCCCACACACCATCCAGCACCGTCATCTGTGGCTGGATAAGCGACGCCAAATCGGCGATGGCGCGAGCCGTACCCGTGTAGTGCAGCTTCGTCTTCGGGAACCCGTACACCGCACCCGGGACGCACCCGAAAAGGTTCTTCATCCCCAGTGTCACCCCAGCCCGGTGGTGGGTTTTCACCTTGGCGACCGAAACGACGAAATCGGACTCGACCACTTCCTCGGCAGCACGAACTCACGCATTGCCACCGGTCGCTGCACCGGTACCCGAACCACGTCGTCGAGGTTCAGGTCCACGAACGGGACTTCCCGCTCGGCGAGAACCTGCGCGATGCCCGTCCGCTCCAACACATACTCGGTGTCGCGGTCATGGCCGCTGCCCTCGGCCAGGCAAATCGTCGCCCCGGGTCCTACCATCTCCCCCAGCCAATCCAACACCGCGCCCACCACGCGTGGATGAGGCGTGACGTGGTCATCCGGTGGGCGGGCCTCGATGAGACCGACCTTGACCACGATGCGTCGCGCAGACCGTACCCGCTCGGCTACTGCCAATAGATCCGTCAACCGTTCCAACGCCTGCGCGATCGGCGTGGCGTGATAGTCGAAGCACGTCGCCAGCGCCACGGTGTCGGAGGTCGGCAACGCCAGGTCGAGCAAAGGCCGAAGATCCTCCGCCTGCCCGGGATAATCCAGCCCGACAGTCCGCACCGCCTGCGCATCCGGGGACGAGGCGAGCAGATCCTCGAATGAGCCAGCAACGCTGCTCACGTCGACGTCAGCCATGCCAACCCACGACGCATGATCGCTGTCTGGAGAACGCTGCCGTTCCAGCCACCATCGCCGCCTCGCAGCAAGAGCGCCAGCTCGGCTGCAGTGGCTGCCGAACCGGCCCGGTCCGCTTCGCGAAGCGCCCACAGCATTAGCGCGAGAGAGTATGCGGTCGTGACGACACCTCGCTCGACCCAGCCTGTGACCAGGTCAACCGCTGCCCCAAGCTCGAGGTTGGTGCTGGGTCGAAGGCCGAGCCGGCACAGAGCCACGACTCCCAACGGTGTGATGCTGACTTGGCTGCGCTGGTCGAAGCCGACCTTCTTCGGGACGTGGCTGCACCAGCCACCGTCAGCACACCGCAGGCCCGTGATGTAGTCGATGTACCGCTTAGGCGTCTCCATCTGGCCAACCGCGCACAATGCGACGATCGCGTAGGCCGCCGTCTCCACGAACCCGGTGGTGCCGAAACACCATCCCCAACCGCCTTGTGCCAGCTCGCTGCGCCGGAGCCAGTCGGCGCCACGTGCGACGGCCACCTCACAGCCCGGCCGCCCCGCGAGCGCGAGGACCACCCGGGCCGTCATCATGTCGCTCGGCATCCCAGGCACATTCGCCCAACCACCGTCGGAGTTCTGATTGGCCAAGAGGAACGCCACCGCCCGGGCCATCGTGGTTTCTCCTACGGCAGGGTCGTCAGCCAGGGCCGCCAACGCCCACGCCGTAGGCTCCACGAAACTCATCCGATTACCGAGGTGGTAACCCCACCCACCGTCCGGTCTCTGGCAACGGACCAGGAACTCTCCTGACGTCCGTACCGCGTCCGGTAACGCGGCGGGGATCATTCGCCCTCGCCCTCCAACCGCCAGACGAACGCCACGCCGCCCTTGGGGAACACCCACTCGTCCAGCCCGGCGATGTCAAGGACGTCCCGAAGACGACCCAGGACTGCGTCCTTGTCGAACGGCAGATCCGAAAAACGTGGCTCCAGCAATCCACCAAACGTGGTTACGCTCGCGAAATCACACGGGGTCGAGTACACCCCAGCCATGAAATAGCGGAATCCGTTCACGCCTTCAGTCCTCATCGTATAGAGGGATCTGATGCTCATCAGATGCGGGGTCAGAACACCTGACCCCGCATGTCCGTCTGGGATCAGCTACCGCCGTTTCCGTCACCCCACACAATCCTCACCCCCTCCAACGACTCTCCAGCCCGACGAGCAAGAAGGAGTTGGTCACGCATCTGGCGCAA
Source organism: uncultured Micromonosporaceae bacterium (assembly GCA_964438855.1). Classification (GTDB taxonomy): domain Bacteria; phylum Actinomycetota; class Actinomycetes; order Mycobacteriales; family Micromonosporaceae; genus Natronosporangium. The sequence goes on from CAYTMR010000180.1 coordinate 4,177, forward strand.
GTCACGTCGACGCGACCTGACTTCGTCGGCGACCTCGTCGCGCAGTTTCGAGGCGAAGCGCTCGACCATTCGCTCCCTTGGCTCAGGTTGTTGCCCGACGTAGTCGATGATCACCTCGGTAACGTCACAGAGAAGCTCGTTGGCTGATTGGGCGATGCGGTCGTACCTAGCTCGAAGCGCTGTCGAGACACCACCCAACATCGTGTCCAGGAGAAACTCGACCCGTCGGCGATCCTGGTCCACCTGGTGCCACTGCTCCAGACACCTGGTCGACAACCGATAGGCGAGATCAACCTCAGGACGAACAAACCGGAAATCCCGCGTCAACCCGTTGACGATGAGGCGGCCTTCGCGCTCGAGTTGCCGTTCCACCTGGGTACCCCGGTAGACCAGCACCTTGTTGGAGGTCGTCTTATAGGTGGCGATACCGGTGTCCCGGAGAAAGCTGACATTGGCACGTAGCTCGTCAGTGGTCGTGTAGGGGTCGTACATGATGAAGCCGACCGCCAGACTGAGGTCCAACTCTCGGATGACTTGGATCGCCTTACGGTTCTGCGCGACCGTCGTGCGCTTCTGGAAGCTGTCGAGCACCCGCTGCACACCTGACTCGATACCGATGAACACGTGGCGTAGGCCGCCGGCTCGCAAGTCAGCAAACAGCGTGTCGTCAACGTCGTCGGCTCGGCACTCGAAGGACCACGCAAGATCGAGCCCGTGATGCCGCATGGCCGCGGCGAGTTGGGAGGCACGTTGCTTCCCGTTGCGACCCACCAGGAACTCGTCGTCCAAGAATGAGATCGCGGCCGCTCCCCACTCGCTCTTAAGTTGAGCTAGCTCCGCGATCACGTTGCCAACTGATCGCGCCCGCCACGCCCGGCCCCGCGGCTCCCGGTAGAAGGCCGGAACAGAACAGAAGGTGCAGGTGAAGGGACACCCCCGAGTGGTCACCACGAAGAAGTGGGGATCTCCGAGATGTCTAGAGGTCTTGTCGCGACGCGGGAACGGGAGGCAATCCAGGTCATCGATCAAGTCACGAGCGGTATTCGCACGGATCTCACCCAGTTCGCGGTAGACGAGACCTCGGATTGACTGCCACCTGTCAGGCTGATCGAGGTTCTCGAGCAGCTCCACGAGCGTGCCCTCACCCTCGAACCGCACGACAGTGTCTAACTCGGGCAAGGATGCCAGCAGCTCGTGGTAGCTGAAGGTGGGGACGTGTCCGCCAATAGTGATATGCGCGGAACATCCTTCGGCACGCAGCCTCCGCACAAGTCGAGCCACACCCGCCAGGGCGCTGTCGAACATCACCGAGAAGCCGATCAAGTCGTATGGCTCGGCGAGCAACTCGTGGATGATCGCGTGTTCGTCTAGCCCGGACAGAGCAGGCTCGATGGTGGTGACCTTACCTCCTTGGGCCTCGACAACGGCAGCCAGATACTTGACGCCGAGGTTTTCACCGACCCGAAAGGCACGGGTGTCGTAAGGAGCAGAAACGAGGGCCACTCGCATGTGCAGCTCCTTACCGAGGGGTAGGGTTCGTGGTCACCCGCAGCCAGATCCGCGCACCGGTCTATTCATCGTAGCCACGGAACGCAACTTTGCCATTACCCAAGACCAGCAACTATCGGCATGCGGCGCCTTGGGTGGATGACCGCGTTGGAAGCCCGAGGTGTCAGCTTGACAGCGATGACCAGGGCGGATCGACTATGCAGTGTGGAAAAAACGAAACCTGAGACTGTGCGATCCGCGCTCCTCGTGGTGACCTGCCTGGAGGTGCTCCACGCGGCCGATCGACCGCTGTCACCCGCTGAGGTGTTGGCCGCCGTCGGCGACCGCATCGGGGAGTTCACCGACCACGAGAACGAGTTGCACCCCCGGGGACATAGGCGATGGGAACTAGCACTCCGCTGGCTCACCGGTCACATGACGACCATCGGCTGGATGAGCAAGACCGGCGGCTGGCAGATCACCGACTCCGGGGTTGAAGCTCTCGAAACCTATCAAGATCCGGGCGAGCTCCTCAGAGCGCTTATGACACTACGGGAGCAGGTCTACGAGGCTCGTCGCCACGCCGCAGAGAGACTGGCCCCCGTCGAACGGAAGATCGTCGCGGCATTGGGTGAGGTGACACCAGGGCAATGGACCTCCTACCGCGATCTTGCAGAACTAGTCGGCTCCGACACGGAGACCGTAGCCGACTTCCTCGCTAAAGAACGCGTAC
>CAYTMR010000181.1:0-6379 GCA_964438855.1 uncultured Micromonosporaceae bacterium
CGCCCAGGTCCCGTGTCCGTCGGGTACCAACCCGTAATCGGTCTCGCGCCACCGACCTTCCCGGAACAACCCGCCCGGCGCCGGTAGAAGCCCGGCGAATCGGTCCGCCACCTGGCGATCGTCGAGTCGCAGAGGGCACACCGTGAACCGCCCCGTCGCCTCGATCGCGGCCCACAGGTCCGATTCCTCGTCCAGGAGGCCCAGCATGCGGCCTGGATCGCCGTCAGCCACCAGAGTGGAAGACACGGTGAGCCCGGCCGGCCCGGGCGCCGTCCACAAGGTCACTGGCGCCGCCACACGCGCCCGCAGTCGTCGCACCGGTGAGCGCTGCTCCTCCGGCGTGGCGAACGGGTCACTCGTGTGGATGAATCCGCCCGGCTCCATCGGCTACTCCTCCCCCGTGCCACCTGCCCTCATTATCGGGTCCGACGCTCGTCGCAGCCGGCCGAGCCGGCTCACCGGCGAGGAGTCACCGCGGCCAACACCTCGGGCGACCGGCGCTCGAGCAGGTCACCGCCGAGGTAGCTGCCAAGCCAGACCGCCCCCGCGCCGTACGCGACACCGACCGGGACCGCCACCTGCGGCCAGATGTCAGCGATGAGATGGGTGCCGAGCAGCAGCACCGGCGTGGCCGCCGCGTACGCGGCGACCAGCCCGACGAGGGCGACGAAGCTCTTCACGACGCCGCTGCCGGTGTTGACGGCGAAGGGGTTGGAGTTCTCTGGCATCGGATACGCGGCGAGGATCGACACCACCATGCTCACCGCGAGCCCGGCGCCGTACCCGGCCAGGAGCATGCCCCACAGTGCCGGGGCGAGCGCCGCGTCACCGCGTACCACCGCCACCGCCGCCCCGACCAGCACCAGGATCGGCACCATGTAGATCGAGTACGCGATCGCCCGGGTGAGCAGCTCGCGCCGGCCGGGGACCGCGACGATGAGATGCTGGGCGTACGCCGTGCCCTCCACGCCGAACTGGTTGGCCAGCACGGAGGCGGTGAAAGCACCCACGAAGAGGGCAGTGAGGTACGTCACGGTGGGCGAGCTGGACCATTCGACCGCCACGATCGCCTCTGGGTCGTCGAAGGCGATCCGGCCGCTCAGCATGAACAGCATCGGCAGGAAGCAGGCCATGACCGCCACCATGATCAGGCTTGACCGGCGCTTCGCGTCACGCCACCAGTAGCGCAGCTCCCGCGCCACCATCGCGCCGGCCGCGGTCGTCGGCAGACCGGGAACCATGCGTGGGAACAGTGACCGGACCGCCCCTTCGCGCGGCAGCCGGCCGCCCTTGCCCTGACCCGAGGCGACGGCCCCCACCATCGCGGACTCGATGGATCTGAACCACCACCACAGCAGCGCGGCGATCGTGACCAGCGTGATCAGCAGTTTGGCGGTGGCGGCGAGTGGAGCGCCCTCAGCCAGGTCGTACCCGATGGTGTAGGGCGCGCCCAGCGGGGTCCACCCGACCACCCGAGCCACGTCGGTGAGCCGGTCCCAGTCTGCGTCGCGGGCCGCCGACATCACCGCGAGCTGTACCGGCGCGACCAGCGCAGCGACCGACGCCAGCAGGATGCCCGCCAGGTCACGAGCCCGCCGGGACCGCAGCATGGTCGCGAAGGCGCTGGTCACCGCGCGCCCGCCGCAGACGCACAGCAGGAGGCCGGCCACCAGCCCCACCGCTTGGCCCACACCCGCTACCACACCGCCGTGTTGGATCGCCGGCACCAGCAGGCCGGCGGTGGTGGCGAACAGTCCGACCGCGGGGACGCCGAGCAGCGCGCCCACCAACAGACCAGCCATCAGGTGGCGACGGGGCAGCGGCAGCAGCGCCAGCCGCGCCGGGTCGAGGCTTTCGTCCACCCCGAACCAGATCAGCGGCATGAGGATCGATCCGACCACCAGAATGGCGCCGCCGTACGCGGCGACCATCAGGCGCACGTTCGCGTCACCGGCGGCGCTGGCGGCGAAGAGAAGGAAACCCACGCCGGCGAGGTAGAGCATGGCCAGGAGGCCGAAGATGAACAGCACCACCCGGGATGGCCGTCCCCGGAAACCGTTGCGCAGGATCCGCAGCCGAAGGCTGGCGAAGGTTCGCAGCACCGCGAGTCCGTGAGGGCGCGGCGGCACCAGCTCCGGCTCGCCGCTTACAGCCATGACAGCTCCTGCCCGGTCGCGATGCGTCCACCGACGACGCGGACGAACACTTCTTCCAGCGGCTGGCCGGCACACACCTCCGCCAGCGTCCCGACCGCCTTGATCTGCCCCTCGGCCAGGATGGCCACGTGGGTGCACAGCCGCTCCACGACCTCCATCACGTGGCTGGAGAACACCACCGTGCCGCCTCCCGCCACGTACCGTTGCAAGATGTCGCGAATCAACGCCGCACTGACGGGATCCACCGCCTCGAACGGCTCGTCCAGCACCAACAGTCGTGGGGCGTGCAGTAGAGCGCACGCGAGACCGATCTTCTTCTTCATGCCGGCCGAGTAGTCGACCACGAGGGTGCGCCCAGCCTCGGTGAGCGTGAGCACGTCCAACAGCTCGGCCGCACGTCGCTCCACGGTGGCCTGATCCATCCCTCGCAGCAGCCCGGTGTAGGCCAGTAGCTCCGGTCCGGAGAGCCGGTCGAACAGGCGCACTCCGTCGGGCAGGGCACCCAGCCGCTGTTTCGCGGCCACCGGATCGGCCCACACGTCGTGCCCGGCGATGTAGGCGTGGCCGGCGTCGGGGCGCAGCAGACCGACCGCCATCGACAGAGTGGTGGTCTTACCCGCGCCGTTGGGTCCGAGCAGGCCGAAGAAGGACCCGGTCGGCACGTCCAGGTCGACCCCGGCTACCGCCACCTTGGTCCCGAACTGTTTGCGCAGACCTCGCAGCGCCAGGGCCATCGTCTCAGCTCCATGCACGAGTCGACCGTATCGCGCGGCGGCTACACCCCGGTCAGTACGCCCCCTTGCGGGCGAGAACCACCCCGATCGTGCGCCAGAGGATGTGCAGATCGTAGGCGAGCGACCAGTTGTCCACATAGTAGAGATCGAGTCGGACCGCCTCGTCCCACGACAGGTCGGAGCGTCCCGAGACCTGCCACAGCCCGGTGATCCCCGGCCGGACCAGGAGCCGGCGCCGTACGTCTCCGAGGTAGTCGCCGTCGTCGGCGGGCAACGGCCGCGGGCCGACCAACGACATCTCGCCCTTCAGCACGTTGATCAGCTGGGGTAGCTCGTCGATCGACGTCTGGCGCAGGAAGCGACCGAACGGGAAGATCCGCGGATCGTTACGAATCTTGAAGAAGTGGCCGTCGGACTCGTTCTGGTCCATGAGCGCCGCCCGGCGCTCCTCCGCGTCCACGTACATGGTCCGAAACTTCCAGACCTTGAACACGCGGCCTTCGTGCCCCACCCGGGCCTGCCGGAAGAAGACCGGGCCCGGGTCGGAAATCTTGATGCCGATGGCCACCGCCACGAACAGCGGGGCGAGCAGGACCAACCCCACCGCCGCGGCCACCCGGTCCATGACGTTCTTACCGAGCCACGCCACCCCCGACAGCGTCGGCTCCTCGACGTGGAGTAGCGGCAGCCCTTCGATGGGGCGGATGTGCACGCGCGGTCCGGCGATGTCGGTCAACTGCGGTGCGACCACGAGGTCCACCCCGGTGCCCTCCAGCTGCCAGGCGAGCCGGCGCAGCTCACCCGGCTCGGCGCTCACCGAGCCGCAGACCGCGATCGTGTCGGCGTGCAGCTCGCGCACCAGCGAGAGGATGTCGTCGCGAGGGGGATACACCGGCACCGGTGTCATCAGGCCGCGGGCCGCGCTGTAACCGTCGGTGAGGTGGATGCCGACCGGAACCAGCCCGGCCGCCGGCGTGCGGGCGACCGCCGTGCAGATCTCCAGCGCCTCCGGAAGGGTGCCGACCAACAACGTCCGATGAGTGGCGTGGCCGCTGCGGCGGCGGGCACGGTGCAGCATGCGCCTGGCCACCGCCCGCATGATGAGGATGTAGCAGAGGGCGGCCACCAAGGCGACCGCGACCGAGAGTCGGGACAGGTCGGTCTTAGTGGCGAAAGCGAGGAAGGACACGGTCGCCGCGACCGCGACCGACGCCCGCGCCACCCGCTTGTACTCCTCTGTGCCCAGCCCCAGGTAACGCCGGTCGTACGCCCCGTTCGCCCACAACATCACCACCCAGGTCAGCGGGAGCCCGCCGAACGCGATGGCGAAGAAGACCCACACGTCGATGGCGCGGAAACCGGCGTCGGCCTGATCGAGTGACGCGATCGCGGTGAGGCTGGCCAACGTCGCCGAGCCGATGTCCAACAGCAGGAGTGCAGCGATGTACGGCCGATGCCACCGCGACACCCGTGGTCGACCACGCCGCCAAGAGTTCCGCGGGACTCCGTTGGTGGGTGAGGGCTCGCGAGGGATGATCTCGAAGCTGTCGGCGTGGGGCACGGCTTCTCCGCTCTCGCCCGCGCGGGTGTCGCGCTGGAGCACGGTCGGTGCCGGGCGGTGGAGGCTCGTCGTCATCTCGACACAGGAGTCTACGGCCTGGACCTACCTGATGAGGCGGGACAGCCGTCGGTCGGCCAGGAGCTTACCGCCCGTCTGGCACCCGGGACAGTACTGGAGGGAGGAGTCGGCAAACGACACCTGACGCACGGTGTCGCCGCAGACCGGGCACGGCAGTCCGGTACGGCCGTGTACGGCCAGGCCGGTGCGCTTCTCCGCCTTGAGGCGTGCCACGTGTTGGCCCACCGATCGCGCCACCGCGTCGCCGAGTACTCGGCGAGTGGCCTGGTGGAGCGTGCCGACCTGGTCGTCGGAGAGTCGGCCGGTGAGTGCGAACGGTGACAATCGGGCAGCGTGGAGTATCTCGTCGGAGTAGGCGTTCCCGATCCCCGCGATCACCTCTTGATCGGTCAGTACGCCCTTCACCTGGCCGTTACGGATGCGCAACCGCTGAGCGAATGTCGCCTCGTCCACGGTCAGCGCGTCCGGCCCCAGACGCGCCACCCCTGGCACGTCGGCGGGGTCGGTCACCAGATAGACGGCGAGGCGCTTCTGCGTCCCCGCCTCGGTCAGGTCGAACCCGGATCCGTCGTCGAGCCGCACCCGCAGCGCGATCGGCCCCTTACCGGGGCGCAACGGAGTCGTCGGTAGGCGGTCGCGGTAGTGCAACCAACCCGCCCGGGCCAAGTGGATCACCAGCCGCAGGTCGTCGGAGAGGGTGACCTCCAGGAACTTGCCGTGCCGGCCAGCGGCGGTCACGCTCCGTCCAGCGGCGGCTGCGACCGGTGGATCGTAGGTCTTGAGCGCGTGGACGGCGGCGACCTCGATCCGGTCCACGCCTCGGCCTACCGCACGTTCGCGCAGGTACGCGGCGAGGGCCTCCACCTCTGGAAGCTCCGGCATGGCAGCCACGGTACGCCTTCGGCCGCCCGTCGGGGTAGCGTCGGCGGCTGTGAAAGTCGTCGTCGCGCACAACCGATACCGGTCGGCGGCGCCCTCGGGCGAGAACCGGATCGTCGATGTCGAGATCGCGCAGCTCCGCGCCGCCGGTGTCGAGGTGATCCCCTTTCTGCGCAGCTCCGATGACATCCCGGCGCTCGGCGCCGCGGCCAAAGTGATGCTGCCCGCCTCCCCGGTCTGGAACCCGGCTGCTCAGCGAGAGCTCGCCGCACTGCTGCGCGCCCACCGTCCTGACGTGCTCCACCTGCACAACCCGTATCCGCTCTTGTCACCGTGGGTGATCCGTACCGCCCACCGGCACGGAGTGCCGGTCGTCCACACGGTGCACAACTACCGGCAGGTCTGTCCGGCTGGCATCTACTTCCGCGACGGCGTGGTCTGCCAGGAGTGCCGGGGACGGCGGCTCGCCGTGCCCGCGGTACGTCACCGCTGCTACCGCGGTTCGGCCGCCCAGAGCGCGGTGATGGCCGCGGCGTTGGCCATCCATCGGCCGACGTGGCGGTCGGTCGATCGATACCTCGCCCTCACCGCGGCGATCGCCGACCACTTGCGGGGGTACGGAATTCCGGACGACCGCATCGTGGTGAAGCCAAACGCCGTACCGGACCCGGGCGCACCGAGCAGCCTCGGCGACGGCTTTCTCTTCGCCTCCGGGCGTCTGGTCCCGGAGAAAGGGCTCGAGCTGCTGTTGGCGGCGTGGGCGCGGCACCCCGAGGGCACCCTGGGGACGCTGCGGATCGCCGGGGACGGGCCACAGCGCCCGCTGGCCGAGCGGGCAGCCGCCGAGCGCAGCGACGTGGTCTACCTCGGGCCGCTGGATCCGGCGGGGGTGCGGCGGGCGATGCAGGAGACGGCGGTGGTGGTGGCCACCCCCACCTGGCACGACGTCCTTCCGACCGTGGTGATCGAGG
>CAYTMR010000182.1:0-6302 GCA_964438855.1 uncultured Micromonosporaceae bacterium
CAGGCGGGCGACCTGGCTCAAGTAAGCCACACTCCCTCCCGGTGGGGCGCCATCGATGACGATGGCGCCCCTTCTTTGCGTGTACGCCGAACCAATTTCCTACTGCACCCATAGGCTAGATGGGTGACTCTGCTCACAGGGCCTGGCTCGCCACCCCCTGACAACCTGCGATTTCCGGTATGCACCTGCGGAGCCGTCATCAGAGCCTCAGCCTCGTACGGCGCCGTTTCGTCGACTTCCTTCGTGTCTGCAGCTGCGGCTGTTGAGTCTGCACCGACATCACGTGCCGCCGGATCTCCCGGTTGGCTGACCTGACCATTACGGGCGCAGTTCGGCGCCTTACTCCCCTATGTCGTGACGCTTCGCGTCTCCAGACTTCCCGTGGAAGCAAGCACCTCACCACCCGAGTCGCCGTCGACACCGAGTGGGAGGTGGTAACGGTACGAGACGTTCCGCCGGAAGCGCTTCTTGGCGCCGACCCCTCCCACCCCGCCATCGTCGACGTTGCCGCACGGATATCCCAAGCAGACGGTCTCATCGTCGCCACGCCGGTCTACAAGGCCGCCTATAGCGGCGTCCTCAAGGCGCTATTGGACCTCCTGCCGCAGCGTGCGCTGGCGGGCAAGGTGGTACTTCCGCTCGCAACCGGTGGCAGTCTCGCGCACGTGCTCGCGATCGACTACGCCCTTCGACCAGTGCTGACGGCATTAGGCGCAGCACACGTGGTACCGGGCTACTTCCTCCTCGACACCTGGATCACGGAGCAGGACAGCGGCGTCAGTGTCGAGGGTGCCGCTGCTGCCGCCCTCGACCGCGTCCTCGCCACCTTCCTCGACACCGTGGCAACGCGAGCGTCGGCTCGGGTGCCCACGTTGGCGTTCTAAAGGAGATACGATGACACGTCGCATCAGCCGCCGTACCGTGCTGACCACAGCGGTGGTCGCAGTAGCGGCAGGTGTCGCCGGCTGCCGCCGCGACACCCCGAGCGCTGCCGTGCACGCCGCCCTCGAACAACCCCTTCAGGACCAGGTACCGGCCGGTACCACGCTCGTGATCGGAGACCCGGTCACCCAGAAGGCCCTCGAATTCTCCGGCCGGATCGACGCGTTGTCGTTCCAGGTCGAGTGGGCGAACTTCTCCGGTGGTCCTCTGACACTCGAAGCGTTCCGAGCCGGTGCTCTCGACCTCGGCGCGGTCGCAGACATCCCACCGATCCACGCAGCGTGGACGGGGTTGCCGACCCGGATCGTCGCCGCGAAGTTCCGCCGCGATCCGATCAGCCATCCGATCTACCAGCTTGGCATCGCGCCGGGGGTGCCGGTGACGAGCTTGTCCGACCTACGAGGTTGGCGCGTCGCCTACAGCCCTGGGCAGGCGCAGGGAGCGCTCGTCCTGCGAGTCTTGCAGGCCGCCGGGCTCACCAAGGACGACGTCGAACTGGTGGAGCTCGCCAGCACCACCCCCGACGTCTATCCGACCGCGCTCGCCAGTGGCGAGGTCGACGTGGCCCCGCTCGGAGGCGTATCCATCCGGAGGTACCTCGCCAACTACGGTCCGGATGGCGCACGCACCATCCCGCACGGCCTTCGTGACGACCCCAGCCACCTGTACGCACCGGCGACGGTCCTCGCCAATCCTGCGAAGGCTGCGGCGATCCGGGAGTATGTCCAACACTGGGCGCACGCCACGCTCTGGGTCTACGAGCATCCGCAGGAGTGGATCGAGCGCTACTACGTCCAGGACCAAGGGTTGAGTCCACAGGACGGCCAGTGGCTGGTCGAGGCGGCCGGAGAGCCGGAGATCCCAGCCGACTGGAGCGAGGTCATCACCCGCCATCAGGAGACCATCGACCTCCTCGCCGAGGAGACCGGCAACGAGCCGTTCGCTGCGGCTGACCTGTACGACCGCCGCTACGAAGCCGTGGCCGCTGACGCGATAGGAACGACGGAATGACTGCTCCGGTGATCGATCAGACGATGCCGACACCCACCGCCCATGCCCCGTCGAGCATCGAGGCTCGACGACGGCGACTCGGCCCCGGTCGTCCGATTCGCGGCGGCCCCCTAATCGGCCCGCTTCTGCTGCTCACCGCCTGGACGGTGGCATCGGCAACCGGTGTGCTGGACCCGCGGGTCCTTTCCGAGCCGTGGACCGTCGCTCAGACCGCGGTGGAGTTGACCCTCGACGGGCGACTCGGTGAACACTTGGCCATCTCCACTCGGCGGGCCGGTATCGGTCTCGCGCTCGGTGTCCTGGCAGGACTGATGCTGGCCTTGTTCTCCGGGCTCAGTCGATGGGGGAGAGGCGCTCCTCGACGGGCCGATCCAGATCAAGCGAGCCGTGCCAGCGCTGGCGCTGATCCCACTGCTCATTCTGTGGTTCGGCATCGGCGAGGAGATGAAGGTCGTCACCATCATGCTCGGCGTCCTGGTGCCGATCTACATCCACACGCACAACGGTCTGCGGACGATCGACCACCGGTATGTCGAGCTTGCCGAGTCAGTCGGATTGGGACGGGTCGCCTTCATCCGTCACATCGTGTTACCAGGTGCTCTGCCAGGGCTTCTGCTCGGCGCCCGGTTCGCCGTGGTGGCCGCCTGGCTGTCGCTGGTCGTGGTCGAACAGGTCAACTCGACGAGCGGTATCGGCTACATGATGGACCTCGCCCGCTCCTACGGGCAAACCGATGTCATCGTCGTCGGGCTCGTGCTCTACGGCCTGCTCGGATTTACCTCCGACGGTGTCGTCCGAATCGCGCAGAGGAGGTTGTTGGCGTGGCGACGCACCCTAGCCTGACTCCCCGACCGGCAGTCCGGATCCGCAGGCTGGTCCGCCGCTACGGCGAGCGGACCGTCCTAGACGGCATCGACCTGGACATCGCGGTCGGCGAGTTCGTAGCCCTGTTGGGACGCAGCGGCTCGGGCAAGAGCACGCTGCTGCGCGCCATAGCGCAGCTTGACCATGATCTGGTCGGCACTGGTGAGATCCACGCTCCGGCGAACCGGGCAGTGGTGTTCCAAGATGCCAGGCTACTGCCCTGGACTCGGGTGCTGGACAACGTCGTCCTCGGCATGCAGGACTCGCACGCCGTCCGGCGAGGGCGGGCCGCTCTGACGGAGGTCGGCCTTGCCGGGCGTGAGGAATCCTGGCCGGTGGAGCTCTCCGGTGGAGAGCAGCAGCGGGTGGCGCTGGCTCGCGCGCTCGTCCGTGAACCGGCGCTCCTCCTCGCCGACGAGCCGTTCGGCGCCCTGGACGCGCTGACCCGCATGCGGATGCACGACCTCCTCATCGAGTTGTGCCGTCGCCACCGTCCGGCGGTACTCCTGGTCACACACGATGTCGACGAGGCGATCACACTCGCCGACCGCGTTCTCGTCCTCGCTGATGGACGCATCGCCGTCGAAGAACAGATCCAACTACCACCTCGATGGACTCGCACGGAACCCGCCTTCTACGCCTACCGTGAGCGCCTACTCGGCGCGTTGGGCGTCGTCGAAAGGACACATACGTGAGCCAACTGCACCTCAATGCCTTCCTCATGAACGTCGGCCACCATGAAGCCGCCTGGCGACTACCCGAAAGCGACCCTTTCGCGCACGTCGATGTATCTCACTATCAGCACCTAGCCCGCGTCGCCGAACGTGGAAAGCTCGACTCGGTCTTCCTGGCCGACAGCCCGGTGTTGTGGAACAGCGTCGGTCGCCGTCCCGCCGGGGCACTGGAACCGACGGTACTGTTGACCGCACTCGCCGGCGTGACACAGCACATCGGACTGATTGCCACGGCGTCGACCACCTACAACGAGCCCTACAACCTCGCCCGACGCTTTGCCTCACTGGACCACATCAGCGGCGGCCGAGCGGGCTGGAACATCGTCACGACCGCTGGCCTGGAGGCGGCCCGTAACTTCAATCTGGACCAGCTGCCGCCCCACCGTTACCGGTACGCGCGCGCTGCGGAGTTCGTCGAGGTCGCGTTGAAACTGTGGGACAGCTGGGACGACGAGGCCCCGATGGGTGACAAGGTCGCAGGTGTGGGGCGACGACGCGAAGATCTATCCACCGAACCATCGCGGTGAGTTCTTTCAGGTCGCCGGGGCGCTCAACGTTCCGCGGTCGCCCCAAGGCTACCCGCTCCTCGTCCAGGCAGGTTCGTCCGAGGACGGGAAGATTCTCGCGGCTCGCTTCGCGGAGGCGGTCTTCACCGCGCAGCAGACCCTCGACGACGCCCGCGTGTTCTACCGTGACCTCAAGGACCGAGCCCGGCGGCTCGGCCGCCATCCCGACACCATCAAGATCCTTCCCGGTATCGTGCCGGTGATCGGCGCCACGGAATCCGAGGCGCTCGCGCTCGAAGCTCAGCTCGATGACCTGATTCGCCCCGAGTACGCCAAGCGGCAACTGGCCGACCTTCTCCGGGTAGACCCTGACAATCTCACACTCGACGCGGAGCTACCGGTGACGCTACCGGACGAGGATGAGATCGAGGGCGCCAAGAGCCGTTACACCCTGATCGTGAGTCTGGCTCGGCGCGAACGGCTCACCGTGCGTCAACTCATCAGGCGCCTCGGCGGTGGTCGTGGCCACCGTACCGTCGCCGGCACTCCCGAGCAGGTCGCTGACGCCATGGAGCAGTGGTGGCGCGCCGGGGCCGCTGACGGCTTCAACGTCATGCCACCGGTGCTGCCCGCGGGTCTGGAGGCGTTCGTCGACCACGTGGTGCCGATCTTGCAGCGCCGAGGCATCTTCCGTAGCGACTACACCGGTACCACGTTGCGAGACCACTACCAGCTGCCTCGCCCGGCCAACCACCGCGGGGACGTCACGTCCTGGTGGCGGGAGGCGCATCCAGTAGTCGCCTGAGAAGACCGAGCATCGAAGCGCGGCAGCGCCGCCGGCGGCGCGGCCGCGCGGCGGTCGACAAGGTTCGCCTTCCGTCGGCGACCGGTTGTCCTCACCACGTGAGCACGGTGAGCACCGGATCCTGGGGCTGGCGCACGAGAAACGCCTCGCTTCACGAAGGCCGGTGGGTGAGTGGCGCTTTGTACTGAGCACCGCTGGTGGTCAAGACGGTCACGCCCTCTCCGGCAACGCCTCCAACAGGTCGTCGGCCGGTGTCCGGCCACGGGACACGTACCGCTCGATGAACGCTGCCACCGCCTCACGCACCGGTCTGGTGACATCCTGGCGTGCGAGGGCGGCGTAGGCGGCGAGGAACACCTCGAGCGCGGCGGTGGCCATCAACGGATCACGCAAACCGTAACGGGCAGCCTGAGAGCACGGGCCCGACCGGTAGTGTGCGGTGGTCGCGTGCAGTCGTTCGGTCGCAGCGAAGGCCTCGTCACCGGCGACGGCGTCGCCGAAGAGCCCGGCGACGACCGCTATGGGCACCACCCACCATCCGCCGGCCTGGCCGTCGATCATCCTCAGCTCGAGGTAACCGCGTGGGCGTACCGGTGGGAATAACGTGGTGACATGGTAGTCGAGATCATCTAATGTGGGCTGCCGGGGCTGGCCGGTCTGCAGCCACTGTCGAAAGGTCAGGCCCTGCGGAACCGCCCAGGTGTCCGTGTCGTCGCGGATGCACATCACGCTGGCGTCGAGTGTGTATCTCGCCCACGCTTCACGGGGATCACCCGCACTCGGCGGGAAGGTCCGCGATGGGTCGAGTTGCTGCCAGACCGCCTGCCTGCTGGATCTCCACCCGGTTGGGCGCGACGAGCGCAGCGGCGAGTTCGCGAACGCGGCGACCAGTACCGGTCCGATCGCGTGGGCGAGCGCCCATCGACGTCGAAAGCCGAGCGGCCCGGACTCGTGGCCGGCGTCCACACAGACCTGGACAGAGGCGGTAGAGCACATCATCCAGCGGCCGGCGTCACCGTCACGGTCGAAGAATCTTTCCATCGCGTCGTAGCGCGGCGCATAGACGACTCGGTGCGGCGATCGCACCGGATCCAGCGCGCTGTCCACGGTGAGGATGCCCGCTGTTTTCAAGGCCGTCTCGACAGCGACGAGATCGCTGGCTGTGCGGGTGAGGCAATCGTCGACTCCCAGCGAGGGAGGAGAACTGACCTCGACCGCCCCGCCGGGTTCGAAGGTCAGCCGACCATGCCAGCTCTGGTGTCCTGCCGCTGCGAGCGCCTGCCTCACGGCGGCGGGGTCGACCACCCCAGTTGGGTCGCTCCGCCATCGCAGAAGGCGCTCGACTTCGGCCCTCACGAACCCGGGCATCCCCGTGTGGAACGCCTGCTTGGCCAGGTACGCCTCAGCGGCTTCGACAGTGAGCGGTGTACTGTCGACTAG
>CAYTMR010000183.1:0-6276 GCA_964438855.1 uncultured Micromonosporaceae bacterium
TCGAAGTCGAAGATCTCCGTCGGTAGGTAGAGGGTGGCGCAGGAGTTGGGGATGTCCACGACTCCCGAGAACCGCGCCTCGATCGGTGCGGCGCCGAGGAGAAGGTAGGCCTGTTCTCGGCTGTAGCCGAACTTGGTCAGGTAGTCGATGGCGTGCAGACAGGCGCGCTGAAACGCCAGTTGAGAATCCAGGTAGCGCTGTTCACCGTCGGTGGTCACGGAGATTCCGGTGAAGGTGAGCCACTGACAGTACTGCGGGTCAGTGTTGCCCGGCATGAACACGGGGGCGGAGACGTCGTACGTGGCCATCCCGCCCTTGATGAGATCGACGTGCAGGTCGATGAAGCCGCCCATCTCAATCGCGCCACAGAACGTGATCTCCCCGTCGCCCTGGGAAAAGTGGAGGTCGCCGACGGACAGGTTGGCGCCGGGAACGTAGACCGGGTAGAAGACCCTGCTTCCCTTGGTGAGGTTCTTGATGTCCTGGTTACCGCCGTTCTCCCGCGGTGGAGCGGTGCGCGCCGCCTCAGCCGCGACGCGATCGAAGTCGGAGCCGCTCAGTGACCCGAGGATCGCACCCTGCGGCTCCGGGGGCAGGGACAGGGGTGGCACCCGTTGCGGATCGGTGGCCCGCAACGCCGACTCCCGCTGGTTCCACTGCGCCAAGAGTTCGGCCGAGGGAGCGGTTCCCATCAAACCGGGATGGATCATCCCGGTGAAGGTGACCCCAGGGATGTGCCGCGACGTAGCCTTCTGCCCCTTGAAGTCCCAGACCGCCTTGTACGCATCCGGGAAGAAGTCGGTGAGGAACGACCCGCCGTTCTGCTTGGCGAAGATTCCGGTGTAACCCCATCCCTGACCCGCCAGAGGGCCCGAGTCCTCCTGCGGCAACGGACCGACGTCGAGGATGTCCACCACGAGCAGGTCCCCAGGTTCGGCGCCTTCCACGGCGAACGGGCCGCTGAGTGCGTGCACGATGTTCAGTGGAGCGTGTCGGACGTCCTCAGCTGAATCGTTGTTCTCGATCGCGCCGTCGAACCATTCCCGACAGTACACGCGGAACGACTGGTCCGGCCGCACCGTGGCGACGGGTGGAATGTCCGGGTGCCATCGGTTGTGGCCGATCTTCTCCTGCTCGGTGAACTTCTTCGTCGAATCCAGTGGGAATAGAACCTCGGGCATGGCTACTTCCCTTCGCGAACCGTTGTCAGGGTTTGGGTAGGCGGGCGTGTGCTGGGTTGGTCGGGCGCCGCGGTGCTCGGCACTTCGGAAGCGACGACACGACCTCCGGCGCCTCGGCGCTGCGGGCCGCCTGCTCGATCGCTGCGGCCACGCGGCGGGGTGTGCGAGCCAGCGCCGGGGACGACATCACCCGGGGTGCACTCCCCCCGCAAACGGGACAGGGTGCGTCACTGGCCGCCTTACCGATCGGGAACGACTTCGTGAAGGTGCGATGCTGGGCACACCGGTACTCGTAGGTCGCCAAGTTCCCCACCCTCCGACGCTGCGTGCGGAATCCCAGGTGTTACGTACACCACGCTGTGTTGCCAGTATCGGTAGCGGTGGGCACCTTCGCAGGCGAACGCGACAACATCTCGCGTCGACATCGCAGGTCAGCCGATTTTCGTCACGAGGCGACGGCGCGACCGCCTCTGGGACGGTTTGGTTGCTGCTGCCCGGTACGGTGCACCCCATGACCACGATCTCAGGATTGCGGCGTATGGCGGTGCTCGTCGCGGCGGCCACGCTCGTCGGCGTCACCGCCTGTGATGACGTCCCGGCTCAGGACCCGACCACGCAACCAACCACGCAACCGACCACCGCGGATGACCAGGGCGAGCAGACCACGTCGAGTGGAGCCCTCTACTTCTACCCGGCCGTGGAAGGAGCTCAGGTCACCTATTCCAATGTGGATGATGGCGTTGAGAGCGTCGTCACGGTACGTGACGTCGAGGAAAACGCTTCCGGCACGGTGGTACGGACCGAGCAGACCATCTCCGGCCTGGAGTCGTTCCGCGCGGAGGCCACCTACACCACCGCGTCCGACGGGAGCCTGGTCATGTCGCTAGCGGAGTTCTTCGCAGGCATGGACAGCGTCGTCGCCGACGCCTCCATCACCACCGCCGGTGACGACCTCGTCATTCCCTCCATCGAGGACATGGAGAGCGGCGCCACCACAGAGGGCAACGCGACGGTCACGATCTCCGGGCAGGGACAGAGTGTCGTCAACGACGTCACCTTCACCGTCAGCGGTGCCGGCTACGAGACGATCACCACGGGGCTCGGCACCTTCGACACGTACGTCGTGGATGTCGCCATGGCCATGCGGCTGAGCATCGGCAGAGACGCCGACGCCACCATCCGGTACTGGTTGGTCCCGGGCTTCGGCTGGATCAGGCAGCAGAACGTCATCGAAGGCCAGACGACCACCTTGGAAGTCACCGACAGCACTGCCCGTCCGTAACCTCAGAGGGTGGATGGGGGCGTTGACCACGCCCCCATCCACCACCAGCGGACCGGAGTAGAAGCTTCACAGCAAGTTGTCCTCCACGACCAAACCGAACTCGCCCTTGCCGTACATGGCCAAGGCTCGCTCGACCTCGTTGGCGACGTGAAGGCTGCCCGCGTGCACGTCCCGCCAGGCCCGTTCGATGGGGTTACCACGGCGCAGCGAGTTGCCCCCGGCGGTCTTGAAGAGAAGATCGGTCGCCTCGACCGCGCGCTCGGTCGCGCGGACCTGGTCGCGACGCGCACGAAGCCGCAACGAGAACGGGATCTGCTCGCCCCGAGCGGCGTACTCGTACACCTCGCCGATGTTCCGATCGGTCTGAAGGATGGCCGCGTCGATCTCCGACGCCGCGCGCGCCACCGCGACGTGGGCGAACGGGTCCTCGGCGAACCGGCCGCCGCCCAAGCTGAGCCGGACCCGGTCTCGCATCGCCTCGATGTAGTACCGGTAGCACCCGGAGGCCATCCCGATCAGCGGGGCGGTGACGGTGGTGGTGAAGAGGGTGCCGAACGGTATCCGGTACAGCGGGCCCGGATTCACCTTATGACCGGGGCAGCGCAGCTGCGCCTGGTCGTAGTTCCGCAGCACCCGGTGCTCGGGGACGAACGCCCGCTCGATGATGATGTCGTTACTGGCCGTACCGCGGAGGCCGATGACGTCCCACACGTCCTCGATGACGTAGTCGGAGCGGGGGACGAGGATGGTCATCACATCCACTGGCCGACTCTGCTCCCCCACCACCACACCACCGAGCAGCGCCCACGTCGCGTGCTCGCAACCGGAGGAGAACCGCCAGTGGCCCGACAGCTCGTAGCCACCAGCGACCGGCGTCAGACGTCCGACCGGTGCGTACGACGAGGAGACCAAGACGTCGGGTCCCTGCGCCCAGATCTCCTCCTGCGCGGCCTCCTCGAACAAGCCGAGCTGCCAGCAGTGGGCACCGAGCAGGGACACCAACCACCCAGTCGAGCCGCAAACCGCCGCGATCTCCCGGACAACGTCGAAGAACGCGCGCGGCGTCGCCTCCATCCCGCCCCATCTCGCCGGCTGAAGCATCCGAAACACCCCGGTGTGCACCAGCTTGTCGATCGTGTCGGTCGACACCCGCCGGTTGGCGTCCGTGGCCTCGGCGCGCTCCGCGAGCGTCGGTAGCAGGGCGCGCACCGCCTCCAGGGTCTCGTTCGTCATGCCGTCGCATCTCCGGTCGGGGCACGGATGGTGCCGACACCATGGTGTGATGTCAGGCAGGGCCGAGACGAGGAGCTTTCCGGTCAGTGGGACTGGTCGAGAAGTACGGGCCCTGGGCCGTCATCGCCGGACCGACGAGGCGACCGGGCGGCTGGTCCCGCCCACGTCCGAGTGACGCTTAGCACCTCCCGGTCATTGAGATCGGTTCGAGACGAGAGAGGGGCCCGCCGGCCGACGGTCTGTGGCCGTCCTTCCACTCAACGGGATCCGCTCTGGGCGCGTTCGAACTACTCGTAGCGTCGTTAGGTGAGGCGGCTATCTGACACGAGCAGTACGAGGTGAACCTTCGATGACGACCGAACCCGTGGTACAGGTGGATCCTGCTGGCGTAGCCCCACCCACGCCAGCGGAGTTCCGTCGGGCCATGGGGTTGTTCGCCAGCGGTGTCACGGTGATCACCGGGTTCGACGATGGTGAGCCGGTGGGTTTCACCTGCCAAGCCTTCGCCTCGGTATCACTACAGCCTCCGCTGATCCTGTTCTGCGCTGACCACCGGGGACGCTCCTGGCCACGAATCCGCCGCAGCGGCCGCTTCTGCGTCCACGTGCTCGGCGAAGATCAGGTGGACCTGTGCGACCGGTTCGGTTCCCGCCGCGGGAAGAAGTACGACGGTATCGAGTGGCGGCTGTCACGCTGGGGCACGCCGGTGCTGGACGACGTGCTCCTGCGGATCCACGCCGAGGTGGTCGACGTGCACGTCGCCGGAGACCACGACGTGGTCATTGGCCGGGTCGTGCAGTTCGAGCACGGTCGCGAACAACGCCCGATGCTGTTCTACCGAGGCCGGATCGGTGTGGAGCAGCGGCAGCCGTCCATCACCGATCTCAGCCGCTGGGGTTGGAGCGACGGCTGGGGCTGACCCGCCGGTCAGCGCGTCTGGCCAGCCTTTTCAGGCGGCAGATCGGGAAAGACCGGCCCGCCGCCGAACATCGTCCGTGGTGAGATCGGCACTCGGCCGTCGGGCTCCTGGACGCCGTACTCCTGCGCCGCCTCGGCGGTGATCACCACACCGCCGGTGCGCCGGTGCACCTGCGGATCCGCGGCGAGCGCCGCGACCACTCTCCCCTGCAGCTCGGGCGTCTCCGCATCCGCCACCGGCACCCCGGCAATGCTCTCCACTCCTCTGGCCAGGAGCTGCTCGGTGCGGACCAACCCGGGCCACAGAGATAGCACCGTGACACCGTACGGCCGCAGTTCAAGAGCGGCGTCGTGGGTCATCTTGTCCAGTCCGGCCTTGGAGATGCCGTAGAGGGTGGAGTGGAGGTAGGCACGGGTTCCGACCGAGGAGACGTTGATCACCAGCCCGCTCCGGCGCGCGATCATCAGCGGGGCGGCGGCCCGGAGCGCCACGAAGTGCGCCCGCAGACCGATCCCGATCAGCTGATCCCAGTCCGCGAGCGGGCGCTCCCAGAGCCGCTCCGGACGTTCGTGGTTCATGGGCGGCCCGGCCCAGACGTTGTTCACCAACAGGTCCACCTGGCCGTGGTCGGCGGCGACGCCACGTACCAGCGCCTCCACCTGCTCGTCCACGCTGTGCTCGCAGGGCACCGCGAACCCGCGGCCGCCGGCCTCGTTCACACGCGCCACCGTGCGTGCCAACCGAGCCTCGTCGCGACCCGAGACCACCACGGTCCAGCCCGCCTCGCCCAACCCGACGGCGATGCCCTGGCCGACTCCCTTGCTTCCTCCGGTGACCAGCGCCACCCGTCCGTGCCCAGACGCGACCACCGCCGGGTTCATCAGGAATTCTCCACGATGTCGAAACCTTCCGGCAGTGGCCGTACCATCGTCCACAGTATTGAGACCTGACTGGAGCGGATCCGCCACTGTCCGTTCTCGCGCTCGTAGCGGTCATCGTACTCGATCGCGCTGACCCGTTCGGTCCGGTCGACCAGGTTGACCTGACGGAACCGCAGGGTCCACGCACCCGTGGCCTGGTCGTCACCGACGAGGGTGATGACCGGGTGCATGGCGTGGTGCATGTCGAAGATCACGTAGCGACCATCCACCTGCTTGAGGGCCAAGCTCCGAAACACCTCGGCGATCCCGTCGGCGTCGTCGAACCGGCCGATCCGGGGACCGTAGTCGATGAAGGCCCCGTCGGCGACGAAGCACTCTCGGAACGCGTCGGGGTCCTTACGGTCGCAGGCACGCAGGTACCGGTACTTGAGTGCCTTGATCTGTTCTACGGCTTCGAGGGCGCTGATGCGCTCTTCGAGGGTTCCCACGGGCTACCTCCGAGGGGTGTGGACTCATCCGGCGGCCTCGCCGCCGTCGTGAACGGAAGGGGTAAGGAGATGACAGGCGGCACGGGTGTGCGGGCTGCTACTCGTCGACGCTGGCGGCGTCGACCGGCACAGGTCGATCACGTCGGGGCAGCGCGTGCTGAACACACACCCCGCCGGGGGGTTCGTCGGGTCGGGCAGCTCACCGACGAGCCGGATCCGGGTCCGGGAACGTTGCACGACCGGATCGGCGATCGGCACCGCCGACAGCAGCGCCCTGGTGTACGGGTGGGCG
>CAYTMR010000184.1:0-6272 GCA_964438855.1 uncultured Micromonosporaceae bacterium
GGCATTGCTGCTCCTTGATATGCGCGAACGTGCGGCGCTAGGTCGCATCCTCCTCGTTGGCAGTATTCCTCAATCCGTGTCGCCGTGCGCACGGACCTCCCGACCCTCCCACGATGCGGGGCCGCGGTGGCACCCGTACGGTGGTGGTAGGCATGCTGGGACCGGAGTGAGACCGGAAGGAGACGGCGATGACCCGACCAGGTGAGGGAGTCGTCCCGGACCACCTCGATCCTGCCGAGCGCGACATCGAGGCGCCGACGGCTGACGCGGCGGAGCAGGCGACCCCGGCCCGACCGGAGGACCAGCCACATGAGGTCCGCCGCGGCTGGGAGGTGAGCGAGTGGGACGCGTTCGAACAGTCCATCGTCGTCGACTTGGAGGACGACTACGACCGCTGACCTACGGTCACGCACCGGCCCAGCCGGCACTCCTCTACTGTGTTCGGCTATGACGACGCGAACACGGATCGCCCACGTGGTGCGGGGCGGGCTGATCGGGGCCGCCGAGGCCGTCCCGGGCATCAGCGGTGGGACGGTGGCCCTCGTGGTCGGGGTCTACGAGGCGCTCATCGTCTCCGCTGGGCACATGGTGAGTGGGCTCAAGGCTCTGCTCACCGACCGTGCCCGGGCTCGGGAGGAGTTCCGTCAGGTCCGCTGGGATGTGGTGCTGCCGGTCGTGCTCGGTATGGGACCGGCGTTGGTGATCGCGTTGCGACTGCTCGGCCCCGCGGTCGAGGCCTACCCGGTGCAGATGCGGGCGTTGTTCCTCGGCATGGTGGGGGCTTCCCTGGTCGTACCGATCACGATGGTGGGCGACCGGTGGCGGCCGCGCGACTACCTGGTGGCAATGTTGGGTGTGGTGGCGGCGTTCCTCATTACCGGAGCGCCTCAGGTCGCCGACTCACCCGGCCTGCCGATCGTGTTCGTCGCGGCGGCGATCGCGATCTGCGCACTGGTGATGCCGGGCGTCTCAGGATCCTTCATCCTGCTGACCTTCGGCATCTACGAGCCGACCTCGCGCGCGGTCAGCGAGTTCGACCTCGGCTACATCGCGGTATTCATGGCCGGCATGGTGGTGGGGTTGTCCTTGTTCGTCAAGGGACTCCAGTGGTTGCTGCAACACCAGCGCCGCCTCACGCTGGTGGCCGCCACTGGTCTCATCGCCGGCGCTTTGCGGGGCGTCTGGCCGTGGCAGACCGAGGACCGGCAGCTGCTCGCGCCGCAGGACGACGTGCTGGCAGCGGTGGGGCTGTGCGTTTTCGGTGCCGCGCTGGTGCTCGGGATCTTCTTCGTGGAGCGGCGCGCCAAGCGCCGCCTCGCGGATGGTGCGGCCAGGGGAGCGGAGTTGCCACCGTACGCCCCGGTCCGGCACCGTGCCGAGTGAATCGATGAAGCCGCAGACGTAAACGCGAGGGGCCAGGAGTGCTCACACGGCTCCGGAGACGGTCTCCGGTGCCCACTCCTGGCCCCTCGCGTCGCAGTCAGCGGTGCTCGCTGAGCCGAGTCCAGGCACTCAGCCTGGACTCGGCTCGGGTGTCAGCGAGACTTCCGGCGCCGGCGTGGCGGGGTCAGCAGCTCCGCGACGGTGCCGATCGCGGTCGGCACCAGGCGGTAGTAGGCCCAGACGCCCCGCTTTTCACGCTCAAGCAGACCGGCCTCGGTGAGGATACGGAGGTGGTGGCTGACGGTCGGCTGAGACAGACCAATCGGTGCGGTCAGGTCGCACACGCACGCCTCACCCTCAGGAGAGGACTGGATCAGGCTCAGCAGCCGTAGCCGGGCCGGGTCAGCGAGCGCCTTGAGGACGCCCGCCAACTTCTCGGCATCAGTACGTTCGATCGGCTCGCCGGCGAGCGGCGAGACGATTGGACTTGTGTCAACCAGCGCAGTTCCCACGTACTCTATCCTTCCAGCAGCACCATTGATTTGCCTACATGGTCGTTAGACCTAATCGGCAAATCTTCCGACCTAAAGGCCAAGGTCAGCCGGCGTGAAGGCCGACCGGTATGGCAAACCGGTCGTAGCCACTGCATCCCCCGCCCCTCGATCAACAATAACCGCAACCCCGACTACCTGCGCTCCGGCCCGCCGCAATACGTCGACCGCGGTAAGCACGCTGTTGCCGGTGGTGGATGTGTCCTCCACCGCCAACACTCGTCGTCCTGCCACGTCCGGTCCTTCGATCCGACGTTGCAGGCCATGGGTCTTGTCAGACTTACGGACTACGAACGCATCGAGGGCTACTCCCTCGGCGGCGGCGGCGTGCAGCATGGCCGTCGCCACCGGATCGGCGCCGAGTGTCAGGCCACCGACTGCGTCGTACTCCCAGTCTGCGGTGAGCGCGCGCATCACCCGCCCGACCAACGGAGCGCCGAGATGGTGCAGGGTCACTCGACGCAGATCGACATAGAAGTCGGCTCGTTGGCCGGAGGAGAGGGTCACCGGTCCACGAATCACCGCGAGCTCAGTGATTAATTTACGCAGATTGCCGGAGTCACCCATGATGATGAGCGTATCAGTGTCTGCGACTGTCGCGTGCCACCGCCTGCACAATCCGTCGAGGAATGACACGCATGAGTGCGACGGCTACCCGATAACGCCAGTCGACGACAGTGCAGATCCGGCCACGAGCGAGGTGTCGTAGGGCCTTGGCGGCGACCACGTCGGCGTCCACCCAGATCCACCGCGGTGCCCACGACATGTCGATACCGGCACGAGCATGGAATTCTGTGCGGACGAAACCCGGACACACCGCCATGACGCGGACGCCGTGCTCCCGTACGGTCGGTGCTATCGATGCGGTGAAGTTGTTGACCCACGCCTTGCTCGCGGGATAGGTGGAGCCGGGCATGACCGGACCGAATCCCGCGACCGACGAGACGTTGATGATCCCGCCTTGGCGCCGTTGGACCATTCCCGGCAGGGCAGCGCGGGTCAGGCGCATGACCGCGTGCACGTTGAGTCGCAGCAGACGCTCCTGGTCGGCGGCGGACGCCTGGAGGAAGTCCCGGTTGAGGCTCATGCCGGCGTTGTTCACCAGGAGATCCACCGGCGCGGTGGAGTCCGCCAGCCGGGTCTCCACCGCTGCCAGGCCGTCTTCGTCGGTCAGGTCCGCCGGCAGCGCTTCCACTGGCACCCCGTGACGCTCGTCGAGGTCTCGGGCGGTGGCACGTAGCCGCTGCGCGTCCCGAGCGACCAGCACCAGCGCATAGCCGTCGGCCGCGAGACGCCGGGCGAAGGCCGCGCCGATCCCGGCGGTGGTGCCGGTGATGAGCGCGGTACGCCGGGATACGGCCATGCGGTTATTGTGATGGATCACTCACCGTGGCCGGTACGGGTGGTAGGAGTACGGGTGCAGGACCACCGGTCCCCGGGCACGGAAGTAGCGGTTCGACGGCCCGGTGATGAGCAGCACTGTGGCGAGGGTCAACGCCCCCAGGCCGAGCAAGACGGTGGTGTTCGCGATCAGGTCGACCCAGGCGGGCAGCTCCTGTTCCAGTTGATACTGGGCCGAGGCCCGGTACTGGTCGGCATGGTTCGACCCCACGTTGCCGCCGGCCGCCTGGCCGAACAGCAGGACCGACCCGCAACAGCTCAGGCTGAGCAGAGTGAGGGCGATGGTCCACCCGCGAGCTGTCCGTCCACCCCGGTACACGCGCCACGCCAGCAACAGCAGCACGAACCCGAACAGGAGGACGGCGCTAGCCATCGCCAGGTCGACCCCGGCCATCAGCGCCCCCAGATGCGGCTGGTCGCTGTCGGCGTAGGTCTCCCGCCAGACCCGGTCGATCGTGTCGTAGACGCTCATGAAGGCGAGGAAGTGGACACCGAACCCGGCCGCCGCTACCAGCAGCAGCAGACTGGCGATGGTGACAGTAGCCGGTGGCGACACGCGTTTCGACCACGTCGGCCGTGGAGAGATCCCCGGAGGGGGCGGTGGTGTGGTCGGCCGGGCCGCAGCGGCGGGCCGCGGCGGGGGCGTCGCGCGCCCTGGCCGTGGCGTGGGCGGTGACTCTGGGATGTAGGTCGGGGCGGTGATCGACGGGACGCGGGTCGGTGCGACTGCCGGTGCCGGCCCCGCACTGCCCGCACGAGAAGCAGGGTCCGCCGCTGCGCGCGCGGCGGCGGCGAACTCCGTGGCCGAACGCCAGCGTTGCTCCGGATCCTTCGCGAGTGCCTTCGTCACCACGGCCCGCACCGACGCCGGGATCGTCGCCGGCAGCGGGGGCGGTTCCTCGCGGACGTGTTTCATCGCCACCTGGATCGGGCTGTCCCCGTCGAACGGCGGCTCGCCACGCAGGCACTGGTAGGCCACGACGCCGAGGGCGTAGATGTCCGACTCCGGGCCCGCCGGCCGCCCCAGCGCCTGCTCCGGTGAGAGGTAGGAAGCGGTGCCGATGACCGCGCCGGTGGCGGTGAGTTGGTTGGCCTCTGGCGACCGGGCGATGCCGAAGTCGGTCAGCATCATGGTGCCGTCAGTGCGCACCAACAAGTTGCCCGGCTTCAGGTCACGGTGCACGATGCCCTTGGCGTGGACCGCCGCCAGCGCCTCGGCTGCCTGCGCCATCATCGCCATCACCCGAGCTGGCGGCAGGGCACCCTCCCGCCGCAGCAACTGGGCTAGTGACTCGCCGGGCACGTACTCCATGACCAGGAACGCCCCGGCCTCGTCACTGCGATAGTCGTGGATGTCGACGACACCAGGGTGGTTGATGCTGGCCATGGCCCGAGCCTCGGTGAGGAAGCGCTGGGCGAAGCCGGGTTCGCGGACCAGCGACGGCAGCATGATCTTCACCGCGATGGTGCGGCCCAGCACCTCGTCGGTGCCGCGCCACACCTCCCCCATGCCGCCGCCGCCGATCCGCTCCTCGAGGCGGTAACGATCGCTGAGAGTCACACCCGGGGCGTACATTCCCCGGTCCCCCCTTGTCTCAGTGGCGCTCAGCTTGCCGGCGGGTACGCCGGTGGTGGCGGGTCGATGGGCTGCTCCGGCTCCTTGCGGAAGAACTGGTTCGCCGCTGGGAGAGCCAGCAGGATCAACGCCACGAGGAGGATCAGGACCCCGAGGATGTTGATGGTCGTGTTCATCGGCTCGTACCAACCAGGCAGCCGCTCCGCCAGCAGGCTCTCGTAGCGCTCCTGGTCGAAGCCACCGGTCGCGCCGGTGTTCCCGGTCTGGATGCTGGAGGTGAGCTGACTGAGCAACAAGCCGCCGCCGTTGCAGCAGAGGAGGATCCCTCCCAGCACCCAGGTCACGATCCTCGAGGGGTTCTTGCCCTTGGCGTTGAAGATGGCGAGCACCACCATCCCGGCTGCCAGGAGCACGAAGAAGGCGGACATACCCACGGTGGTTGCGGTGATGATTCCTTCCGCACCCTCGACCTCAGTGCCCGCTGCTACCTCCGCCGTGACCTCTCTGATGGTGCCCATCTGGGACAGCAGCACGATGAAGCTGACCAGATAGAGCACGGCGAGTCCGATCAGCAGAGCGCTGGATGCGGTCACTACCGCCGGGCGCTGCCGCGTAGGTGGCGGCGGCGTGGCGTAAGACATGGATCCTCCCTATGGGGTGTAGGTCGATCCCACGTTATCGAACAAAGGCCAGGAATGGGTCAGCCGGTGGTGACGGTCAGCCCATCCTTCGATGGCGCCAGCTCCACCCTGACCGTGTCACCGTCGTGGATCTCGCCGGCCAGCAGAGCCCGGGCGAGCTGATCGCCGATCGCCGACTGGATCAGGCGACGCAACGGACGAGCACCATACACGGGGTCGTAGCCGTGGCTGGCGAGCCACCCGCGCGCCTCGTCGGTGACCTGGAGCGTCAGCCGGCGGTCGGCCAACCGCCGCCGCAACCGGCCCAGTTGGATGTCCACGATCGCGCTCAGGTTCTCCTGGGTCAGGCTGTGGAACACCACGATGTCGTCGAGCCGGTTGAGGAACTCGGGCTTGAAGTGGGAACGGACCACCGCCATCACCTCGTTCCGGCGCTCCGTGTCGCTCAGCGTCGGATCGACGAGCACCTGGGAGCCCAGGTTGGAGGTGAGCACCAGGATGGTGTTGCGGAAGTCCACGGTGCGGCCTTGGCCGTCGGTGAGCCGGCCGTCGTCGAGCACCGCGAGCAGCAGGTCGAAGACGTCCGGGTGGGCCTTCTCCACCTCGTCGAGCAGGATCACCGAGTACGGGCGGCGGCGGACCGCCTCGGTGAGCTGGCCGCCCTCCTCGTACCCGACGTAGCCGGGCGGGGCACCGACCAGGCGGGCCACCGAGTGCTTC
>CAYTMR010000185.1:0-6157 GCA_964438855.1 uncultured Micromonosporaceae bacterium
AGCGACACACCATGAACTTGATCACCCAGGCCCACTTATGAAACACGGCCTAGTTCGCGCTGCGACAGCCCGCGGCGCTGACGCCAGCTGCGCATCTCAGCGCCGAACCAATGCCGAATCGAAGCCTCTGGTGTGAGCCGACGTCGGCGGTGGGTCATTACCTTACCCTCCAAGTTGCGGAACCCGGCTGGTACTGATCGCCTCTGCGCAAGACTCCCCCAACGGCGGGCAGAGGACTCTCTCGAGAAGGGAGTTGGCTTCGGTACGGAGGGAGAGGTGACCGTGTTCGCCCTGCTGACCCACTGACCGACGATCCAGCGGGTGACCGCACTCCAGCTGCCACCCACCGTACTGATAGACCAGTGCCCGCCCGGTCGCCAGATAGTATGCATCGCCAGCAGCAACTCGACGGTACTGCGAACTCAAGATCGCCGTGGACATCACCGGCTGCCCAGACTCGCGAGTCCAAGACCGCACCAGAGGAAGAGCGGGAACGGACGATCGAGCGCCCGTACATGATCTGTTGACTCCACTCCTTCCCTTTCAACGCACTCGCCACCGCGTCCTCCCTCCCAGCAAGCCTGGAGCTGGTGATCACTCACCTACGCCAAACAGCCCGTCGGGGATCTCACTCAAGCCACCAAACCGTCGCACACTGCGGCGGAAGTAGGAAGCTCGACTTAAGGGGACACTTTCGGGGAGACTATCTAGGATAAGTTGCCGACCGGCAAGTGTGGTCATTGCTCCCAAGCAGGGGGTATACCAGACACTACTGGCGTTACCCGTTCTCATGCTCGCCGTCGCGGAACAAGCAACCTCATCAAGAGTCCGCGATAGGGAGCGGATTGATCAACTATGGCACCGCGCTCACGGATGCAGGAGGTAGATCATGGGGCGTAGGCGTCCGACCAACCCTCCGAACGACCTCCTGCGTGCCGCGCGCTTACGCTTACCATCGCCCTCTGGGTCGGGAAGGCCAATGTCCCGGCAGGAGCTTGCCGACGCGATCAACTCCTACTTGTGGGAGAAGTATCGGCAGAAGGAGACGTTATCCCACAACGACATCGGCAAGCTCGAGCGCGGCGTAACCCGCTGGCCCGGAGAGCGGCGCCGGGAAGCATTCCGCGCCATCCTGCACGCCAAGACAGACGCCGAGCTCGGCTTCTACATCATACGAGGGTTAGTCTCATCGAGGCACAGCCTCGACGCTGGCCGGCAGACGTTGCTGGGGCCGCAGACGGCGCCAACCGGCGGGCTTGACGGTAGCGGTTCGCATAACTTGTCTAGGCATGCACCACTGTCGACTGACTTCACTGACGCTCCGCAGCCCGTGAACGGGTACAGTTACGCATCTGCGATGAGATCATTCCGCGCGGCGGACCGTCAGGTCGGCGGTGGTCACCTATACGCCACCGTCGTCAGGTTACCTACGCACCGAGCTCGGACCAAGGCTATTGGACGGCATGCCCTCCGAAGAGGACAGAATCATCTTCACTGCGGCCGCTGCACTGACCGAGATGGCTGGATGGATGGCACATGATGCCGGGCGAGATGAAGCCGCCCGACGCCACTTCGTACGAGCTCTTGACTTGGTCAAGGTCGGGGGGACCGTCAGCTTACCGTACACGTCTTAGCGAGTATGAGCCATCTAGCTCATCATAAAGGTGAACCGGTTGAGGCCATTACGCTCGCACAGCAAGGTAGAAGGCACCTGACTAGCGGACCCCCTCAGCCCGAACTCGAAGCCCACTTGCTCGCGATGCAAGCACGGGGCTTTGCGTCGCTACGACGCACCGACGAATGCATTAGCCTCCTCCATCAGGCCGAACAGGCACTCAGGCTACCGCACGCCGAGCAACGCTCACCGTGGATCAACCGCTTCGATGAGGCATCGCTCGCCCATGAAGTTGGTCGATGCCTGCGTCTGCTCGGTGATCTTAGTGGGGCGCGGCACCAAGCTGAGCACATCCTCTCCATGCGACCGACGAGTCACACTCGCAGCCGCGCGTTCGCCCAGCTTGCACTCGCGACAGTACTTGTTGCTCAAGGTACGCCCGATCAGGCGTGCTTCGTAGCCTGGGAGGCCCTGGGCGGCACACCTCAGCTCAGCTCCTACCTCGTGATCCGGCAGCTTCTCGAGCTTAGGCAGCTTCTCGCGCCGTACCGTGGGAGCAGGGAGGTGGCCGACTTCCTCTTAGGGTTAGAGGAGGCGCTGCGCGAACGCCGCTCGCTGCACCAGTGGCTCGCGGACGAGAGTTTGGCGGGCGGCCACAAGGAGGGTACGTGACCGATACGCCGCTGTACGAGGGTGATTCTCAAGCCTGGCAAGCACACCTTGCCGTAGGAAACGCAATCCAGCCGCGAAAACGGGTCAGCGCCGACGTACTGATCCGCGACCATGCCGGAAGGATCCTCCTCGTCGACCCGGTGTACAAGCCCGACTGGGACACGCCGGGCGGAATGGCGGAAGCCAACGAGCCACCGCCCCACGCGGCGCGGCGCGAGCGTGGCACCGGTTCTTCCTTGGTGACCGCGAGCCCACCGCCCCACGCGGCGCGGCGCGAGCTGCGGGAAGAGCTCGGCCTGGACATCCAGGTCGGCAGGTTACTGGTCGTCGACTGGGTGCCGCCACACGGGCCATGGGACGACCTGCTGGCCTTCGTCTTCGACGGCGGCGAGCTCACCGGCGACCAGATCGCCGGGATCACGCTGATGGACGACGAACTACGCGCCTTCGACTTCTGCACACCCGAGCAGGCACGCATCCGGCTGCGGCCGCACGTCTGGCGGCGGGTAGCTACGGCGCTGGACGTCCTGGAAACCGGAAGAGCACAGTACCTCCAAGACGGACGCATCCCCGGGCTGACCCACGAGGGCTCTTGAGCGATGAGGAGATCGCAGTCCTAGGCAGGAGGCTACCGGGAGACCCGCAACACCCCTTGACGTGGCTCGAGTTAGTGCGTAAGAGTCTGCGTAGTCATCGATCACCGCCGAGGAGCGGCAACGAGGCGTCGACCACGACCCGCCTCGCCGCCCGTTCCTCCTTGCCGCTGGAGCTCACGCTCCCGGCTCCGACGAGGAGTCCGGCAGCCGTCGCCAGCGCCCTTGCGGCGACCGTCGGCACGGCGGCCGCCGCCACCGCGCCGGTCAAGGCGAGCACGTCACGCCGCGCAACGCTCGGCGTAGGACCCGGACCTCCCGTCCGGTCCACTTTCCACCACGGTCAATCGCGAACAGCCTCCACACCCCACAGGCCGACCGATCTCAGGCTCGCCTCGAGCGTAGTGGTCCGCGGCGATTCCCTCCTTCTTAACGGGTCAGGTGTGACCGCGTACGGGACGGGGCCGGTACGGCGCCTCCAGCGCCGCGCACTCCTCGGGCCGCAACGTCAGCTCCACCGCCGCGACAGCGTCGTCGACGTGCTCCGGCCGGGTCGCACCCACAATCGGCGCGGGTTGCTCGGGGTGTGGACGGCGGCGCGCCCCGGCGACGGCTGGGAGTTGAGGTGGTCGTTCTCCGCTGGTCAGGAGGTCACCCAGTCGTGGAACGGCCGGTACACCCAGTCGGGGGCGCAGGTGGTGGTCACCAACGAAGCCTGGAACGGTACCGTGCCGGCGGGCGCGACCGTCACCGTCGGCTTCCGCGGCACCTGGCATGGCACCAACCCACCGCCCGTTTCCTTCGTCAACAACGGCACCGTCTGCGCGACCAGCTGAGCCGGGCGCCCCGTTAGCGGGTTTGCTCCTCCGTCGGCGGCCCGACGTCGGCTGCCACCCGGGCCGGGTGGCAGCCGAAGCGACAGGTCGGGCCCTTGGCGATCGTGGGCTGACCGAAGCTACAGTCGGACGATGCCCCCCACCGCGGAGAACGTCGAGCGGTTCGAGGCCTTCCGGCCGCGCCTGGAGGCCATCGCCTACCGCCTTCTCGGCACGGTCGGGGAGGCCGAGGACGCCGTGCAGGAGACGTTCCTGCGCTGGCACGCCGCCGACGTCGACCGCATCGAGGTGCCTGAGGCCTGGCTGATGAAGGTCCTCACCAACCTCTGCCTCAACCAGCTCACCTCCGCCCGGGCGCGCCGCGAGACGTACGTGGGGCACTGGCTGCCCGAGCCGCTGCTGGCCGGGGATCCGATGCTCGGCCCGGCCGACACCGCCGAGCAGCGCGAGTCGGTGTCGTACGCGGTCCTGGTGCTCATGGAGCGCCTCTCCCCCAAAGAGCGGGCGGTGTACGTACTGCACGAGGCCTTCGAGTACCCGCACCGGGAGATCGCCGAGTTCCTCGACATCACCGAGGCCGCCAGCCAGCAGCTCTTCCACCGGGCCAAGAAGCGCGTCGCGGAGGGCAGGACCCGCGCCGAGGTCAACGAGGCCGCCGCCCGGCGGGTCGTCGAGGAGTTCCTGGCGGCCGCAACCACCGGTCAGGTGGAGCCGCTCGTGCGGCTGCTCACCGAGGACGCCGTCGTGATCGGGGACGGCGGCGGCAAGGTGCCGGCCCGGGCCAGGGCGATCGTGGGCGCCGTCGCGGTCGCGAAGGTCGTGCGGGGCCTGTTCAAGCTCGGCAAGGGCGTGCGCACGATCGTCGGCGGCATGCCCCAGGTCTACCTTTCGACCGCCAACGGCGAACCCGCCCTCGTGGCGGTCCTGGCCGGCCGGGTCGTCACCGTTCTGTGCCTGGAGGTCACCGCCGATGGCATCGCCGCGATACGCGGCCAGGGCAACCCGGACAAGCTCGCGCGCGCCACCGCGCTGTGGGCGGCCACTGACCACGGCGAGCCGCTCTTCACCCTCGCCTGACCTGTGAGCTACCTCATAGCGCGCTCCTGTCAGGTACGGCGGCGCTGCCCGGTTCAAGGGGTGAACCCAAGTAAGACGGGAGCACGCACATGCCGCACCGCATCATCGTCCTCGGGGCCGGATACGCCGGAGCCATGACGGCCGGTCGCCTCGCCCGACGGCTGCACCGCGAGGAAGTCGCCATCACCGTCGTCAACGCCGAACCCGACTTTGTGGAACGTATCCGCCTGCACCAGTTGGCGGCCGGTCAGGATCTCAAGCCTCGACCACTCCGCGACATGTTCGCCGGCACCGGCGTCGAGCTGAAGATCGCCAAGGTGACCGGCCTCGACGCCGACCGCAAAACCGTCACCGTCGTCGACCCGCACGGCACCGAGGAACTCTCCTACGACACGCTCGTCTACGCCCTCGGCAGCGGCTGGAACAGCGGCGGCATCCCGGGTGTCACCGAACACGCCTACGAGGTGGCCAGCCGACCCGGGGCGCTGCGGCTGCGCGAACGCCTCGGTCGCCTCGACGCCGGGCAGACCGTACTCGTCGTCGGCGGCGGCCTGACCGGTCTGGAGGCCGCCACCGAGATCGCCGAATCCCGCCCCGACCTGGAGGTCGCCCTCGCCACCAACGGCGGGCTCGGCGACTGGCTCTCGCCCAAGGGCCGCCAGCACGTGCGCAAGGTCTTCGGCAAGCTCGGGATCACCGGGTACGAGCACACCACTGTCACCGGCGTCGAGGCCGGTCGCGTGGTCACCGCGGATGGCACGGCCGTCCCGGCGGCGGTGACCGTGTGGGCGACCGGCTTCGCGGTCCACCCGATCGCCAAGGACACGACCCTGGCGGTCACCGACGGCGGCCAGATCGTGGTCGACGGGACCATGCGGTCGGTCTCGCATCCGGACGTGTACGCCATCGGCGACGCCGCCTACGCGATGGGCCGGGGCGACAAGCCGCTGCGCATGTCGTGCGCCTCGGGCGGCCAGACGGCCTGGCGGGCCGCCGACGTGATCGTGGCGCGCCTGACCGGTGGCAAGGTCCGGGACACGCCGCCGCGCTACTTCGCCCAGTGTGTCTCACTGGGCCGCAGGGAGGGCCTCATCCAGGTGGTCACCGCCGACGACCGTGCCGTGCGGGCGGCCCTGACCGGGCGGCTCGCCGCACGGTACAAGGAACTGATCTGCACCGGCGCCGCTTGGAACGTCGCCAACCCCACGTTCGGGCTGCCGACCCGGCGCCGCCGGCTCACCCGGGCAAAGGCCGCGGCGGGGCCGGTGGTCCGGGCGAAGGCGTAGCCGCGGCGCGCGACGAAGGGCCGGTCGACGAGCGTCGACCGGCCCTATCGCGCCCTGGTCACACGCTGCTGAGCAGCC
>CAYTMR010000186.1:0-6007 GCA_964438855.1 uncultured Micromonosporaceae bacterium
CTCCAGCGCGGCGCGTTCCCGCCGGAGCTTGTCGAGGTCGAGCACCGCCTCGATGTTGCGCAGCGTCGAGTCGAGGCGCTTGATGCGGTCGGCGTAGTCAACTGCTGCGGTCACGTCCACCAACACTACGCTGCCCGGCAGCGCCCGCCAGCGGCCGGCCCAGGGCGGGTGGGCCGACCGCTGCGGTCTAGCCGGGTTACTTGCCCGCCGGAACGTTCTTCAGCCAGGACAGCGCTGCCCTGTGGTAGTTCACTGCGAACTCCAGAGCGGCCGCCCCCCACTCGTCACCTTCCTTGCGGACGTCTCGGACCTGCTCGCGCGCCTGGGCCAGCTTCTCGTTGTGGTGCGCCACCGCCTGCTCGTGCAGCTTGCCCAGCTGCGCCGCGGACTGTTTGTCACCGAAGGCGATGCGCAGCGCCACCGGGTTGCGCAGCGCGTCCCGGCCCGGCTCCTCGGCCAGCCAGCGCTGGAAGGCACGCCGACCCGCCGGGGTGATGGAGTACGGCTGACTCGCCCGCGGACCCGGCTTGCCGAGCTTCACGTAGCCCATCTCCGCCAGGGCCGGAAGCTCCCGGTACACCTGGCTGCGAGTCATGGACCAGAACAGACCCAACCGCTCTTCGGCGCGGGCCATGAGTTGGCCGCCAGTCATCTGCCCCTCGTGCAACAGTCCGAGGAGCGCGGCCGCCGTTGCGTTGATTCCAGTTTGTGCCATGAATCTATGCTGCCACCATTTTGGGAACACGTCCATCATATCCTGGGAAAACTTCTTCCACTGTAGGGCTTCTAAAGTCCACTGTCGGAGTCTGACTGTCCAACCCTGTGACCCCTCGTGGGCGGTTATCGCCTGGCTGACCGTTTAGGGTCCGGCCGCACGATTTCATACCGAGAGCTCGGCGATGAGTGTCATAGGCCTTACTGTGCGATACCGAAAGGGTGACTGAGAGCCAATTCCGGCTCAATCCATGTGGGGATACCGGTAATGGGTGGGCGGGACGAAAGTCTCCTTCACCACCCGTGGCGAGACCCAACGCACCAGGTTCTGCCAGAAGCCCGCCTTGTCGTTCGTGCCACTGGCACGGGCGCCCCCGAACGGTTGCTGGCCAACCACCGCGCCGGTCGGCTTGTCGTTGAGGTAGAGGTTCCCCGCCGCGTACCGGAGCACATCGCTGGCCCAGGCCAAGACCCGGCGGTCAGTGGCGAACACCGCTCCCGTCAACGCGTATGGCGCGACGGACTCGGCCTGACGCACCACGTTCTCGAAGTCGGCGTCGTCGTATACGTACACGGCGAGAAGGGGTCCAAAGTACTCGGTGGTGAAAAGCTTGTGTGTCGGATCCGTACACTCCACCACGGTCGGATGCACAAACCATCCTTCGGAGTCGTCACACGTCCCACCCGCGATGACTCGGCAGGCATCCGAACCGCGAATCATCTCCAACGCCGACGCCAGGCGCGCGAACGCTCGGGCGTCAATGACCGCCCCACCGAAGTGCCGAAAGTCGGTCACGTCACCGTACGTGAGCGACTCCACTACACCGACCAGCTGGTCCCGAAAGCCTGACGTCCACAGTGATTGAGGAACGTAGGCCCGCGAAGCGGCAGAGCATTTCTGGCCTTGGTACTCGAACGCTCCTCGAATCAGTGCGGTCAGCAAGGCATCCGGTTCAGCACTGGAGTGCGCGATGATGAAGTCCTTACCGCCCGTCTCACCGACCACTCGTGGAAAGTCACGGTAGCGGGAAATGTTCTCCCCGACCGCCCGCCACAACAACTCGAAGGTAGCCGGGGAGCCGGTGAAGTGGATGCCGCCGAGGTTCTCGTCCACCAACGTCACCTGGGACACCTCAACACCGTCTCCGGTCACCATGTTGATTACCCCGGGTGGCAGTCCCGCCGCCTCCAGCAACCGCATGGTGAAGTGGGCGGCGAGCTGTTGGCTCGGGGAGGGCTTCCAGATCACCGTGCACCCCATGAGCGCGGGCGCAGTCGGCAGGTTGCCGGCGATAGCGGTGAAGTTGAACGGTGTGACGGCGTAGACGAAGCCTTCCAACGGACGATGGTCCATGCGGTTCCACGTGCCCGGCGCCGACTGAGGCTGTTCGGCGTAGATCCGGCTGGCGAAGTAGACGTTGTAACGCAGAAAGTCGATCAGCTCACAGGCAGCGTCGATCTCCGCCTGCACGACGCTCTTGGACTGACCGAGCATGGTCGCCGCGTTGAGGGTGTCCCGCCACGGGCCGGACAGGAGCTCCGCAGCGCGCAGAAAGATCGCCGCCCGATCGTGAAAGTCCATCGCGCGCCACTGCGGCGCCGCTTCGCGCGCCGCCCTCACCGCCGCCACCGCGTCGGCGTGGGTGGCGTTACGGGTGACACCCAACACATGGTGCCGCCGGTGTGGAGCAACGACCTCGATCGGAGCACCGCCGCCGGGTCGCTGCTCACCCGCGATGGTCATGGTCAACTCAAGCGACGCGCCAGACAGCTCGCTGAGACGCCGCTGGAGGCGTTCGCGCTGCGCGCTGCCGGGTGCGTAGTCCTGCACCGGCTCGTTGCGCGGCGGTGGAACCGCGAAGACGCCATCCATTGCCCCCTCCTGAATCTCGACCGACGGCGAGGTCAAGATTTGCCCCTTTTGTATCCTCCCACGTGGGACGCGTCATCGGCCAAAGACCAGTGGTGAACATCGGCGTAGCCTGGGCACCGGTGACCTAACCGCTCAACGCAGAGGAGCGCCATGACCAGCGCACCACAGCCCACCAACGCCCCGTCCGGACACACCAGTGACGCACCGGCGACGCGCACACCATGGACCGGTGCCCTCGCTGGCCTGAGCCTGCTGTGGTTGGTCGCGACGCTGGTCTCGGTCCGACGCGGCCTCGGCCCGCTCGCCGAGTTCGACCCGGTGGCCGCCGCGCGGGCCGCGGTGGCGCTGCCGTCGGTCACCATCGCCAGTCTCGTCGCCGGAGTAGCGGTAGGCCTGGCTACCGTCACCTTGGTCACCCGTCGGGCCGCGGGCCGCCGTCCGGCGCTGCGCTACGGGGTCGGCGCCGGCACCGGCGCGCTGCTCGGCGGGGCTGTCGCCGCCGCCATCGCCGTCGGGTACAGCGAGCTTCCTTCCCGACCCATGATCTGCGCGGCGATCGTGGCCACCGCGGGAGTCGGCGGGCTACTCGCCGCCGCGCCACCGCCGGTGACCGTCGCCGCGGGAGTGCTCGGATCACTCGGTGTCTTCCTCGTCGGACTCGCCGTCGCCCTCTTCGACGGTGACTTGCTCGCCCTCTTCGGCGCCGGCGAGACGCATGCCTCGATACTCACCGCCAGCGCCTGGGTGGCCTTCGTCTCGTCTCTGTCGGCGGGGCTCGTGGCCGGATTCCTGGCGTACACGTACCTACGCCGCTACGGTGACACGCCACGGTGGCCACAGTTCCTCGTCGCAGGGGCGGCACCAGGCGTGCTGGTGCTGATCGCCGAGGCCCTCACCCGGCTCGGCGGCGCCCAGCTGTTCCAGCTGGTGAGTGAGGCCGCCGCCGACGAGACCTACCTGCAGTACCTGGCGGCGGCACGGTTGAACCGCGCACTGATCGTCCTGTTCGCCGGCGCGCTGGTGGCGATCTTCCTGCTCGGCCGCTCGTTGCCGCCGTCCGAAGAGACCTCCGAGGAGCACGACGAGGACTCGCCACAGGAGCCCGGGCCATCGACCGGGGCGTGACGACGCGGGCTCAGTCCGAGACGAGGTGGTCCAGCTCCGACACGTCGTACCACTCGAGCTCGTGATCCTCAGCGCCGTCGACGACCACCTGCGCGTCGGCGTCCCCCGCAGCGGCCGCCGGCACCGCCGCCACCGCCGCGGTCACGTCCGCCTCCGCGTCCTCCCCGTCGATGTGGATCGCCGCGACCGCTGACCGACGCACCGGGCCCACGACCTGCACCTGGCTAGAGCCGAGCTCTCCATCACCGACGACCGGAACGTCTGCGGAGATCACCACGCGGCGGCGGGGGGCGTTGGGGTCGGCATGCAGTAGCGGCAACGCCGCCTGCGCCGCCCGGGTGAACGCCAGGTACGCAAGCTCCTCCTCGTCACCCTCCCGGTACCACTCGCGCAGCCCAGGCGTGACGGCGTGGCCCGTCGGCACGCTCACGTCACCGCGCTCCCGCAATTGACGTAGCAGGTTCATCGTGGCCGGCAGATAGACCCTCGTGGTCTCACCCATGTCGCTCAGTAGACCAGATCGTCCCCTTCGGGGAGGCGAGTAGCCCGATCAACTACGCCACGGTCCGGTCTTGACACAGACCGTCAGGATGATACTCAAGCCATCGACGTTGATCAGAGGAGCGGGGCACCGGCACTCGCCACTGGGGAGGAAAGACAATGGAGTCGACCACCGCGCCACCGGTCGTACGGGTGCGACGAGCACCCGCGTGCGAACCGCCCTACGACGAC
Organism: uncultured Micromonosporaceae bacterium; assembly: GCA_964438855.1. GTDB lineage: Bacteria > Actinomycetota > Actinomycetes > Mycobacteriales > Micromonosporaceae > Natronosporangium. The sequence continues at coordinate 4,445 of CAYTMR010000186.1, forward strand.
GAACGGCACCCGGAGACCTGGCTCCTGCCGCAGCCACAACTCGACCTGGCGTCGCTGACGTCGCGCCGCCGTAGCGCACCCACACCGGCCGCTGCCACGCCACCAGCCACCACGAAGCCGGCCCCCGAGAGCCGCGGCGTCTCACCGGTGCGGGCGGCCGTCGTCCGATTCCTGCGCGCCTGGCTCGAGATCCTCAACGGCTATCGACCACTCGCGCACGTCCGGGCGCTCGCCAACCCGCTCGACGCCGCCCAGGTGGTGAACGCGACCACTGACGCGGTGCGGCGATTCAGCCGCCTGGGACGGCCGAAGGCTGCCCACGGTCCTCTGCTGCGCATCGGGCGGGTGCGGCTGTGCCAACCTCGCCCGGACGTCGTGGAGGTGGCCGCAGTGCTCCTCGGCCATGGTCGTGCCTGGGCCAGCGCTCTGCGCCTCCAACACCTCAACGGTCGCTGGCTGTGCACCAGCACCACTGTGCTGTGGCCCCGGCACGCGCTGAGCCGCCGCTGCTCAACCTGAGCGAACCCGCCCTCAGGAGGCACCCGGCGCGCCGTGGCAGCGCTTGTACTTCTTGCCGGATCCGCACGGGCACGGCGCGTTGCGGGAGGGGCCAGAGCCGACGACCTGACCCGGGGCCTGCTGCCGTCGCGCCCCCGCTGCCGGCCGTTGGCCTCGCTGTCGCCGACCCGGCGTCGCACCCACCGTCGGACCACGACCCACCTGCGGTCCGCCCAACCCCAGTGCTGGGGCAGCGGTGCGGTCCTGCTCCCGCTCGACCGTGACCGCACCCGCCCCGGCTGCACCGTCGATGGTGGGCGCGGTGTACTGCAGACCGGTGGTCGGCCGGGCCGCGCCGAGACCACGCGCACGGATCTCCACCGGGCGCTGCGCCACCGGCGCTGGCTTCTCCGGAGCCGCCTGCACCGGCTGCTCCGGCTGACGTACCTCGACCTGCACGTGGAACAGGAGCCTGACCGCTTCCTCCTTGATGCCCTCCAGCATGGTGTTGAACATCGCGAAACCCTCTTTTTGGTACTCGACCACTGGGTTCCGCTGCGCGTAGGCGCGGAGGCTGATGCCCTCCTTCAGGTAGTCCATCTCGTACAGGTGCTCACGCCACTTGCGGTCGATGACCCGGAGCAGGACCTGTCGCTCGAGCTCCCGCATCGCCGGGGCGCCCAGCTCCTCCTCCCGCCGGTCGTACGCGGCGTGTGCGTCCTTGAGCAGCCGGCCGCGGAGGAACTCGGCGTCGAGCATCGTCCGCTCGCCGCCAGCCTCCTCGACCACGTCCTCGATGGTCACCCCGACCGGATAGAGCTGCTTGAGCCCGCTCCAGAGCTGGTCGAGGTCCCAGTCCTCGGCGTACCCGACTCCGGTGGCGCCGGTGACGTAGGCGCCCACCACGTCGTCGATCATGTGGCGGATCTGCTCGTGCAGGTCTTCACCGTCGAGCACCCGGCGGCGCTCGGCGTAGATCACCTTGCGCTGCTCGTTGAGGACCTCGTCGTACTTGAGGACGTTCTTACGGATCTCGGTGTTCTGACTCTCGATCTGCGTCTGTGC
>CAYTMR010000187.1:0-5937 GCA_964438855.1 uncultured Micromonosporaceae bacterium
AGTGGCGGTAGCCCCACACCTGCTCCAGCAACACCTCCCGGGTGAAGACCTGGCGCGGCTTGCGCGCCAGCGCGATCAGCAGGTCGAACTCCAGCGGGGTGAGCTTGACTTCCTGGCCGTTGCGCGTCACCGTGTGCGCCGGCACGTCGATCGTGATCTGGTTGTGTGGCGGCCCGATGGTGAGCACCTCCGGCGGAGTGTCTTCTCCTCTCCGCAGCCGGGCCCGCATCCGCGCCACGAGCTCCTTCGGCTTGAACGGCTTCACCACGTAGTCGTCCGCGCCCGACTCGAGGCCCAGCACCACGTCGACGGTGTCGGCCTTGGCGGTGAGCATGACGATCGGAACTCCGGACTCCGCCCGGATGGCCCGGCACACGTCGATTCCACTCATACCGGGCAACATCAGGTCGAGAAGGATGATGTCGGGGCGGTGGTCGCGAAACGCCGGCAGCGCACGTTCACCGTCGGCCACGAAAATCGGCTGGAACCCCTCGTTGCGCAGCATGATGCCGAGCATCTCCGCCAGCGCGGGGTCGTCATCCACTACCAGAACCCGGGCTCTCACGCGGTCAAATATCGCACGTTCCCTCACCTGGGTCGAACGCACATGCAGGCGCCGCCGGCCGGATCGATGCAGCTCTGTGCCATCACGGCGACGTCGGCGGCGTGGGGAGGATTAGGAGGGCACAGGCCCGGGCAACAACCCGCCATGCGCGCGACCCTGCCGTTGGGCCGGTGGTTCGGAGTGCCGGTCGGGGCGAACGCGGGGATCCTGGTGATCCTCGCGTTGATCGGGGTGGGCCTGGCGGTATGGCACTTCCCCACCGCCTATCCCGGCCGCCCCGCCTGGTCGTACGCGCTCGCCGGGATCACCGCCGCGGTGCTGCTGATCTTCTCCATCCTGTTGCACGAACTCGCGCACGCGGTGGTGGCCCGCGCCAGCGGTATCGAGGTCGACCAGATCGTGCTCTGGTTGCTGGGTGGTGTGGCGCAGCTCCGCGGCGAGCCGCGTAGTCCGCGGGTCGACCTGGCGATCGCCGTCGTGGGACCGGCCACGAGCGTCCTCGTCGGTGGGATGTTCGGCGTCGCCGCCGCTCTGTGGCTCGCGGTGGGTGGAGCGGGTCTGATCGCGGCCACGCTGGTGTACCTCGCCGCCGTGAACGTGGTACTCGCGGTGTTCAACCTGATCCCGGCCGCACCGCTGGACGGTGGGCGGGTCCTGCGGGCGGTGTGGTGGCGCGTGACCGGTGACCGGGACCGCGCCGCGACCGCCGCGGCACAGGCGGGCCGATTCTTCGGTGCCGTGCTGATCACGCTCGGCATCGCTGGAGCCCTGTTCTGGGGCTGGCTCGGTGGCCTGTGGCTGGCCTTGATCGGCTGGTTCATCGTCAATGCCGCCCTCGCTGAGGAGCGCAACGCGCAGGTCGGCCGCCAGCTACGCGGGGTCCGAGTCCGGGACGTGCAGTCCACCGACCCGGTGACCGCCGCCGGCTGGGAACGGGTGGCCGACTTCATCGACCAGGTCGTCCTCCGCGAACGGCACTCCACCTATCCTCTGGTCGACGCGGCCGGCCGACTGACCGGGCTGGTGACCCTCAACCGCATCAGGCAGGTGGCGCCACCGGACCGGGAACGTACTCAGCTGCAGGACATCGCCGCCCCCGCATCCGAGGTGCCGACCGCGCGGGCGGACGAGCTACTGGTGGATCTGCTGCCCAGGCTGGCCGACGGCTCGGACAACCGCGCGGTGGTGCTGGACGCCGAGGGGCGGGTCTCCGGCGTGATCTCGCCGAGCGACATATCCCGGGTCGCCGCCCTTGCGGAGCTGCGCCGCGGCAGCATCACACCGGCTTGACCGCCTCGGCGTAGTGGCAGGCGGCGGCGTGGCCTTGTCCGCGGTCGGTCAGCGTCGGCACCTGCTCGACGCACGTCTTTCGCTCGGCCTCGGTGAGCTGGTCGGCGAACTTGCGGCACCGGGTCCGGAACCGACAGCCCGACGGTGGCCGGACCGGACTCGGCACGTCGCCGGTGAGCAGTATCCGCTGCCGGGCCCGCTCCTTGCGGGGGTCCGGCACCGGGATCGCGGAGATCAACGCCTGGGTGTACGGATGGGCAGCCGCCGTGAAGAGCTGATCGGTGGTGGCGACTTCGACGACCCGGCCGAGGTACATCACCGCGACCCGGTCGGCGATGTGCCGGACCACCGACAGGTCATGGGACACGAACAGGTAGGACAGGCCAAACTTCTCCTGCAGCGCCTCCAGTAGGTTGAGGACCCCAGCCTGGATCGAGACGTCCAGTGCCGAGACGGGCTCGTCGAGCACCAGCACCTTCGGCTGCAGTGCCAGTGCCCGCGCGATGCCGATCCGCTGCCGCTGACCGCCGGAGAACTCGTGCGGGTACCGGTTGGCGTGCTCAGGGCTGAGTCCGACCAACCGCAACAGCTCACGGACACGTTCCCGCCCCTCGCCGCCGTACCGGCGATGGATCCGCAAAGGCTCAGCGATCAACTCTGATACGGGCATCCGCGGATCGAGCGACGCGAACGGGTCTTGGAAGACGATCTGGAGATCCCGTCGCAGCGGCCGCATCGCCGACCGGCCCAACGTCGTCAGATCGTGGCCCTGGTAGTAGACGCTGCCGGAGGTGGCCGGGATGAGATTGAGCAGAAGTCGGGCCGTGGTGGACTTCCCGCACCCCGACTCGCCCACCAAACCCAGCGTCTCGTGCGGGTAGAGATCGAGGGACACGTCGCAGACCGCGTGCACCTCCCCGATCCGTCGGCGAACGAGACCACGGGAGCGGACCGGGAAGTGCTTCACCAGATTTCGTGCCGACAGGACGGCCTCGGCACCACGGACGTCCTTGGGCGCAGCAGCGCTGCTCATGATTGCTCCTCCGGCGTCGTCGCTGGTGGCATCGTGTCCACCGCGACGGGCTTGAACAGGTCTCCCGGCTTGACCCCGGCTAGCCGATCACTCAAGTGACAGGCGGCGGCCTGGCCACTCGCCGCGACCTGCAGCAGGTCCGGCTCACGCTGGTGGCAGATCGGCTCGGCGATCGGGCAGCGGGGGGCGAACGGGCAGCCGGGCGGCAAGTTCAGCAACGAGGGCGGCGTGCCGAGGATCGGGGTGAGCCGCTTCCCGCGAGGCATGTCGATCCGGGGAAGGCTGCCCAGCAGGCCGATCGTGTAGGGCATGCGCGGGGTGTGGAAGACATCGTCGACGGTGCCGGCCTCCACCAACTTCCCCGCGTACATCACGTTCACCCGGTCGACGTGACCTGCGATCACCCCGAGGTCGTGCGTGATCAGCACCAGGGCGGCGTTGGTCTCCCGCCGCGCCGTCTCCAGCGCCTCCAGCACCTGAGCCTGCACCGTCACGTCGAGGGCGGTGGTGGGCTCGTCGGCGATGATGACGTCCGGGTTGTTGGCCATGGCGATGGCGATCACCACCCGCTGGCGCATACCTCCGGAGAGTTCGTGTGGATAGGCGTGGATCCGTTGCTGTGGGAACGGGATGCCGACCAGCTCCAACAGCTCCACCGCCCGGTCGTACGCCTGCTGCTTGCTAACCCGTCGGTGGGCCTGTACCGCTTCCGCGATCTGGCGCCCGACGGTGTACACGGGGTTGAGCGAGGTCAGCGGATCTTGGAAGATCATCGCCACCTTGTTGCCCCGGACCCGGCTCAGCACGGCGTCGGATCGACCCAGAATCTGTTGGCCCGCCAACTGGACTGAACCGCTGACCTTGGCGGTCTTGGGCAGGAGCCCCATCACGGCCAGAGAGGTCACCGACTTGCCGGAGCCGGATTCTCCGACGATCCCCAACGCCTCACCGCGGTGCAACTGGTAGGAGACGCCGCGTACGGCCTGCACCACGCCATCCTCGGTGGGGAAGCTGACCGTGAGGTCCCGCACGTCGAGGAGCAGGTCGGAATCGACCTCCGCCACGCTCCCGTTATGGTCCAGATTTACGCTCATCGTCGCACCATCGTCTGTCGTGGATCGAAGGCATCCCGCAGGCCGTCACCGATGAAGTTGACCGTCAAAGCAATCAAGATCAGGATGACGCCTGGGGCGTAGAACAAGTGCCCGTCGGTGAACACGGCGCTCCGTGCCTCGTCGATCATCTGACCGAGCGAGATGTCCGGCCGTTGGATACCAAACCCGACGAACGACAGCGCCGACTCGGTGAGCACCGCGATGGCGATCTCCAGCGTCGCGGCCACGATGATCACGCCGGCGGTGTTGGGGATCAGGTGTCTCAAGATGATCCGCAGGTCCGAGGCGCCCATGGCGCGAGCGGCTTCGACGAACTCCTGCTCTCGCAGCGAGAGCACCTGTCCACGCACGAGCCGTGACACTCCGAGCCATTGGACCAAGCCGAGGATCACGGCTACGTGGAACCAGGTGGTGCCCTGGACCTGTCCCACCAGGGCGAGCACGATCGCGATCAACGGGAGCACCAGGATGATGTCGACGATCCGCATCATGATCGCGTCGACCCAGCCTCGGTAGTACCCGGCGACCGCGCCCCACACCGCCCCGATCCCGGTGGCCATCGTCGCGACGAGGAAGGCCACCTTCAGCGACTGCTGGGTACCCCGCATCGCCCGAGCGAACACGTCGTGGCCGGCCTGGGTGGTGCCGAACGGGTGCTCCCAGGTGGGTCCCAGCCCTTTGGGGATCTCCTTACTCACCGTGTGGTCCCACGGCCAGAACAGCGGCCCTACGAAGGCGAACGCCACGATCAGCAGAAAGACCACCAGGCTGCCGACCGCGAGCCGGTGGCGGAAGAACCGTCCCAGCACCAACCGGAGCTGGCTGCGCTCCTTGGTACGGATCTCTTCGGAGTCGTACCGGCCACCGGGGGCGGCGACCGCAGTGTCGAGTTCACTCATAACGGATCCTCGGGTCCAGCACGGCGTAGAGGAGATCGGCGATGAGGTTGCCGAGGATCACCATGGAGCCGAGCACCAGGATGATCGCCATGACCGTGAACGACTCGCCGTCTCGCACCGACTCCAAGAGGAAGAGGCCCATGCCCCGCCAGCGGAAAACGGTCTCGGTGATCACCGCGCCGCTGATCGACGTGGCCACCAAGGGCGCGGCAACCGTCGCAACCGGAATGAGGGCGGTCCGCAACGCGTGCCGGCGCATCACCACCCCGTACCGCAGTCCCTTCGCCCGCGCCAGCCGGACATAGTCACTGTTGAGTACCTCCAGCATGGCGCCACGCTGAAACCGGCTGATCGCGGCGTACCCGGTCAACATCAAGGTGGCGGTGGGCAGGATGAGGTGCCCGGCGACGTCCCCCACCTTTTCCATGAAGTCCATCCGGTCGTACCCGGGAGAGGTCGCGCCGAAGGTGAAGAAGAAGTCGGTCCCGGTGATGTCGTTGAACTTGACTCCGAACTCCTTCATGAAGGCGGCGATCCAGAAGGTCGGCATCGCCAGCCCGAGGAAGCCGAGAAACGTCAAGGCGTAGTCGGTGATGGAGTACTGCCTGATGGCGCTGATCACACCGGTGATCATGCCCAGCAAGACCGACAGCACCGCGGCGGCGAGCACCAGCCGCAGCGTGATGATGACCCGTTCACCGAGCTCCGCGCCGATGTCTGCACCGTCGAGCGTCGGTCCCCACTTGCCTTGCAGGATGCCGATGTCACCGTTGTTGTTGCCCAGGCCGGTGAGCCACAACCAGTACCGCTCGAACAGCGAGCGGTCCAGGTAGAGCCGTTCGGCGTGTGCCTGGATCACCTCTTGTGGGACCGGCGGTTGGCGCGTCAGCAGGGAGTCCAGCGGAGTACCAGGGGCGACTTCGACCAGGAAGAAGGTGAAAGTCGAGGCTGCCAGCAGGAGAGGTATCGCGATGAGCAGCCGGCGCAACCCTTACCGGCTCCACCGGCGACGTGGGCCGATGTCGAGGAGGCGTG
>CAYTMR010000188.1:0-5860 GCA_964438855.1 uncultured Micromonosporaceae bacterium
TCGGGCTGATCGTCTTCGCCCTGCTCGACTACCAGGTGGCGGTGTGGCGGTCGGACCAGTTCGTGGGACTGGTGACCAAGACCGACGCGCTCTACTTCGCGGTGATCACCCTGGCCACGGTCGGCTACGGCGACGTCTACGCCGCCGGTCAGTGGGCCCGCGGGCTGGTGATTGTGCAGATCCTCTACAACGTGGCGGTGCTCGCCACGGGCGGGGCGGCGCTGGTCGACTGGCTCCGCCAGCATCCGGGACCACCTCGGGGGCGCGGTGCCGGGACGGAGCCGCCGTGATGAGGCGGAGGAACGCCGTCGAGTGGTTCTGGCGCCGGCTGCCGGAGATCGCCCTCGCGGCCTGCGCCGGCGCCAGCGACCTGCTGGCCGTCCTCACCCACGGGGGTGCCTTCGCCAGCGTCATCACCGGCAACCTCGTCCTGGTCGGAGCCGAATTGGTGGCGGGAGTGGGGCTGGGCATGCTGGCCCCGGCGACCGCCGTGGGTGGGTTCGCGATCGGGGTCACGCTCTGGAGCCTGCTGGGGCGGTCCCGGCCCCAGACGGTAGTCGGTCTCCTCGTCGTCGAGTTGGTGCTACTGGTCGGATACGCCGTCGGATGGTTGGTGACCTCTGGTCGGCCGGACATGGTGGCGGGGACGGTGATGCTCGCGGTTGTCGCTGCCGCGATGGGGGGGTCAGAGCGTCGTCTCGCTGCGGATGCATGCCTTCACGACCTACTTCACCGGGGCGCTCACCAGCGCCGTGCAGCATCTGGTCGCCCGTACCCCTGAGCAGCGACTCGCCGGAGTGCGCCAGCTCGCGGCGCTGGTCGTGGGCGCGGGCATCGCGGGGCTCCTGCTCCGGTACCTGCGCTGGTCCGCACCGCTGCTCCCGCCGCTGCTGCTCACCGCGGCCATCGTGGGCCGACTGTGGCACCTCCGCTCCGGGTTCATCCAGCGGGTGCGGGACGCACCGCAGTCGTCCTTGGACAGATAGGGCAGTGAGTGGGGCTCGGGTGGTCACGCGAAAGCCGCCGGCAGGAGTCGATCCGGCGGTGGTGAGGGACGAGGCCGGGCGAGTCAGCGGTGTGGTGGATACGATGCGAGTGCCGGGATAGTGCATCAACCTTCTTGGTGGATGCCGTCTCCGCCGGATTATGGTTTATTAGGGTTTAGTCCGTTCCAGATGGTCGACGTCCTGCCCATGCCAGCCACGATCGCCGATCCCGGCGAGGCGGGGAAAGCTTTGTAAGGCCACTTCACTGTGTGAAACATGCGCTCGCGCACTGGGATAGAATGCGGCCGCCGATGTCGCCGCGTCACTCCGGGTAGAAGTCTGCCCATGGCGGTCGCGGCCGGAGTGGAGGAGGAGCCCTGAGGTCGCTTCAGCGGGTTGTTTCGATCCTGGAGAGCGTCGCCCAGGCAAACGTCCCCGCAACACCTGCCCGTGTGAGCGAGGAAACCGGTCTCTCCTTGTCGACGGTCTCCCGGATCATGCGTGACCTCACCGAAGAGCGGATGCTTGACCGCCTCGACGACGGTTCCTACATGCTCGGGTTCCGGGTATTCCGGCTCGTTCGCAGTGCGCGGGAAAGTAGCGATCCCATGGCCGTCATCCATCGGATGTTGGCCGATCTACGCGACCGGACGGGCGAAACCGTCTCGTTGAATGTCCGCCAGGGCGACAACCGGGTCTGCATCGCATCGGCCAACAGTCGGGCTGAACTGCGCCGAGTCGTCCCGGTGGGCGACGTGCTCCCGTTGGTGGGAACGGCGAGCGGCGATGTGCTGTTGGCGGCGCTACCGGCCGATGAACAGCTCGCCGTCATTCGGCGGGCGGAGAATGCCGAGCCGGAGCAGGACCTGCTGGACCGTCTGCAGCGCACGGCGGCCCGCGGTTGGTCCGCGCGTAGCGACAGTCTCGTCGCCGGAGTGACGGGCGTGGCCGTCCCCGTCTGGTCCGACGGCGACGAGAAGGTCATCGCCGCCCTCACCCTGTCCAGCCCCACGTCCCGCATGTCGCTCGACGCGGCGGAGAAGTGGGTGCCCGACATGGAGAATGTGGCGCGCCGTCTCTCGCCCTGGGTAGAGCCCTTCTAGCAACCAATATTCGCGTCTGTAAGCTGAACGAGCGGCTGATCTACACGACCATCAGTGGATTCGGCCACGATGACCTCCTCCCCAGCCCGTACCGTGACCGGCCCGCTTACGCGATCATCGCCGAGGCGATGGCCGGGCTGACTCACCTCGCCGGCGAAGCCGATCGTCCGCCGGCGTGGATGGGGTTTGCGATGTCTGACATCTTCTCGGGCACGTGCGCATTCGCCGGCACGCTCATCGCGTTGCGCGACCGTGACCGCACCGGGCGCGGCACCCGGGTCGACATTGGAATGTTCGATGCCGCGCTGCTCATGAACGACCTGCCGATGGCCTATCAGATGATGGTCGGTGAGACCATGGGGCGCGGGCAGTACGCCTTGCAGTCGCCGTGGGGTCCGTTCGTCGCCAAGGACGGATACGTCATCATCGCGGTGCTGAACCTACGGGAGTGGCAGGCGCTCTGCGCCGCCATCGAGCGGCCCGATCTGGCCGACGACCCCAACCTGGCCACCGGCCTGCAGCGCTCGAAGGCGCACGAGGAAGTGGTCCGTCCGGCCATCGAAGCCTGGACCAGGTCGCGCAGCCGTGCCGAGATCGTCGACACCCTTCTCGCGGCGCGGGTCCCGGCCGCTCCCGTGAACACCGCGGCCGACCTGGTGAATGACCCGCAGGTGGTGGCCCGGAAGATGTTGCAGCCCACGCTCACCCGTGAGCTGGGCAAGATATCCACAATTGGCAATCCCATCAATGTGGGCAGCTCGCCGGTCAAGGATGAGCTCGCCACCCTCCCCTCGCTCGGGGAGGACACCGACGACATTCTGCGGGAGCGGCTCGGCCTGGACGATGCCGAGCTGGACAAGCTGCGCGCTGATGCGGTGATCGGCGGCCGATCCTGACCTGATCGATCTTGGAGCTCAAATGACTGTTTCCACCACCCCTCCACCACGTATCCCACCGGTCACTGAGCCGAGCCCGGAGGTCGCCGAAGCGCTGGCGAAGACGCTGTCCAAGGACGGACGTCCGCTGAACATCTTCGCGACGCTTGCACAACATCCGCGTCTCCTGAAGCGGTTCAACGTCCTCGGCGGCATGTTTCTCGCGCATGGGCGGCTACCCGCGCGGGAACGGGAGTTGGTAGTGCTGCGCGTGGCGTGGCGCTGCCAATGCGTGTACGAGTGGGGCCAGCACGTGGTGATCGGACGGAAGGCCGGGATCACGGATGAAGAACTTGCGGCCCTGACCCGTCCGGTCTCCGAGGGCGGATGGTCCCCGGCCGACGCCACCCTCCTCACGTTCACCGACGAACTGCTCGACCGGGTCGACGTATCCGACGAGGTGTGGCAGGCCGCCGCCGAGCGTCTCAGCGACGATCAGCTCATCGAGCTGACCATGCTCGTGGGCTTCTACCGCATGGTCGCCGGTTTCCTCAACGCCGTGCGGGTAGAGCGTGAACCCGGACTGCCCGGATGGCTGAACGATGCGACTGAGGGTGCCTGATGGCACGCCTGCGAGATGTGGACATCGTCGGGGTCGCCACCACACCGTTCGGCAAGCACCTCGACCGTAGCCTCGGTTCTCTGGCCGGTGAGGCCGCCGAAGGCGCGCTGGCGGACGCCGGCCTAGCGCCCACTGATGTGGAGTATGTGGTCTTCAGCAATGCGGCAGAGGGGGTGCTCACGGGTCAAGAGATGATCCGTGGCCAGGTCGCCTTGAAGGGCACTGCTCTGGCCGGCCTTCCCATAATCAACACTGAGAACGCCTGCGCCTCGGGAAGTGCGGCTGCTCACCTCGCCTGGCTCGCGGTGGCGTCCGGGTTGGTGGATACCGCCATCGCCATCGGCGCCGAGAAACTGCACCACGCTGACAAAGCACGCTCATTCCTGGCGATCGAATCCGGGACCGACCTCACCCTCGATCGCGAGGGGGCCGAGGTAGCGGGCAGCTCGGTCATGATGGGCGCTTACGCCAAGGAGGCCCGCGCGTACGCCCAGCAGTACGGCGACATCACCGCCGCCCTGGCCGCCATCGCCTGCAAGAACCGTGCCTACGCCAGCGACAACCCGTACGCTCAGTTCCGCACTCCGATCACCGCGGATGATGTCGCGGCCAGTCGCCTGGTCGCCGATCCGCTCCGACTGCTGACCTTCTCCCCGTTGACCGACGGCGCCGCCGCGCTCGTCTTCCGCCCAGCCGGTACCGGTGTGACCGGTGGGCGGCCCGCCGTGCGAGTCGCGGTATCGACGTCAGTCAGCAATGGGCCGGAGGGGCCGGTAGTCGCCCGCGCGTCTCAGTCCGCCTATACCCAAGCGGGCATCGGCCCGGACGAGGTCGACGTCTTCCAATTGCACGACGCCTGCGCGTTCGCCGAGCTGTTGCAGTACGAGCAGGTGGGCATCGCCGCGCCAGGAACCGCCGCCGCCGCGGTGCAGGAGGGCCGTACCGGCCCAGGCGGTGACAGCCCGGTCAACACCGACGGTGGACTGCTCTCCCGGGGGCACGCCCTGGGAGCGACCGGCCTCGCGCAACTGGCTGAGCTGGTCCGCCAGCTACGGGGCGAGGCGGGAGCGCGGCAGGTCGCCAACGCTCGCCATGGCTTGTGCGTCAACGCCGGGGGGTGGATGGGCACGGACTACGCCACGGCTTTCGCGACGCTCCTGGTGCGCGCCTGAGCGGCGCGGACCGATAGTGGAGAAAGGGGAATCAGTGGACTACTACCAGAAGGGTCAACAGGTTCTGGTCGATCTGGGCTGGAACAAGGACCTCAACTCGACACCTCCGCTCCCTGACCTGGACCAGGGGTTCTGGGACCACACGCTGGAAAATCTCCTCGGACGGGTCTGGGGGCGCCCCGGCCTCAGCGTGCGTGACCGCGAGATCGTCGTGCTGTCGGTCCTGGCTGCGGTGGTGAGCCCGGTCGGGATCGCTACCCACCTGCGCAAGGCGCACTACATCGGTCTGTCCGAACGCCAGGTGCGGGAAATCCTCGTCATCGTGGGCGCGCTCGCGGGCTGGGAGACCACCGCCGCGGCCGCCGCACAGTTCGACCGGCACCTGGCCGAACCCAATTCGAGTTGGCCGGAGTCGCAGCGGGTGCGTCAGGAGGAACGGCCGGACGTGTCGGTGGAGGCCGTGGTGCGGCAGCTCCTCGACCTGGGTATCCCGGGAGACAACAGTGCCCAGATTGCTGAGCGGGCGGCACAGGCACCGCTGCCGGAGCGTGCCCAGGCCGACATCGCCCTCATGAGCGACGGCCCATCGCTATCCGCCCGTGACCGGCAGATCGTCATCATCTCGGCGCTCATCGCCATGAACTCCGACGACGTACGGGCTCACTTCGCGAACCGTGATCACGTCGGGCTCACCGAGGTCGAGCTGCGCGAGATCGTCATGCAGGCCGGCTACTACTGTGGCTGGCCGAAGTTCGCGGAGGCGACGGTGCGGCTGAACAAGGTGCTGCGGGCCTCGGCCTCCGAGAGCTGACGACAGCGCTGAACCTGCGGAACAGTTTCGCCGTAGCCCAGGTCGTCATGCTCCGCTATTCCATCGGAAACATCTCCGCGTGAGTGGAGCCGCGTAGGTCTGGAGATGTCACCGGAGCGGAGGGTGTCCATGTTCGACTTCGCTGGCTCGAGGTCGGACATGGACACCCTCCTAGCCACGTCGCACTAGGAGCGCCATGAGCCGGTCAAAGTCCACTGCTGAGTCTGCCCCCGCGTTGCATGTTCCGGTTTATCCGGTGCGGTTTGTGACTGCGGCGAGTTTGTTTGATGG
>CAYTMR010000189.1:0-5781 GCA_964438855.1 uncultured Micromonosporaceae bacterium
CCGTCGAGGTGCGCCTTGGCCTTAGCCGCGTCGGTGAACAGACCGGTCGACTCGCTCACGATGTCGGCGCCGACGTCACCCCACGGCAGCTTCGCCGGGTCGCGCTCGGCGAACGCCTTGATGCTCTTACCCCCCACCGACAGCTCGTCGCCGGAGGCCTTGACCTCCTCGTCCAGCCGCCCCAGCACGCTGTCGTACTTGAGCAGATGGGCGATGGTCGAGGTGTCACCCAGGTCGTTGAACGCGACAAGCTCGATGTCCGCCCCGGTCGCGAGCACGGCCCGGTAGAAGTTACGGCCGATACGGCCGAAGCCGTTGATGCCAACCCGGATCGTCACGGCTGTTGTCTCCTTGCACTCTGGTGCGCCGGCCGAATCACGGGCCGGCGTGCTTCCTCAAATGACCGTTCCCCCCATACGGCCAATCATGCCAGTCGCGGCCCCTTCGCCGTACCTTCCGACCATATCCGGCTATCAACACGCCATCACTTCCGGGGTTACCGCCGAATCGGTGTCCGGCACGCCTAGTTCCTTGGCGCGCTTGTCGGCCAATGCCAACAGACGACGGATCCGTCCCGCGATAGCGTCCTTGGTGAGCGGTGGGTCGGCCAAGGCACCCAACTCTTCCAGGGAAACGTCCCGGTTGGCCAGTCGCAACTTGCCTGCCTTGGTCAGGTGCTCCGGCGCGTCGTCACCGAGGATCTCCAGAGCACGGGTGACCCGAAGCGCCGCAGCGGCGGCAGCCCTCGCCGATCGACGCAGGTTCGCGTCGTCGAAGTTCGCCAGGCGGTTGGCGGTGGCACGTACCTCACGACGCACCCGCCGCTCCTCCCACGCCAGCACGCTGGTGTGCGCACCGATCCGCGTCAACATCGCGGCGATCGTGTCACCGTCTTTGATCACCACTCGGTCCACCGATCGGACCTCGCGGGCTTTGGCGGTCAGTCCCACCCGCCGCGCGGCACCCACCAGCGCGAGCGCGGACTCCGGCCCCGGGCATGTGATTTCCAACGCACACGAGCGGCCCGGCTCGGTCAGCGACCCGTGGGCGAGGAAGGCACCCCGCCACGCCGCCACCGCGCAGCACTTCCCGCCGGCGACCACATGCGGAGGGAGTCCTCGCACCGGTCGACCGCGCACGTCCAACAGCCCGGTCTGGCGGGCCAGGGCCTCGCCGTCACGGACCACCCGGACGATGTAGTGGCTCCCCTTACGTAGCCCTCCCGACGCCAGCACGTGGAACTCGCTGGTGTAGCCGTACAGGTCGGCCACCTCTCGGCGCAGCCGGCGGGCCACCGAGCCGGTGTCCAACTCTGCCTCCACCACGACCCGGCCGGAGACGATGTGCAGACCCCCTGCGAACCGCAACAGCGCCGTCATCTCTGCTCGCCGGCAGCAGGGCTTCGTCACATCGACCCGGCTCAGTTCGTCCTTGACCGCTGCAGTCATCGCCATCGTTTTCACTCACCTCATGGGCGGTTGTTCGTCTCCTGGTTAACGAGCGGCGGCCAAGAGCGGCACCAGGGCCTCGGCCAAACTGTGAGGATCATGCCGCGGGGACCCGTCGACCATCGCCACCGGGGCGAGGACGAGTCGGGCCCCCAGCGACCCTGCCGCACGCTCCACGGGCACCGGATCCGGTACGCCGACAAGGTCACCGAGCACCACGTCAGCCCGAAGGCCCGGGGCATACGCCGTGAGCGCTGCCAGGTGATCGGCCACGCTCAGCCCCACCGTCTCCGGTTCCGTGGCGAGATTGAGGATGATCAGCCGCCGCGCAGGGCTGGCAGCGATCGCCGCGGCCAGATCCGGCACGAGTAGGTGAGGAATCACACTCGTGTACCAGCTGCCGGGCCCGAAGATCAGCCAGTCGGCAGCCGAAACCGCTGCCACGGCCTCCGGGCATGCGACCGGTACTTCCGGATGGAGCTGGACCCGCTCCACGCGCCCTCGACTGACCGCCACCGCGTGCTGCCCCCGTACGGTGACCACCTCGTCGGGCCGGTCCTGATCGACTCCGCGGACCTGGGCCTCGATCGCCACGGGTTCGCGGGACATCGGTAGCACCCGACCGGCTGCCCGCAGCATCCCGGCGGCGTGGTCGAGAGCCGCGACCGGATCGCCGAGTAACTCCATCAGGCCGCACAACACCAGGTTGCCGACGGCGTGTCCCGCCAACGGATCGTCCGGGGCGGCCGGCCGATAGCGGTGGTGGAACAGCTCCGCGGTCGTGGTGGTGTGTGTGTCCTCGGCAGCGAGCGCTACCAGAGCCTGGCGCAGGTCCCCGGGTGGCAGCGCACCGCGCTGCGCGCGCAGGCGGCCACTCGAACCTCCGTCGTCGCCTACGGTGACCACCGCAGTGAGTTCCAGGTCCAGCTTCGGCGCACACCGACGCAGCGCCCGAAGTGACGCCGCAAGCCCGTGCCCGCCCCCGAACGCGACCACCCTCACACCGGTCCCGCCCTTCCTCCGGCGCTTCGTTGCACCTGCACCGCGCGGGTCTGGTCCTGCTCCGGCCGGTCGGCATCGTCGCGGTCCGTGCGCGCTGCGGTCGCCACCGTCACTCCCGCCCGAGATCCCGATGCTGGGCGTGCGCGGAGATTCGTAGCTGGCGAAGCCGTTTGGCCAGCTCCTCCGCGATGGCGACACTGCGGTGCTTGCCACCGGTGCAGCCGACCGCCACGGTCAGGTATCGCTTGCCTTCCCGTTCGAAACCCGGCGCGGTTGCGTTGATCATACGGGCGTACGTCTCCACAAAGGTGCGGGCGCCCCGTCGCCCGAGCACGTACGCGCTGACGTCGGGGTCCCGGCCGGTATGGTCGCGTAGCGATGGTACCCAGTGAGGGTTGGGAAGGAAACGGGCATCGAGAACAAAGTCCGCATCGGGCGGCAATCCATACTTGAACCCGAAAGAGAGGAGCGTAACCCGCAGCCGGCCGTTGTCCTCCTCTTTGAACAGCTCCTCCACTCGGGCGCGAAGCTGATTCACGTTGAGGTGACTGGTGTCGATGATCACATCGGCTTCGTCCCGAGCCTGGCTGAGCAAGGCCCGCTCCGCCGCGATCCCGTCGACCAGCCGCCCGCCGCCTTGTAATGGGTGCGGACGCCGAACGTTCTCGAACCGCCGAATGAGGACCTCGTCGTCGGCCTCCACGAACACCACCTTCGGGGGGAAGCCGCGGTCGCGTAGCTCCTGAATCGCTCCCGCCAAATCGGTGGAGAACGCACGGCTCCGTACGTCGAGGACCATCGCGGTGCGCCGGACTGCGCCACCGGCCTGGTTGGCGAGCTCTGCCATGTCGAGCAGCAGCGCTTGCGGCAGATTGTCCACCACGTAGAAACCCACGTTCTCCAAGGCGCGGGCCACCGTACTACGCCCACCGCCGGACAGCCCGGTTACCACGACCAGCTCCATCGTCGACGGCGTGTTGTGGGCCGATTCGTCCGGTTGCTTCGGCGTTTCGCCGGTCACCGGCTCGAGTCGCTTGGCCTCCCGCCCTTCCGGCTGTGCAGTCACCGCTCCCCCTTATGGGCGGCGCCGGCCGCGCCAGCCCTGCGATCCCCCTGCGCGCCATCGTAACGCTGCTGATCAAACTCCTCCCTTGGCAAGGTCAGCACCATCACCGAGAGTGGCAACACAATGATCGAGGGTGCAGATCGCTGCGTTGGTGGTTGGCGATGTGGGATGGACTACCTCCGCCTGGCCATAGCCCAGCATCCCCTAGTCGACTGGCTACCACCCCCTTGGGACGCTGCTCTCACACCAGCGACGAAGCGACCTCGCCATATCCGAGACCACCTCACGCGTCGCCGACAAGGCGCCCGTGACACAACAAGAGCTCATATGTCGGCCAGCGCATCCATAGGCGGACGCAGGCCGAGCAGACCGTCCTCAAGGGCGTTCACGCGGAGGTACCGCATGATGGGGGCATACATCCATCGATGCAGCGTGGACCACGCACGACCGGGAAGGCGACTAACCGTCGTGTCCATCGCCGCCCCCGTGTGTGGCAGCGACCGGCTTCGCCTCGCGCGCGGCGCTCTTCTCCGCCAGCGCGGCGACGATCGCCTCGGCGGTGCGGCGTCCGATCCCCGGTACCTTCATGATCTCCTCGACGTCGGCAGCAGCGACGCGCTTCACCGAGCCAAAGTGCGCGAGTAGCGCCTTCCGCCGTACCTCGCCCAGCCCCGGTACGTCGTCGAGCCGAGAGGCGGTCATCCGCTTCGAGCGCCGTTGTCGGTGGAAGGTGATCGCGAACCGATGCGCCTCGTCGCGAATGCGCTGCAACAGGTAAAGCCCTTCGGAGCGGCGTGGCAGGATGACCGGGAACTCCTGCCCGGGCAGCCACACCTCCTCCAAGCGCTTCGCAAGTCCACACACTGCGATGTCGGTGATGCCGAGGTCGGTCAACACCCTGGCGGCAGCGTTCACTTGCGGCACGCCGCCGTCCACTACCACCAGCTGCGGCGGATAGGCGAACTTGCGAGGCTTACCGGTCTCCGGGTCGATGCCGGGACGGTCCGGATCGGCGGACGTCTCCTCCCCGATCTCGCCACTGCGGGCCCGGGTTTCCAGGTAACGGGTGAATCGACGCCGCAGCACCTCCGACAGCGCAGCCACATCGTCGGCTCCCCTGCGATCCTCGTCAGCCTCGGGTGATTCCGAAGCCGCAGGAGCCTCACCGCGCACCATAAAGCGCCGGTACTCGCTCTTACGTGGCAGGCCGTCTTCGAAGACCACCATGCTCGCCACCACGTCGGTGCCCTGGATCTGGGAGACGTCGTAGCACTCGATCCGCAAGGGCGCGGTGTCCATGCCCAAGGCTTCAGTGATCTCCTCCAGCGCCTGGCTGCGGGCGGTGAGGTCGCCGGCGCGACGCAGCTTGTGCTGGTTGAGCGCTTCGGCCGCATTGCGGGCCACCGTCTCCATGAGCGCCCGCTTGTCACCACGCTGGGGCACCCGAAGGGCCACCCGGCCACCACGCCGCTCCGACAACCACGTGGAGAGGGCGTCGACGTCGGGAGGCAGCTCCTGGACCAGCAGCTCCCTGGGGACGTCAGACGACTCGCCGTACACCTGACGGCAGAAGTGGTGAACCAGGTCTCCGGTGGTCAACTCCTCGGTCTTCTCCACCACCCAGCCGCGCTGGCCACGGACCCGCCCGCCACGGACGTGGAACACCTGCACCGCGGCCTCCAGCTCGTCTTCAGCGAACGCGACCACGTCGGCGTCGGTGCCGTCTGGCAGGACGACCGCTTGCTTCTCCAGCGCCCGACGGACCGCGGCGAGGTCGTCACGCAGCCGGGCTGCCCGCTCGAACTCCAAGGCCTCGGAGGCGGCGTACATCTCCCGCTCCAACCGACGTATCAGCTCGTCGGTGCGGCCGGCCATGAAGTCGCAGAACGCCTCCACGATCCGACGGTGCTCGGCAGCGTCGACCCGCCCCACGCAAGGCGCCGAGCACTTGTCGATGTCACCCAGGAGGCAGGGGCGGCCGATCTGACGTGCCCGCCGGAACACTCCGATCGAGCAGGTTCGCGCCGGGAACACCCGTAACAGGAGGTCAAGCGTCTCCCGAATGGCCCAGGCGTGGGAGTACGGTCCAAAGTAGCGCACCCCCTTACGCTTGGCGCCGCGCATCACTTGTAGACGCGGATACTCCTCGTCGAGGGTGACGGCCAGATACGGGTACGACTTGTCGTCGCGGTACCGCACGTTGAACCGCGGGTCGTACTCCTTGATCCAGTTGTACTCGAGTTGGAGCACCTCCACCTCGGTGCC
>CAYTMR010000190.1:0-5767 GCA_964438855.1 uncultured Micromonosporaceae bacterium
GGAATCCGGGAGGCGGCGGCGCGCATCAGGGTGGTCTTTCCGGCGGTGGCCGGACCAGCGATCATGATGTTGAGCTTGGCGTCTACCGCTGCGGCGAGGAACCGGCAGGTCAGCTCGTCCAGGGTGCCGAGCTCCACCAGCTGCTCCAGGCTGACATCGATGATGCGGTGCCGGCGGATCACCGCGTGCGGGCGCGGTGTGATTAGATGGGCGGCGGCGAGGCGGCTACCGTCGGGTAGCTCCCGGTCCAGCAGCGGTTTGGCCGTGGTCAAGGACCGCTCGGTACCCGGGCCCTGTCGGGCCAGCGCCTGCAGTTGTGCCAGGAGCTCCTCGTCGCTGTCGGCGATCGGTCCCGCGTCCACCACCGAGCCGTCGCTGCGTTCTACGCGCACCCGGTCGTGGCCGAGGATGTGGATGTCCTCCACCGTGGGGTCGGCCAGGAGCATCTGAAGGCGGCCGAGTCCTGCGAGCTCAGCGATGACCGCCTCGAGGAGGGCCTGCTCGTCCGCGTCGCTGATCAGGTGGCCGCGGCGGCGTTGGTCGTCTACGTAGGCGCGAACACGTAGCTCCGCCAGGCGGGAGCCCTCAGCCCGCTGGTCGACGCCCGGCCCCAGGGCCCGCAGACGATCGGCCAGTTCGTCGGCGACCACTCGATGCAGGCGACGGACGACCTCGTAGTCGACCACGGGTGCAGGATCCGGTGGGCGAGGAGGCTGGGTAGCAGACGCCGCTTGCGGCGGAACCGGCCGCGTGCGCTGGGCCGGCGGCGGTGCGGCTCCACCTCGTGGGGCAGGCGGGGGAGGCGGCGGCTGGACCACATGGCCGTTCACCTGATCCGATGGGGGCGGTGTCGCCGGTCCTCGCGGCTGTCTAGGTAGCACTGATCGCCTCCTGCCGTGCGGCCGGTCCGGTCATTTGAGTCAGTCGGTACTGCGCGGAGGCGGCGGCGCGCACCAGCGGTGATCGGCGCGGCACGGCGCCCCCGAGACTCAGCCGTGCCGCGGCCCGCGGATCCTCCGGTAACGTCACCACCACCTCGGTGTCCAGGCGGCGAGCGATCTCGGTGGCCCGGTACGGTCCGGTATCCACCAGCACCAGTCCCAGCTCGGGTGCGCTAGAGCCGCTGGTCAGCTCCCGCCGTAGGGTGCGGATCGCCGGTAGCGCCGCCGACAACGACGGCAGGGTGCCGCGGACCACCAGCAACACCCAGTCGGCGGCCTCCAACAGCGGCCAGCCGAAGTGCGGGGTGGTGAGACGCCCACAATCCACCAGCACCTGGTAGCCATCCGGTCCCACCTCGACGTCCCGCAGGTGTGCGGCGATGGACTGCCACACCGAAGCGACGGTCGCCGACTGGGCGGGATCGGTGACCCCCGGCAACAGCAGGCGCTCCCGCCGCGGCGCGTCCAAGTCGATCAGCTGACTCCAGAACTCCTCTTGCAGTCGACCACGAAGCTCAGCAACGGCGAGCTCTGCCAGACCACGGCGGGCGGGGAGTTCGCCGCGCAGATAACCAGCGAGCAGGTTCCCCCCGGCCGGGTCGCACTCGGCCAACAGACAGCGGCCGGACCAGGACAAGGTCCACGCCAGGGCGGTCACGGTGACACCCGGACTTCCTTTCGCCGAGACCAGTGCGATCATTGGCCATCTCCGGCGGTCAAGACGATCGCGATGCGCCCGGCCGCGGCGAGCGAAGCGACCACGGCGCCGTCGCGCTCATCCACCAGTACGCTCACCACCACGTTGTCCCGCCCGTCGCCTTTGGTCACATCGTGCACCCGGGCGGGGAACGTCCGCGGGTCGGTCACCTCCGCCGATGAGCCCAGCGTGCGTCCACTGGTAGCGACCAGCAGCACGGGATCACCCGCCCGCAGTGTCCGTCCTGGCAGCTGGTCGCGGGGCAGGTTCACCGGCAGCAACTGCTCACCCGGGCGGGGAACACGCTCGGTGGTGAGATGTTCGGGCGTCAACAGCGTGCCCTGCAGCAGGGGGACCGCGGCGACCCGCCCGATCACCTCCTCGGCCTGGTGGGCCGGCACCGGTGTGATACCAGGGGAGTGGGACAGGCGTACCACCGTGAGGTCGGCGCTGGTCAACTCTGCGCCGACCGGCACGTCGCGGGCGAGGGCGAGGTACTCGTGTGCCGGCCCCAAGGCACGGAAGAGCGTCACCGATCCCAAAGCGGCGATGACGATGGCCAGCAGTCCGAGACCGACCCAGCCCCGGTGCACCCGGCGCTGCCGGACCAGCCGGGGCGCGTCCACCGGGCCGGCGGATGGGTAGCCCTCGACGTCGGACGTTGCGGTAAGGCTCACGAGGTCACCACCTGAAGTTCGTGGATGGTTGCGGTGGTCTCCGACCACGTCTGGAACGGGAACTGGTCACGGTCGGAGATGTTGCTCCAATATTCAACGGTCCAGCGGGTCGTCGCCACGATCCGATAGTGTCCGCCGGGCTTGTCGTGACTGGGCCGCTGGTACGTGTGCCCGCACCTAGACGGTGTCGATCCGTAGGAGGGGTGGTACGGCACTCCGTCGCCGACGCCGCAGTAGCGAATGGTGCCGTCACCCATGTCCCATTCGGTCTCCACCGCCGTGGCGCGGATGCTCACCACCAGGCCTGCCTCGCTTTCGGTGGCCTCGTAGGACTCACCGGGTCCGTACCGCTCGGTCCACAGGTAGACCGGTAGGCCGACGAGACCGGCACCGGACGGGTCTGGTGCGATACCGATCTCGGGGCCGCCCAGCCCGATTCGGGCCAGCGCCCGGCGCGCCAACTCCTCAGGATTCGGCCCCACCTCACCTGGGTTGCGCCATACCGCCGTCCGGTTGCGATCAGAGCCGTCCGGCCCGCCGTATGGGCATGTTCGCATGTACCAGGCCCCTCCAGGATGGGCGCCGGGTGGTGGCGGAATCTCTGGCTGTGGTTGCGCCAGTCGCAGGTAGCAGCCTTCGCCCTCGTACCAGCCGTGTTGTTCGTGGTAGCAGGGCACCGTCTGGTCGTCGTATCGGCAGATCCGGTCGCCGCCACCTCCGGCCGAAGGGCCGCCGTCGTTCCCGTCGCCGGTGCCCGGGGTCTCCTGCTCGTTTTCGCACACCGCCGCCCCCATGACCGGCGTGCAGCTCGCCTGGGCGTGCGCGGGAGCCGCCGGCGCCACCACGACCGCGGTGAGGGCGACGGGAACCGTCGCCGCCGCGGCGAGGCGTCGGATCAGCCCACTCCGCCGGCTCAACACGGCTCTCCCGCGGGGAGATAGGCCGCGATCATCCACCGGCCGTGCGCGAAACGGTCGACCTGCATCCGTTCCAGGCGCCGACCACCCTCCTGGTCCACTCCCGGTGGGGGCTCGCCGGTGTCGCGATTTAGTAGGCGGTAGTCGGTGGTGTCCACGCAGGCCTCGATGGTGGCGGTGGGAGGTGAAGCATCAAGATCGATCGCGGTCACGGTCGCCTCCACGATCCTCAGGTCGCCGTCATAGTAGAGGTGCTTGTCGACGTTGTCCTGGATGGCCTGCCGCACCTGCCGACGTGCCAGGTCGGCGAGGTGGCGGTCGAGGTGTGGATGGTCAGGGTCGCCGGCGCGGTGTGCAGCCACGCTGGCCTGCACCGCTCCCTCGTACGCTGCGAGGATCTGCTCGATCGCTGCTGCTGTGTCTGGATCGACGGAGGATGTCGGCGCCGCCACCGCCCGCAGTGGCGCGTCGGTGTCTGATGGGGGGTGGGGGAAGACCACCGACTCGGGTTCCGCGGAACACCCGGCGGCGGCGCCGACCGAGGCCGCTGCGAGGGTAGCCGCCAAGACCAGGCTGGCGCGCCGCACTCGCTGGCGGAAACCGGTCACGGTGCTGCGGGCACGACGGCATCGATCGCTGACCACCAGCGCCATACTGCCTCCCGCCACCGGACTGGTTCGCACGACCCCGCCGGCGACTGCGGAGCCGTGCCCTCGTTGAACTAAGCGCACCGCACCCCATTGTTGTCCAACCCGGTACTGTCCGCTGTGATGGGACAGTCATCAGACTCGGACACCGGCCCGCCGCTGCACCGTCTGTTCACACCCGGTGAGCGGCTGGGCTGGCGCTTCCGCGACCGTTTGCGATTCATGCGTCCGTTCCCCGAACCACCTCCGACGGACAGTGGGCCCAACCCCGAGGCGTTACGCCGGCACCAGGAGGCCCGGACCCGTGTTGGTCCGCGTCTGCTGGCGGTGGTGGCCGGATGGCTCGCCACGTCCTTTGGCCTGGGCTGTGTGGGGGCGGCGGTGAGCGTCGTCTCCTTACCGGTGGCGAACTGGCTCTACGCACTGACCGGGGTCGCGTTTGTGACCGGGGCCGCCGCGGTCGTAATGGTCTTGGTCTGGCACGGGCGGAGAGTGCGGGCCCTCCCCCTGGCGTATCGACGGAAAGAGGAGGAGCTGGCACGAGCTCGTGAGGACTGGGAGCGGCGCCGCGCCGCTTTCGAACGAGCCGAGCGAGAGCGGGTCGACCACCTCGTGGAGTGGGGGGCGGCCACCACCCCGCCCGGCACTCGCCGCATCGACGTGGTCGGAGGCACGCTGTGGGGGTGGGAAGCGTTCCTCACTGTCTTCGGCGCCTCCATGCTCGCCACCCGAGGCCCGTTGACTGTGTTGGACCTCACCGGAGAGGCGGTCTTCGGCGAGCTGGCCGATCTCGCCACTCGGCACGGCACCACCGTGGACGTGCAACGCCTGCCCAGCGGGCTGGCCGACAGTGACCTGCTCGTCGGGCTGGAACGCCAGCAGCTCGTCGACGTCCTGGTGGAAGCCATGTCCGGCGACCGTGCTGACCACGTACGCGACGAACGCAGTCTGGACAGCAGGCTGCTCGGTGCGGTCTGCGAGGTCATCGCGCCCGATCTTCGTCTGGCGCGGGTGGTGGCGGCGGTGCGGGTGGTCATGGGAGAGCCGGGAGACACCTCAGCGCTGACCCCGGCTGAGCGTGAGCGACTGTCTGCGTTGTTCTCCGAGGCGTACCGCCGTTCCGTCCATGATCGGCTGCGTCGGATCGAGGCGTACCTGCATCCATTGATCGAACTGGGAAGCCGTGTGCAGCCTCGGCCGACGGCTGCGCTGAGTTGCCTGGCTCTGGACAGTGACGTTCGCACCGCGCGCGCCGACCTGTTGGTGGACCTCATGGTCGGCTGGGTGAGCCGTCGTACGCTGGCGTCGGATCCTCCGCGCACACTCGTGGTGGCCGGAGCCGACGACCTGTCACGTCGTCACCTCGAGCGGTTGGCGGACATCTGCGGACGGCGTGAGGTGCGGTTGGTCTACCTCTTCCGGCACTTGCGCGCCGCCTCGACCGAGTTGATCGGCGGGGGAGCGGTCGCGTTCATGCGGCTGGGCAACCACGAAGAGGCGGCCCGGGCCGCCGACTTCATCGGCCGCCACCACCGGTTCGTGCTGACCCAGGTCACCCGCACGCTGGGAGGCGAGGAGACTCACGGTGGTAGTGAGACCGAGGGGCGTGAGGAGTCCGAGACGACGGTGCGTGACCTGACCGGGCCAGGTCGGATCGGGCAGCGCCGGCGTGGGGCCAGTCGGCGGTGGGCCACGACCCGCTCGTGGGCGGAGCGCACGCAGTGGAGCGACGCCGCTTCTGAGCAGCGCGTCTACGAGTACCGAGTAGAACCCACCACGCTGCAACACCTGCCCGACTACGCGATGCTGTTGGTGGAGAGCCGGCCCGGTGGGCCGGTGGTGCACGCGGTGGAGTGCGACCCGGCGATCCTCACGCTGCCTCGGGCCA
>CAYTMR010000191.1:0-5713 GCA_964438855.1 uncultured Micromonosporaceae bacterium
CCGGAGAATCCGGCCCCCACCACAATGGCGTCGTGAGTCGGAACCGCCGGCGGTGCCTCGGTCATCGTGTCTCCTTAGCGGCAGGCGCCTCGTGGGAGGGCGGAGGACGCGATCGCCTCCGCCCTCCCACGGGGTCAGGAGTCGAGGTGGTAGCGTCCTTCGACCAACTCGGTGATGGGAATGATGCTCGTCGAGGTCGGGTCAGTCGCGACCGCGTGCGAGTCGGCGGAGTAGCTGTACCGGCTCAGAGCCCACAGACCCTCCTCCTCACCGGTGAAGCTCTCCAAGGTCTTGGCGAGTTTCTCAGCGTCGTCGATGGTCCCCGCCCGCTCCGCAGCGGCGGCCGCCAACATGATGGCGTCGTACACGAAGTAGGTGTTCAACGGCATGGTGATCTCGCCCTGCTGCGCGAGTGCCGCCAGCATCGTGTCCAACGCGCCGGGGTTGACCTCCTCCGCCCCCACGATCGCGGCGGTCAGTACTTGGACGTGCACGCCCTCGGCTGCCGGGGTACCGATCAACCCGTCCGGCGCGGGACGTGCCAGCAGCGACGTCACCGAGGCGGTCGAGTCCGCGATGACCGGCACGTCCATCCAGCCGATCTTCTCTCGACTCTCCAGCACATAGCCCACCGGGGACCCGGCGCCCTGGAGGAAGAGCACGTCCGGGTTCGCCGAGCGCAGCCGCTCCAATTGAGCGGTCATGTCCAGGTCGTCGGCTGAATAGGTCTCGTCACCCACCAACTCGATACCGGCATCGGCCAGGGCCTTCCGAGTCGCCTCCGCCGTTGCCTGCCCGAAGGCGTCCTTACCCGAGATCATGGCCACTCGGTTGAGGCCGTTCTCCTGCAGGTAGTGCACCAACTGCGCCGCCATGGAAGCGTTGGTGGGTACCACCTGGAACAGGTAGGGGAATTCTTGCGGGTTGTTGAGGTCCGCAGCCCCGGCCTGCTGCACCGACAACACCTTGGCCTGAGTGATCACCGGTGCCATCGGCAAGGCTTCGGCACTGGTGTTGCCCGGCAGGATCAGGTGCGGTGTGGGGCCCGAGGCGAGACGTTCGTTGAGCTTGGTGACGGCCGTCGTCGGATCACCACCCGTCTCGACGATCTCCAGCACGACGTCGTTACCGAGGATGCCGCCGCGCTCGTTGAGCACCTCCACCGCGGCCCGAGCGGCCTGTGCCGCCGCCTGTGCGTTGAGCGCCCCAGCACCGGCCTGGTTGAGGCCCAACAGATGGACGATCCGGTACTCGCCCTCGGTGGTGGTCGTGTCTTTCTCCTCGTCGTCCTGTATGCCGCAGCCGGCCACGGCTAACGCCGCGGCCATCAGGAAGATGCCTAACTTCCGCCCCATGGCGGCTCTCCTTCCAAGAACTCTTACCAGTGCATGTACTGTTCGGCGTATCTGGTTGTCAGCGAGCCATGGCTCGCCATCATGCATCCGCTGGTTCGTACCAGAGAAGGGTCATGCCGGATTCCGGATCTGACTGGAAGACCGGCCGTACGCGCATCCCGATCCGGATGCCTTCTGGGTCGACATTGGTCAGTTCGGTGGTCACACGCGGTCCTTCGTCCCACTGGACGACCGCCAACAACTGCGGCACCCGGTCGGACCAGAAGGGAGCGGTGGGACGCCGCGCGACGGTGTAGGTGTACAGCGTGCCCTCGCCGGAAATCTCCCGCCACACCAGGTCGTCGGCGAGGGTGCGCGGCGCGAGGGTGCGCGGATAGAACACGTACTCGTCCGAGGACGGGGAGTACTGGATCCGGATCCGACGCTGCGCCAATCCTTCCCAGAAAGGTGCGGAGACCGGAGTCGGTTCAGGCATGGGCTTTCGCATCGTGGCCTCTCAATCGCCTCGCAGAATCAACGCGACCTGCTCGCTCATCAGCCCGCCGTTTCCGGAGACGAAGGCCAGGTTGCAGTCGGGCACCTGCGCCTCACCGGCGCGGCCGGTCAGCTGTCGCACCGCGTCGCAGACGTGGTGCATGCCGCCGGCCATTCCGGCCTGGCCGAAGGAGAGCTGGCCACCAGCGGTGTTGAGCGGAAAGTCACCTCGGAAGGTGAGATCGTGCTCGGTTACCCACGTCATGCCGGTTCCTTTGGGGCAGAAGCCGGCGTCCTCGAGGCTCATCAACACCGTGATCGTGTAGCAGTCGTAGATGGAGGCCATGTCGATGTCCTCCCGCCGGACACCGGCCATGGTGAAGGCCTGCTCCGCCGCCTCAGCCAACGGCGAACGCAGCAGATCCTCGGCGTAGGTCGGCGTCTTGAACGCGATCCGCTCCCCGAACCCGACGATCCAGACCGGGCGGTGACGCGCTGAGCGGGCGAGGTCGGCGTTCGCGACGACCACCCCGGCACCGCCGTGACAGCGCATCACCATCTCCAGCATGTGCAAAGGGTCAGCGATGATCGGGCTGGCCAGCACATCCTCGATCGTGATGGGCTTGCCGTGGAACACCGCCTCGGGAGTGGCGCAGGCATTGGTGCGCTGATCGACAGCGATCTTCGCGGTGGCCCGTGGATCGTACCCGTACTCCATCGCGTACCGCTGCGCGATCTGCGCGTACGGTGCGTTCTGGCCGAGGTTGCCGTACGGAATCTCGAACTCGGCCTGCGGCGACCCGTACGTGTTGCTGGAGGCGCCGAAGTAGTCCGGCTCGGGCGCAGGCCGCCGTGACGATCGGGGAAATTCGTAGTGGCCCGGCACCACCGCCAGCACCGCGTCACACAGTCCCAGCTCCACCGCGACCGCCGCGCGCCACACCATCGCCGCGGAGTTGGCGCCACCCAGGTCCACCACTTCGCCGTAGTTCAACGGCAGGCCCAGGTACTCCGAGAGGGTGGCCGGCGCGAACTTGTCCGACTCCCGTAGCCCTGCGGTGATCAGGCCGTTGACCGCTGTCGCCGGGATACCGGCGTCCTCCAACGCGGCCTTGGCCAACGCAGCGTACTGGTCCACGGTGAACATCGGTGGCCGGTCCGTCTTGCGCTGCGGTGGAAGCTCCACGAAACCGACGATCGCCGCTTCACCGTTCAGCTTCACGCCGTGTCACCCCGTCTCGGTAGGCGGACTGTGGCGGTGCCCGGCATCAGCACCTGGCCATCGGCCTTGGCGCCTTTGACCTCCAGGTCGACCAGGCCCTGAGCGCCTTCTTCCCGTTTGCCCGTCACGGTGGCGGAGAAGCACAGCTTTTCACCCGCGAAGGCACTGCCACGGTTTTGCACCGCAAACCGCACCAACCAGCCACCACCGCCCATCCAGTCGGTGACCGCACGCGCCAGCAACGCGGCCTGCAACGGCCCCTGCACCACGATGTCCGGGTAACCTTCGACCTCGGTCGTCCACGTGCGGTCGTAGTGGATCCGGTGGCCGTTGTACGTGGCGGCGCTGAAGTAGAACATCTGCACTGGGTCGACCGACACGACCAGGTCGGGAATCGTCTCGCCGATCTCGACGTCCTCGAAGTACCGTTGTGTCACTCCCGCTCCTTGCCCGCTCATGGCCGCGCGATCATCGAGAAGGTCTGCTCGCCGATGAGATCGCCGTGCTGGTTGGTGTACGTGGTCTTCCAGGTGACGAGCACGAACCTCCCCGAGCGACCGTGCTTCTCCTCGATCGCGTGGATTCGACGCTCACTGGTGATGACGTCGCCGTCGTACGCTGGGGCGTAGAAGACGTTGTCCTCCCCGCCGGCCATCCGACGCGGGGCACGCGGAAAGGTGAGGTTTCCGTTGCCGGTCCCGCTGGTGCCGTCCGGGCGCAACTCGTCCAGGTCGGCCACCGACAACGTCACGTGCTGCAGGTACATGGGCGGGGCGATCACGTCGCGGTAGCCGTGCGCGCGCGCGTAGTCGGGGTCGAAATACAACGGGTTGCGGTCCTTCACCGACGCGGCCCACCGTTGGAACTCCTTGACGTTGACCACCCCGGTGCGGCGGGCGACGACCGTCCCCACCTTCGCGGCCTCCTGGGGCGGGATCAACGGTTCCTCATCGCTCATGACGCCCTCCTCACGCGAACTGCTCATCGGTCACCAAGCCCCGCTCCCGCAGGTCGCGATACCGCTCCTGCGAATAGCCGAGAAGGTGGCGGTACACGTACTCGTTGTCTTCGCCGAAGGCCGGCAGGGGCCGGCCATAGACGGTGTCGAACCCCTCTGCCCGCCACGGGTGGCCAGGGAAGGGGTACGTACCGATCGCGGGGTGGCTACGTTCGACGAACCACTCACGAGCGGCGAGGTGCTCATCGGCCAGCAGGCGGTCCTCCGTCATCACCTCTCCGGCAGGAACCCCGACCGCCTGCAACGCTTCGACGATCTGGCGGGCTGGTCGATGGCGGGCCCAGGCGGCCACCTTGTCCCGCAGCTGTCGAGAGTGTCGCCGTCGCCCCTGTGCGTCGGCTCCCAGCGATGCCCACTCGGGGTGGTCGAGGACTGACATCATCGCCGCCCAGTCGGAGTCGTTACGCACCGACAGCGCCACCCACCGGTCCGGTTCAGCGCTTTCGAAGACGTCCTGCCACATGTGCGGGTCCGCGTTGCCGAGGATCGGTGGCGTGCGCCCGTTCATCTGGTAGTCCAGGACGAACTCGCCGACCTCGGCCATCACACACTCGGCCTGTGGAAACTCGATGAGTCCTCCCCGTCCGGTGCGCTCGCGATCCCACAACGCGGCGAGTACCGCGAACGCCAGACCGGCCGGTGCTGCCTCGTCCATGTGGTAGTTCTCGCCGGCGGTGTCCGGAGTCTCCCCCTCGTAGCCGTCCATCGCCGCGATCCCGACCAAGGCGTTGAAGTTGGGGCCGTAGCCGAGGTAGCGGCTCATCGGCCCGGTCATGCCCATCGGGGGCATCCTCGCCACGATGAGGCGGGGATTGAGCTCCAGCAACCGTTCGTGCCCCAAACCGAGCTTCTCCAGGGTGCCGTTGCTGTTGTTCTCCACCAACACGTCACTGATCGCCAACAGGTCCATGGCAGCCTGGTGGCCCTCTGGGGTTTCGAGGTTGGCGCAGGCGGCCAGCTTGTTCCGGGCATGCCAGGCGAACAAGGCGGTCCGGTCGTACGGGCGGGGCTCGGGGTTACGGTCCGGGTAGGTGCCGCCGTGGTAGCCGGTGCGTCGGATGGTCTCGCGGGTCACCTTCGCCGACACCTGCCGACTCATCCGGTTGTTGCCCTCCAACCGGATCACCTCGGCACCGAGATCGCCCAACAGCGCGGTGGCTCCGGGACCTGACCACACCACCGTCAGGTCCACGACTCGGATTCCCTCCAACGGCCGACCC
The DNA here is from genome assembly GCA_964438855.1 of uncultured Micromonosporaceae bacterium. Taxonomy (GTDB): domain Bacteria; phylum Actinomycetota; class Actinomycetes; order Mycobacteriales; family Micromonosporaceae; genus Natronosporangium. The sequence continues at coordinate 5,290 of CAYTMR010000191.1, forward strand.
ATCAGTGCTCCTCTCCCACCGCCGAACCAGCCAACTCGGCCCGGATCTGCGCGCCGTGCTGGTCGAGTAAGGGCGCGGTGTGACGCAACCGGAATCCCCCACGCATCCGCCACGGTGGACCGACGTACTCCAGGGATCCCGCCTCGGGATGGTCGCCGCGCACGAAGACACCACGCTGCCGGTAGTGCGGATGGGTGAGCAGCTCGGAGACGTCCAACAAGGCGGTCAAGGGAATCCGGGCCGCGGCGCCGGCCTCCATGATCTCCTGCTTGGGACGGGCCGCGAACCACGCGGAAACGTACGCGGTGAAGTCGTCCCAATCGTCGCCGAGCGTCTCCCGGTCCAGGTACGTGGCGAGGAAGGCGTCGTCGCCCTCACCGACCAGCCGCACGAACCGGTTCCAGAAGTCGCGGGTGGTGACGTA
>CAYTMR010000192.1:0-5652 GCA_964438855.1 uncultured Micromonosporaceae bacterium
ATGATCAACACCTGGCTCCGCTGCCTGGAACGACACTTATGAAACACGGCCTAGGCCGAATCACCAGCTGAGGCAGTGGGTGGGCTTGGCGTTGCTGGCCCTGCCGACCGGGCTGTTGGGGCTGGATGTGACCGTGCTGTACCTGGCACTTCCCAGCGTGGCGGCGGACCTGTCCCCGTCCGCGACTCAGACGCTATGGATCATGGATGCCTACGGCTTCCTCATCGCCGGGTTCCTCATCACCATGGGCACCCTCGGAGACCGCATCGGCCGGCGGCGCCTGCTCATCATCGGCATGGTCGCCTTCGCCGCGGTCTCAGTGTTCGCGGCCTTCGCCCCACTAGCTGAGCTGCTGATCCTGGCCCGGGCGTTGCTCGGGGTCGCCGGAGCCACCCTCATGCCATCGACGTTGTCGCTGATCTCGCACATGTTCACCGACGCGCGGCAGCGAGCGGTGGCGATCGGCGTATGGGCCACCATGTTCGCCCTCGGCATGGCCGTTGGCCCGATCGTGGGTGGGGTGTTGGTGGATGCCTTCTGGTGGGGCGCCGCCTTCCTGTTGGCAGTCCCCGTCGCGATCATCGTGCTGGCTGGCGCGGGAGCACTCCTGCCCGAGTACGCCGATCCGAGCGCGGGCCGGCTCGATCTCATCAGCGTTGCCCTGTCCCTGGCAGCGATCCTGCCGATCATCTACACGATCAAGTACGTCGCCACCCACGGCCCGGACGCGCAGGCGCTTGGATTCGCCGTCGCCGGGTTGGTGGCCGCGACGGCGTTCGTGCGTCGGCAACGCCGCCTGTCCAGTCCACTGCTGGATGTGGCACTGTTCGGCGACCGCTCCTTCGCCACGGCGTTGAGCGTGCTGCTCATCGGCCTGGTCGGCGTAGGTGGATCGATGTACCTGGTCACTCAGTACCTCCAGTTGGTGGAAGGGCTGACCCCACTGGTGGCCGGATTGTGGATGGGTCCGCCGGCTTTGGCCATGTTCGCCGCGGCGATCGGAGCCCCGTTGGTCGCCAGGCGAGTACGGCCCGGCTACGTCATGGGCGCCACGCTGGGCATCTCTCTCGCCGGTTACGCGCTGCTGGCCACCGCCGGGGTCCATGACGCGCTGGCGGTGTCGATCGGTTTCGCCTTCATCTACCTTGGACTCGGCGCGATCGCGGCGCTCGGAACCGACATCGTGGTGGGCACGGCCCCCGCCACCAGATCCGGGTCGGCGGCCTCGATGTCCGAAACCGTGCAAGAACTCGGCATCGCCGTCGGAGTAGCGCTGCTCGGCAGCCTCACCACAGCCGTCTACCGCACCCACGTCCCGGTGCCCGGTGATCTGGCACCTGCGACGGCGCACGCGCTCACCGACAGTCTCAGCGCGGCGGTCACTGTCGCTGAGACGTTGCCCACCGGGGCGCTGTCGGCCGCCCAAGAAGCCTTCACCACCGGGCTGAACGTCGCCTCGCTCGTCGCGTGTACGACCGTCGCTGCCGCCTGCGTGCTCTGCCTGGTCCGGCTACGCCATGTTCCCCGACTCGGGCAGCAGCCACCCGAGACCGAAGGTTGAACGATAGTGCGACTAGCCTGACGGTGGTATGGAGGACCAGCGTGACGGACGACGAGCACGGGGCGCGAAACGCCGCGCCGAGATCATCGAGGCCACCCTCGCGGTCGTCACACGCGACGGCGCGGCCGGCGTCACCCACCGCACGGTGGCCAAGCAGGCCGGCATCACCACGAGTTTGACCACCTACTACTTCGCCACCCTCGACGACCTCCTGGTGGCGGCGCTCAGCAGCGTCGCCGACGTCTACACCGCCAGAATCCGCGACATCATCGAGACTGCGGACGACAAGCTCACCGCGTTGGCCGAACTCATCGCGGAGACCGCTGGGGCCGGCCGCGACCGCGCGTTGGCCGAACGCGAACTCGCCACCCTGGCCGCCCGCCGCCCCGCGCTGCGCCCGGTCGCGCGACGGTGGCGGCGAGACGTCGCCGACCTCGCCGCCACCCTCACCAATGATCCCCGAGCCATCGACGCCCTCGTGGCGACATCCGACGGCCTGTGCACCGCGATCCTGCTGGACAATGCACCCGCTGACGTCGCCCACATCCGCGCTGTGCTGCGACAAGCCCTCAACGGCTGACGACCCTCTCGCACGGCCGGGTGGCGCCTCACGGCCCGTCACGCGGTGGCGTTACGCACGTCTCACTCCGCAGGGACGAACATCCGCCGGTGGTAGGACTGCAGGTCGCCACAGCTGAAGGCGGGCAGCATGGGGCCGAAGTCCCGACACACCTGGACGTCCACCCGGTCGATGATCAAACCGAAGTCGGGAGCGGTCAGCAGGAAGTCGAGTCTCTTAGCCCACCCTCCCAGGTCGGCGTCGACGCTTTCGTTCAGGTAGACGATCCGCTCGTCCACTTTGTGGTCTCGCACGTACGCGGTGAACGTCGCGAACACCCCTCCCAGGCGCGAGTCGGCGCACATCCGCGGCTCGTCGACGAGGGCACCACTGATGTGGACCACCGGATACCTGGTGACCGCGACGGGATTCCAGTCGATCTCACCGGCGGTGTAGGCGTAGGCGCAGCGTTCCCTGTGGTCAGCGAAGAACAGGGTCCTCGGCTGAGGTGGGGGGAGCAGAGAATCCGACGGAGATGCGGTGGACGGCGTGGCTACCACCACGGCCAGCGGTAACGCAACCCCGAGCACCGCCACGATACGCAGCAGACGCGACAGGATCGGCACGGCAACTCCCTTCGATGCATTGAGGACGATGTCATGGGTCATGTACGGGCTCGTGGGTGGCGGCGGTGATGTCACCACCCACGAGCGGCGTCGATCATGTGCTTACGCGGTGGCCTGTGGCCGCTATTCGACCGGCACGACCTGCCGTCGGTGGTAGAACTGGGCGTCACCACAGCTGAAGGCGGGCAGCAGAGAGCCGAAGTCGCGGCACACCTGCACACTTACCTGGTCGATGTCCAGGCGAAGCTCGCCAGAGGACAGCAGGAAGTCGAAGTTCTTGGACCAGACCACCATGTCGGCATCGGAGTTCACGCTCAGGTAGACGAGCCGCTCGTCGACTAGGCGGTTCTGCACGAAACCCACGAACCTCGCGAACACCCGTCCGGCAGGGAACGGATTGGCGCAGAGCTGGAGCTCGTCGACGAGCGTGCCCTTCACCTGCACGACCGGCTGTCTCGTGACCGTCATGGGATTCCAGTCGATCGCACCGTAGGTGTAGCTGTACGCGCACCGCTCTCTGTGGTCAGCGTAGAATGCAGTGACTGAACCGGGGGCCGGCCGCGACGTATCGGACGGAGCCGCCGAGGCCGGCGTACTCACGGCCAGCGGCAACGCAACCCCGATCACTGCTACGACCCGCAGCAGACGCGACAGCATGGACATCCACACCTCCTTTCGCGAATCGAATGGTCGTGTGATGCCAGAGGCGGTGACGTTTCAGGTTCTCGCTACGCTCACTCTGCGGGCGCTAGCCGCGGCCGGTAGTAGGACTCCAGGTCACCACAGGTGATGGCCGGCAGCATGGGGCCCAGGTCGCGGCAGACCTGGACATCCACCTGGTCGATCAGCCCACGGGCTTCAAAAGAGGACAGGGTGAAGTCGAAGTCCTTGACCGAGAACCCGATGCCGGGCCCGACGGAGTTGCCGAGGGTGATGGTCCGCTCGTCGACCGCACGGTCCTCGATGCGTGCGGTGAACGTCGCGAACGTCGTTCCCGGGTAGCTGCCGTTGCAGCTCGACGTCCGTTCGGCGAGGGAACCCTTCACGTGGACCATCCGGGTTCCACCGATCGTAATGGGGTTCCAGTCGATATCTCCACGGGCGATGCTGTACACGCAGGCATGAGTGTGGTCAGCGAGGAACGGCGTGGTAGGCCTGGCCGGCGACCAGGGGTCCGCCGGAGAAGCGGAGGCCGGCGCGCTCGCCACCACGGCCAGCGGCAGCGCAACCCCGATCACCCCCACAGCACGGATCACACGCGACAGGATGGACACAGCGGCTCCTTTCAATGAACGAGCGCGATCTTGTATCAGCCTATGGGAATGTTTCACGCCAGTAAAGAGTGCAAAAGATCTTCGATCTGATTTCTAGCCCTGGGTACGACCGCGGCCAGCCTCCGGTCGCCGCAGATGCTGACGACGGACCCAGCGCTAGCCTGCTGGGCCAACCACCGGCGCCGTGCACGTGGCCTCGGTGATCAGGGCCCCAGTCGACGACGGTCTAGTGACGACAGTTGGCAATCAAAGAGACTGTGCGGTCAGGATCGGCGACACCGTCGCTTGCCCACCGACTGGATGCGTCTCTCCCGGGTAAGCGCAGGGACGCTCGTGATTCGTGACCACTAGCCGTCCCTCGTGCTGGTCATCGACAGTATCGAGGACGCGGCACCCGGAAGCGGCAGGAGATGAGGGAAGGCCCAGCGGTCCCCCGTTGGCGGCAGCGAGGACCCACCCCAACACCACCCCGAGCACGAGGCCCGCACCCGTGCCGGCCACGGAGACGGTGACGCCCTCGGCCGCGAGCATCCTCCGCAGTTGGCGTTTGGTGATCCCCAGCGCTCGGAGCAAGGCGGACTCCCTCACCCGCTCAAGGACCGACAGCGAAAGCGTGTTGGCAAGACTGAAGAACGCGATCAACGGATAGTCCCAACAAGACCAGCAGCAGGACACACAGTTGGTCGATCGCGTCACTCCACTGCTCGACCCGCTGCCGGGCGCTGGTCGCACGAGGGGCGGCTCGGCGAGCACCGCTTCCACGGCGCTGCCCAGCGCCACCGAATCGTCCACCCCATGGGCCGACCGGCGTCTCCGGTCAGCCGCGGAGCATCTCGGCGACGAGGAACGCCAGCTCCAGCGACTGCTGGGTGTTCAACCGCGGATCGCAGGCGGTCTCGTACCGGCCGGGCAGGTCGGCATCCTGGATGGACTGGGCACCGCCCAGGCACTCGGTGACGTCCTCGCCGGTCAGCTCGACGTGCAGACCACCCGGGTGGGTGCCCAGCTCCCGGTGCACCTCGAAGTAGCCGAGCACCTCGTCCACGATCCGATCGAAGTGCCGGGTCTTGTAGCCGTTGGAAGATTCGATGGTGTTGCCGTGCATGGGGTCGCACTGCCACACCACCTTGTGCCCGGCCGCGGTCACATTCTCGATGATCGGCGGCAAGGTCTCCCGCACCCGGTGGTTACCCATCCGGCTGATCAGGGTGAGTCGGCCCGGGACGTTGTCTGGGTTGAGCTTCTCGCACAGCTCGATCGCCTGCTCGGGGGTGGCGGTGGGCCCGATTTTCACCCCGATCGGGTTGGCGATGCGGGAGACGAAGTCGACGTGAGCACCGTCGATCTGCCGGGTCCGCTCCCCCACCCACAGGAAATGCCCGGACAGGCCGTAGGCCCGGCCGTCGGCGATCCGCGTCAGCGCCCGGTCGTACTCCAGCGCCAGCGCCTCGTGCGAGCAGTAGAGCGTCACCGAGCGCAACGCCTCGTCGTCGGTCATCCCGCAGGCGGAGATGAAGGCGAGCGCACGGTCGATCTCGCGGGCGATCGCTTCGTAGCGCTCCCCGGCCGGCGAGTCCCGGACGAAGTCCTTGTTCCAGGTGTGGACGGCGTGCAGGTCGGCCATGCCGCCGC
>CAYTMR010000193.1:0-5596 GCA_964438855.1 uncultured Micromonosporaceae bacterium
GCTTGCGGGCCGGCTCGGTTTCGAGCTTTCCCAGCACGCGCCCATCCTGCCATCGACTGCCGAAGCGGCAGTGCCCCCGCCCTCACCGGGGACAGCGTCGCACCACGGACAGAAGGTTGGGGCAATGGGCCCCGCCCTGGCGGGCCGGGGGGTGAACGGCCCGCCAGGGCGGCTAACCGGGGGGAACGTGTCCCGCCGGTGGGCCTGGGGGGTGAGCGTCCCACCGGGGGGGACACCGGGGGGGAGGGCGACCCCGCCGGGGGTCGGGGCCGCCGTTACGTCTCCATCGTGCGAGAGCGGCGGACCAGAAACATCCGCCAGTGTGCGGAATCCACCGCTGTCCGACCCCAGGCGTATCGTCCCGGTCGTGTCGTCGATCCCATGGCTGCGCCGGCAAGCGGTCGCGTGGTCGCTGACGCAGAGCCCGGACCTGGGTGAGGCCATGGCCCAGCTCGGTTTCGTGCAGGCCGATCCGATCCGCGCTCCCGCCCGCGCACAGGACCTGATCCTCCGGCAGCGGGTGCCCAGCTATCGAGTAGGCGATCTCGAACGCGATTACCCGACCCTGCCGGTCGAGGAGGACTATCTGTACGCGTACGGGTTCATCACCCGGCCGCTGCGCCGATTCCTGCATCCACGCTCGACCGGGAACAGCGACTACCGGCCTACCGGGTTGGCCGCCGACGTCCTGGCTTTCGTCCGGGAGCACGGGGAGACCCATCCACGCACCCTGGTGACGGCGTTCGGCCGGACCCGGGTCATCAACGCCTGGGGCGGCCAGTCGGCGGCGACCACTCGAGCGTTGGAGGAGCTGCACCGGTACGGCCTGGTGCGGGTGACGCGCCGGGAGAACGGGGTGCGGCTCTACGGGCCGGCACCGCCGGTGGAGCCGCTCGACCTGCCACGACGGGCCCGTGCGGTCGCCCTATTGATCGCCCGGATCCTCGCCCCGGTGCCCGAGTCGACTCTACGGGCCGCCTTGCCGGAGCACCTGGCTCGCGGCAGCGGCAGAGCCGCCCTGGTGAAGACGCTGCTGTCCAGCGGCGAGCTCGTCGCGACCGAGGTCGACGGTGTGCGGTACGTCTGGCCGGCCGACCTCTCCCCCGTCGACGGGGAACCGGAGGGACGGGTCCGACTCCTCGCACCCTTCGACCCGGTGGTGTGGGACCGTCGCCGGTTCGAGCACCTCTGGGGGTGGGCCTACCGGTTCGAAGCCTACACCCCGGCCACGAAGCGACGACTCGGCTATTACGCGCTACCGCTGCTGTGGCGTGACCAGGTGATCGGCTGGGCCAACTGCCTCCAGGGCCCGGACGGTGTCGACGTGCAGACCGGGTTCGTGGACGGGGTGCCGAGGCAGCGCCGGTTCACCTCGGCCCTCGACGCCGAGATCGCCAGGCTCACCACCTTCCTCACCCCGCGGTCTAGACGTAGCCCGGCGCGGCCTCCCACAGCCCGGTCGGGTGAGCGCCTACCCGCTCGTGGGGCGAGCGGGTAGGCGTCAATGTTCCACGTGCAACATCGACCGTGCCCGACGGTGCCGATCAGTCGCCCTTGTCGTCGTCCGGCCCCTTCCAAACGAGGTAGGAAAGCCGCACGCCCAGCAGGGTGTCGGAGTTGGTGTACCGCACGTTCATCACCGTGAAGAAGCCGTAGCGTTGGTCGGTGGTGCGGAAGCACACCCGGGTGCCCTCGGTGAGCTCCTCAGCCGGCACGGTCACCACCCAATCCTCCGCCGGGATGGCGGAGCATTCCATCAAGATCGGGTCGGTCGAGCCCACCACGCTAAGCGGTACGGCGTTCAACCCAGTGATCCCGAAACTGTCGACTTGGATGTCCGACTCGTCGGTCCGCCGGCCCGACCGGTCATTGCCGTCAAAGTCGATGAAGGTGCCGTCGTTGGCTTGATAGGCGCCTGAGGTGTACCGCACGCCCAGGACGCTCGGATCGACCGGTGGCCTGGCATCCACCCCAGTCGACGGTTTTTCGGTGGGCTGGGTCGGCGCCGCGGTCCGAGTCGGCGCCGGGATCGAGGCCGCGATCGGCCCTCGAGCCGCGTCGACCACCGCGCCACGACGGAAGGCGACCACTCCAAGGACTACCGTGAGGCTGAGCAGCACCGCGATGACGAGCAGGACAGTCAGCACCGTCGCCGGCGCGCTCCACCACGCCGCGAACCGCGACGCGGGCTTGCCAGGCTGCGGTACGGAGACCTCGGCGGGCGAGGGACCCTGGCGGCCGGCCGGGTCACCACGCTCCGCCGCGGCGTCCTCGCCTTCCGGTGCCGCGGGGTCTGCCTCAGCGGCCGGGACGTCTCCCTCAGCCGCCTCTCCCTCAGCCGTCGCGTCTCCCTCGACCGACGGGCGCCCGTTCCGGGCCGACTCCTCCGGATCGTCCTTTCGCATGTGTCCACGATGTCACTTCGAGGGTGACTCGCACCAGTCCCCCACCCTCTGGCGAAGGCACCCGCCACAGCGGTGGGCCGGCGCGGCGGGTCACCCCCGCCCGCCAGCGCCGCGGCAACCCGCGCGAGCGCACCGCCGCACCCCATGGGCGGGGGGTTGCCGCGTCCCGTGCCCTCACTTGGGGGACCGGATGGCGCCCGGCATGCATCGTACACCCTTTATGCACCCCGGTGTGATCACCATCCAGTCCCCCAAGTCGAAGCACCGAGCCAGGACGGGCGGTCATACGCTGCTTTCGCGTGGGTGGACCGGGTGCGGCCGACTCCGGGCCGTGGAAACCGGGAGAGCAGGAAGCGCTCCGCGCTGCCCTCGCCGCCGCCGACGCCCGCAGAGCCGCAGTCGCGGCTCAGGGAGAGAAGGTAGAGAGACGATCCCGGCGTTGATGCGCGCGAGCTACGTGCAATGAGATCACGGCGATGCTCTTGTCGTCGTGGCGCTTCGCTCGCGGAAGCCGCTGGCCGGATGGGTCGATCTCGGTGATCCAGTAGCCGCCGGTCGGTTGCGCATCCCAGCTTGTTCGGCTTGGAGCAGTCCCAGCAGGGTGCGGTGTTCGGCGTCGTATCCAACCCCAGCGGCGAGCCGTGCCTGATAGTTGTGGCGTGGCGCCAGCGCGAGGCGGTCGATCCGACCGTGTGTAACCACCTGGTCGGGTAGAACGACGAGATTGTCTCCGAGCACGAGAATGTCGAGGACGCCGAGCGGTCGTCCAGTCCACGACTCGCATTGGTCACCAAACGCAAGGGCATCGCTGGCGGCGCCGAAGAAACTACAGGAGCCGGCTCGTGTAGCCCGCCGCTACCAGTCGCTCGAACGCTGCCTTGACGTCCGAAGGAATCTCCTGAGGGATGGCGTGTCCGCGTTCGGCGTACACCTCGATCCGTTGGGTGTCGCCTACCAACATGTTGATGACTCGCCCTACGTCACCGATCATCGATACGTAATCGTCCAAGTTCATGGGGTGGGAGGCGCACTGCACGCGCACCTCTGGCCACAGCCTCCGGCACGTGGCGTACGAGCGTCGTTGCTGGTAGGGCCGGGACATCAGGATCACTGATGCGACCCTCATGCCCTGTGCGACGAGTAGCCGCCGGGTGAATCGGATGTTCTCGGCGGTGTTTGTCGCTGCGGTCTCCACCATCACAGCATCGGCCGGCACGCCGTGTTCGAGGGCGTACTCTCGGTAGTGGATCGCCTCCCCGCGAGGGAAACGGTCGATGGTAGTTGGTGCGTTTGCGCCGGTGAAGACAACAAGGGGAAAGAGGCCGCGCTTGAAGAGGTTGGTCGCGACGATGGCGACGCTGGGGTCGTGGCTGCCCAGGCCGATGCCTACGTCGGCCGGCCGCAGGACGTGGCCCAGCTGATGGTAGTTCCACAAGGTCTCCACGTCTCGCCGTAGCGCCTTCGGGATTCGCGCCGATGTCGCGCTCATGCGTCTTCCACCACTAGTCGGGGATCTTGAAGGTGTACGACCAAGAGAACCGCGACGCGGCGTGGACCCCGCGAGCGAACTCCACGACTCGACCGTCCCTTGTTGCGGTCGTCCGATGCAACACCATCACCGGCTCGCCAGCAGGCAACCGAAGCTCGTCCGCCTCGTCTGGGGTAGGCATCCGGGCATGGATAGTTTCGGTGATGATGTCTGGCTCCAGCCCTTGCAGAGTCAGCACTGCGAACCCTCCACCAAACCCTGCCGGTCCTGGCGCGGAGTCGACCAGCGGTGTCCCCTCTACGTCTTCAAGCCGGTAGTAGCTGGTCAACGTGTGGGTAGGCTCGTCGCCCACCTTGACGATGCGGGCACGCTCATAGACCGGAGCGCCCGGCGGAATCCCCAACGCCGCCGCGACCTCCTGATCAGCTCCAACCTTACGAACCTTGTTGACTTGATCGTCCGGCCTCCATGAACGCCCGGATGATTCGCGGTCGGCAGCGAACGCAACCAGGCCGTACTTCCACTTACTCTTGGCATACCGGTCGACGCCCAGGCGCTTCATCGGTGGGCGGGTGCGTACAACCGTGCCGCGCCTACGCACCGGAGTCACAAGACCCTCCGCTTCCAGCAAGCGGATCGCTTGACGGACGGTCTTGATGTTCACGCCGAAGCTAGCAGCGATGTCTTCCTGCTTGGGTAAGACCGCGCCTGGGCCGTAGGTTCCGTCACGGATGCTTCGCCGCAGGTCAGCTGCAACATCCCGGTAACCAATCCCCATCGCGCCCCCTGAGTCGGCGTGCTTGATAAGGCTAGCGGTACGCCGCTGATCATGCCGATGACCTCTTTAAAGGTAGATCTATTGACGCCACACCCCCCTCTTGGCCTAATAAAGCATCGCCACCAGCACATGGTGGCGATGGCGCGCTCCTGGATGATCGATTGCGCAGCTAGGGGCTATACACAATGTGCCCGACGCCGTCGACCTCGATACCAGCCGACAGCTGAGCCACTCCTATCCAAGGTGCGGCGCCTGGTCTCCACGCAGAAAGTGTCCGATCCTCATCCGCATCGACCGGTCCATCTGAAGAGCGCCGATCTCGGCCGGTGCGACCCAGTGGACCTCGCGGGACTCAGCGCTCGTGGTCGGCTCGCCGCCAACCGGTCGAGCGGTGAAGACAATGGAGAACTCTTGGCGAACCTCGCCGTCGCTGGTGTAGAGAATCACATGCTTAGGATCGGTGTAGATGCCGACCAGGCCAGTGATCTCAACTTGGACGCCGGTCTCCTCCAGCGTTTCACGCACTGCGGCCTGTGGCAGTGACTCACCGAGATCCATCGCACCGCCGGGAAGCGCCCAGTTGTCATTATCGGTGCGGTGGATGAGCAGGATCTCGCCAGAATCGTTGACCACAACCACGTTCGCGGACGGGACGATGCTGTTCGCGGGCGGCGCGTCGGGGTCATCGTAGTAGTCGATTCGTCGGCCCATGCGTCACTCCAGCGAGGTCGCCTGTTCCCACACGCGCTCGAAGCTCTCCAGGTAGGTGGTGACCATACCGCCACCGGCGACCCGACGCAGGTGGAGCACTGGCGCTTGAGCGGCCGGGAAGTTGTAGATGTGGGTGTTCACCAGAACTTGATCGTCCGCCGGGGGAGGGCGGTGAGTTGGCCGGCGTACGCATGTACGCGCCGGGGGACCGGC
>CAYTMR010000194.1:0-1322 GCA_964438855.1 uncultured Micromonosporaceae bacterium
CAGCGACACACCATGAACTTGATCACCCAGGCCCACTTATGAAACACGGCCTAGGGCGTCGGAATCCGGAATACCGATCACACCGGCGATCATGAGAGACGCCGGCTGCGCACCCAGGACTGCGGCACTGATTCCGGCTACTACGGTCAGGCGAGGAAGCGTCGGTGCTGTTCAGGCTGCTCCAGGATTCGCGCCCGTGCTGCGACCAGCCCGACAAGGAACGGGCACATGAAGCCGATCGGCCCGAGCAGCATGACGAACGGCTGTAGCTCGATTCGTGCCGACAACATCGTGACAGGGTCAGGCGGGAGCAGCGACGCGTCCGGGGGCGCGGTGGAGATCGACAACGCGTCGTCGGACGGCAGCGCTCCCAGAAGGAAGAAGAAGACCGCCAACGCGATCAACCAGCGGCTGCGCCACCGTACGACCCAGGCGCCGAGGAACAACAGGACGCCGTACGCAGCGAGGATGTCACCCACGTAGAGCAACATGGCGTGGAGAAACCCAATCACCACAAGGATCAAACTGCGCCGCCACAGAAGCCTGCGCAGCCCTCATCGAGTCAGGGCCGCATGGCGGCGGGTGACCTGGGCAACGCCATACCCGAAGAGCAGTGCGAACATCGGGAAGGCACGACCGTCAACGAACGTGGCGATCAGCCAGGCAACCGCCGAGTCGAGGGCCGTCCCGTCCTGCGGATACCCGCCAAGCACGGCCTCCCCAGGGAGGAAGTAATGCGAGTTGGCGAGCGCAATGAACAACAGCATGAACCCACGCGCTAGGTCGGGACCCAGCGCACGCTCTTCCAGGGCGACCGGACCGGGCGACCGGTCCTGCGGGGTGACGGCCATGGGACGAGTCTCCCGGTTAGCGACGGGCATGACGTCGGCACAAGGTCCACCGTCACGCGACCATCGGCCACAGCGAGACCATGACTTATGGCCAAAGGTTTCCGCATCCAATCAAGGGACCTGGCAACCGGCTATCGGCGATCCGCCACCTGGAGGTCGACCTGCAGGGAGACACGGTACGGAAGGTCGGCGATTTGTAGCATGTCACTAACAGTGAGTAGCCGACATGTGCGGCGTGTAGATGGTGCTTGCCAGATGTGGCTCAGTGGCCGACGCGCCGATATCGCGAGCCGTGTCGGCGCCCTGGCCCGTACAGTGAAGGGGCATTTTGGTTAACACCAGCGTGGACAATCCGGACTACTCGGGAAAATCTCGAGGGGGGATCTTGCGGAGCGAAGTGAAGAAGAATGAGGAACTTGATCTCTAAAGCCCCAGGTCAGGAAGTGCTCCCCGCGTATGCGGGGGTGATCC
>CAYTMR010000194.1:1422-5551 GCA_964438855.1 uncultured Micromonosporaceae bacterium
TGCTCCCCGCGTGTGCGGGGATGCTCCCGATCGGTACGCACTCAGCCGGCGGCCATGCCCCGCAGCAGCGGCGCTAGCACCCGCGACTGTGGCAACGGCCCCAGCCACCAGCAGCGCACAGTTCCAGGAATACTTGATCTGCTCCCCTTGGCGGCCGCTGCCCCGCCCTTGGGTCAACGTGGAGCTGTCGCATATCGCCGCTGCCAGCAGTTCGAGATGACCAGCGTGCGGTCTACCGACGACGGATCCCGACGAACTTTCCGGATCAGCTCGCGTACCGCTGTTCGGCCGGCGGCCGCTGCCGTCCTTGTTAGTCACGCGTCACCTCCGTGAGTTCGCGCAGCAGCTCAGAGACGGTGACAGGGTCGAGTTCCCCGAACTTCCGTGCATTCCGCGGCTGCCAGTCACCCAATCCCTGCTTGTCGACCCACACCGTGGTGATGCGCTGCTCTGGAAACTCGTCGGGAGCGCCGACGACGATGCCTGGATCGAGGTTCACCACTGCCGCCCAGAGGTTGGGGAGGGGGCGCAGCAGCCATGGTTGGATCCCCGAGTCCTGCGGTGTGGCACGCTGCCAGCCGCGCCGTTGCAAGCCGAGCAGTCTGCCGGTCGGCACCGTCAACCCGTGGAATCGGTCCAGGGTCTCCGCCTGCTGCTCCTGCTCCGTGAGGGTGTAGACATCGCGACCGAGTTGGGGGAAGGGTTGCCGCAGCTCGGCTTGCGCGAATATCTCCGACCAGGCCGGCGCGGAGGTGCCGAGGTGGACCGGGTGGGCGACTCCGACGGTTGCGTCGTTGGCGAACACCAAGGTTTGGCCGTCCACATCCGCCAGACTGCGGTCTTCTGTCACCCGGAACGCGGTCGCGGACTCACCGTCGAACCGTGCCCATACCAGCCGCCGGACGAGGTGCCACAACAGCGGATGCTCCACCAGTTGCCTGAACTCGGCGAACTGCCAGCGTCGCTGGCCGACCATCGCCTGTTCTAGCCGGGCGATGTGGTTGGGTGCCAGTGCCCGCACTTCCTTCTTGAGAGCGCTAAAGCGTTGGTACGCCGCTGGAGCGAGCTGGGCATCGTCGCGGCTGCCTGGTTTCGGCAAGGTCCTGCGGCGCGCCCCCGTATCGTCCAACACGTACGGCTTCAACTGTTCGTCAAAGCCGACGGTGAACCGACGCGTCCCGTAGTCGAGGGTGAGACTGCCGTGCTCGTCAAGCCCCAAGTCCGGTACGAGTCGGTCTTCCAACTGTGCGCTGGTGAGGCCCAGCCTTGCAGCTACCTCCGCGATCTTCTCTCCGGCCCGTTCCCGCAGCGCTTTGAACGCACCTCTGCGGGAAATATCAGCCAGCTCCCGCAATGCGGCCTCGGTTCCGATGCCAGCCAGGATGTCGAGCCCGGTCACCGCCCGTGAGTGCCTACCTTCACCTGGCCAGGCTCGGATGAGCGGAGCGAGCCGCTGCACGGTCTGGTCGTCGCCGAGCCACGCGAGGCAGCTGAGCGCCCACTTATCGTTCGACGGCATCCCCACTGACCGCCACTGGTCGAACAGGGCCCAACCGAACTCGGCCAGAGAGGCGGGATCGCAGGCTTCCTTGACCGTCGGAATCCCGGCGTACGGATGGTGCACCGTGGACAGGGCCAGCATGGTGCACAGGTGACGCACCGCCTCTGGCGGCAGAGCGCCAGCCTGGTGTCGCAACCACACCGGCGGCAACAACGCCGGATCCGCCCACGCCGGCAGGGTCGGGATGTGCGCCGGTGAGCGAGGTCCGTGATCGAGGAGCGACCCCACCGCCGGGACCGCTTCCGGACCGTACTCTTTGGCCGCGGCGAGGATCTCACCGCGGTGGGTGGCGGCGAGAGTACACAGCGCTTGCTCGGCAGCCCGACGCCGGCGACCCGGTCTCCCCAGGACTGGAGGAATTAGCGCTTGCGCGGCGAAGGTAGGGTGTCGGCGCAACCAGACTTGCGCGCTCGAACGCACATCCCCGGTGCGGGTGAGCCAGTCTGCCACCCGAGTGGCGATCTCCACGTTGGCGAACGGGACGAGGAACGGCAGTGCGACCAGCGGCTGCTTGGAAGCGATCAGCATCAGCACCGGCAGCGCGTCGCGTTCGTACCGGGCAACGAAGCGCGGCAGCCACCGTTCCGGGGTGTCGAGGATGCGGGGTCGCCAGCTCGTCACCAATTCCCGGGGTAGATCGTCGGGAGCATTGGTGAAGAAGGCAGGCTCGTAGTACGGATGCAACGTGCCCGCGTGGTAGTCCGCGGCGTACTGCTCCCACTGCTGAGGGTTGTCTTGGTGACCGTGCGTGAGCCATTCCTCTCGCTCGCCGGGCTGCCACACCACCCGCGTCCCCTCCGGCGGGGCGAGACCCACGACGGTTGGCTGCTGTTCCATCCACGGTGGGGTGACCAGCACTGGGGGGAGTGATGCCGGTGAGGCGAGCGCGAGGTCCGGTGCCTCGGTGTTCGGCGAGCCGTGGAGCTCTGCGGTGATCTTCTCCAGATAGGCAGCGGCGGCGGGTGACACCGATGGCAGGACCTCCGCCACCAGCTCGGGCTGCGTGGTCACTTGGGCCCGCAGCAGTGGGTCGGCGGGCTGTCCGTCGGTGGTCTCGTGCGCTACCGCCTCGGCGAGCATCCGCAACGCCCGCACCGGGAACCGCTTCTGCGCCTTGAGGAAGGCCGACTGCACCCGCGGCTGGTCGAGCCGGGCGACCAGTCCGCGCATCGCCTCGTCGGTGGGGATGTGGGACAGCGCCGCCAACAACCGCTGACCCTCTTTGTGGGCCGGGCCGGTCTGGTCGAGCCAGGAGAGCAAAAGCGGCGTGATGGCCGGTCCGACCCCGTCCAACCCGGTAGCGAACACCTCTAGGTGGTCCAGCACTCTCCAATGGGACAGATAGTCGTCGAGCTGCTGTAGTTGGGATGCTGATCCAGCCGCGCACCACAGCAACCGTGCAAACTCCGCATGGGGTGCGGACGCCAGCGCTTCACAGGCGGCCTCCACCCAGTCGGTCCGGGTAGGGAAGAGGAACGAGGTGACCACCTGGGTGCTGAGGTCCCGCGCTCGGCAGTCCGCCACGGCGGCGCACGCCTCGGCGTACTCCTGGTTGCTGATCTGGGCAAGGTAGGCCCGCAGGCGATGCAGCAATTGTTCTGGTCGGTCGTCGCCAACGGTGAACGGTTCTGGGGCACGATGGCGGCTGCGGCGTAGCAACGTGAGTCCGCGTGAATAGCTGCCGACCAGGAGCAGGTCAGTCAGCTCTACCATCATGCGGGCGGCGAACGCCGGCCCCCGGGAAACCACCCAGTAGTCGAGTTCGGCACTACACGTTGGAAGGCGCTTCCCGTCGACGTGGATGAGCCCTGCCAGGAGCACCGCTGCCCCTAATGGAGTGACTTGGTCGAGATCGGTGAGCGCCTGGCGGCCTGCGGCGACCAGCTCAGGGTCACTGTCGGGCCGGTTGAGCATCGTCGCGAACTCGTGGCTTTCCGGCACCGATGGTGCTGGTGCGGGACTTAGGGTGATGCGCGGTCCAGCCGAGCTTCCTCGCCGTGGAATGATCTGCCGTCGCCACACGCCAGGAAGCGTGAAGACATCCTCTTTGGACGATGACCGATCAATCATCGGCGCACCTCCCTGGGGCAGCTCCGTACGGCGGTGCCACTGTAGCGCTGGGTGCCGACAACCGATGTGGGGTGTTGCGGTCAGATGAAGAAGCGTGAAGGCGTGATTTATCGACTCATGTCGCGGATTGATAGGCGCCCTACACCGATGCGACCCCAGCGGCGCGCCCATCAGTCTGCCGCCTCGTGCAGGATCCCGGCTTTGACGCTTGTCACCACATCACCGGTGGCGGGTCTCCTTGAGGAGTCAACGCCAGACCACAGGGGTGGAGAGCGCGGTCAGCCGGCTGTAGTCGACGGTGCCCGGCCTGCTGGCGGTGAACAACACCTGCCGTCCAGCTGTCCACGGGCGCATGACGGTGAGCTTGGGCCTGCCCATTGCGCGCAGCAGCCCACAGCTTCACGGCGTGTCCGTCATGCTGGGGGAAAGGCAGGGAGTGGCGAGCGCCCCCGGCAGGATTCGAACCTGCGCACCCGCCTCCGGAGGGCGGTGCTCTAT
>CAYTMR010000195.1:0-5481 GCA_964438855.1 uncultured Micromonosporaceae bacterium
CCGCCTCGCCTGAGCTTCCCGTCTGCCGTCGTCCCGCGCTCCGCGCTGCCGGGCCAGGGCCAGGGGGCGAAGGTGGAGCGCCCCGCCGGACGAACGACCTTCGCCCCCTGGCCCTGGTCTGGTAGATCTCCGATCGGGACGGCGGCAGACGGGAAGCTCGGGCTCTCTACCTCAACCCTCGGCGACCGTCACGGGCTCGGCCGGGGCTTCCCGGAGCCGGAGTGCCCCCGCCGGAGGCAGAAAAGGACCTCGGCCACGTGGTGGCCTGTCGTCTGGGCGGCGGCGCGACCCGGGGGACCGCCAGCGGCTGGCGAGCGGGGCGGCGGTGGCAGGATGCGCGGCCCGGCGCGGCCGCCCGGTGACCGGCGCCCACGCCGCACGCTCCGGGCGGCCAGGCGCGGGGCCGCGCCAGCGGCCCAAGCGCCGCCGCCCCTTGATCCCAACCAGCCCAATTCGGCAGTCCTCGATGGTGCCGATGGCTGTATATCGCACAATTCGCACGCCACCCTCTAGGCAACTAACCCTTGGAATCTAGAACCTTATGGTGAGCAAGTATGGTTACTTCGACGTCTACTTGGGCTCGGAAGCGTGTGGCTTTTCAGCGGCGTTGAGGAGAGGCGCCCGTCCTACGGGGTGCCAGTTCCAGAGGCGTTCGGGGCCCTGTTGGGCGACAAGGGTGACCGTGTTGATGGTGAGCTTGGTGGGTGGGAGTTCTCGGCCTAGTGCGGTGATGAGTGGCTCGGCTGCTTGCTCGGCCTCGCTGTAAGCAAGGGTCATGTGTGGGATCCATTGAGCGGGGCCCTCTGTGTAGCCTTCGCGGCCGGTTGCCTTAAGCGTGGCTGCCTGGATGGCGTTGCGGATCTGCTTCAAGGGGGCGACGGGCTGGACTTCCGCGGCAATTGCCTCGGGATGGTAGAGGATCCGGCCGAGGGTGACTTCGACGGGTGGGAGTGCGGCGAGGAGTTCGGAGGCGGTGGCGAGCATGTCTTGCTGTTGCTCGGTAGTGATCTCGTCGGTGGGACCGACGACGAGTGTGGTGATGTGCAGCCATTCCAGCGGGGGTAGGTGTAGGCCGGTGAAGTCGGCGAGTCGCTCCCAAGCGGTGCGGGCAGCGTCGCGGGCTGCGGGCTGATCGCCCACGAGCATGTGCCAGTAGATCGTTCCCTGGCCGGGTCCGGGTTCCTTGCGGTTCTGCCAACGGTTGATCATCCGTGTGGGCAGAGGGCTCATGCAAACTCCAGGTCGGGATCGTCGGTCAGGGCGGCGGCGTTGAAGTCGCGAATCTGCTGCCGCATCTGGATCGCGAGCGAGCTGTCTCGGTACTTGCGGTGGCTGAGATGGCGGTCCAGGTCGGCCAGGTAGCGCGTGACCGTCGTCAGACGCATGGCGGGGTCGAGTGTGAGCAGCTCGGCAAGTTGCTCGGCGGTGCCTTCGAGATCGCCTTTGAGGAGGTGCGCTACTCCGGTACCGACGCGGACCTGAGCCCAGATCGCCGGCGCGACTGGAGCTCCGTTCGCCCATGCGGTGTCGGCTATCTCGGCGGCTCGTAGTGCTGCGTCGGGGTCGCCTGTCCGGTTGGCGACCGACAGGGCGAAGAGGGCTTGGCGCTCGTCGGGGAAGGACCAGACCGACAGGTCCGCGGTGCCGCTGTTGATGGTCTCGGCGGACTGTTCGGCGCGGGTGACGGCCTCGCGGGCCCTGCTCTTGTCTCCCACGATGGCGGCGGCGTTGGCCTCGTACCACGCGAGTTGCGTCTTCATCGGCGTGTGCGGACTGGCCTCGAACCCCTGCCGGGAGAAGTCGGCGGCTTCGATGAGGCGGTTTTGCCAGCGGGCCGTCTTGGCTTGGGCGTACCACGCATAGGACTCGTTGGCTCCGGCCTCCCGGGCGAGCATGAGCGCGACGGTGCCGTACTGCTCGGCCTGCGCGTCCAAGTCAATGTCGCCGAAGATCACGGCTGCGTGTGCAAGTAGATCGGCGTTGATACGGAGAAGCTCGCGCGTGTGCCGTGGGCGGGGCCGACAGTTCTCCAACAGGCTCTGTGTGCGGCGGTGAAGGTGCAGCACTTGTGGGAGAAGCCGTTTCGCCGGCACCTGCGTATGCGCGGCAGCCAGGGAAGAGGTTGATCGCGCAAGTCCTTCGATCGTCTCGTCCGTGGTGTCGCTGGCGGTGAGCCATCGGGTCAGACGAGATATGTCATCGCGGGGCATTTCGCCCGCGCTGGACGGGGTGGCCCTGGTGGGCGCGGGTTCGGCCGATGGCGTCTTGGTGCGTGCGCGCAACCGGGGTATTGAGTGAGTCGGGCGCCGTCGTGGTGCCAGGCCCAGGGTTATGCGGGCGGTGTCGGGCATTTGGAGGCCGTCGGCGATGCGCTCGAAGACTTCGAGGGCGGTCACCTGACGGCCGCCCTTCTTCATGGTCTCGCTGACCTTGCCCTGGGTCATCCCGCAGGCAATGGCGATCTGGGTCTGGCTTGCGCCTGCGTACTGGCGGACCAGGTGGAAGACGGTCCGGATGTCGCGGGCGGCCAGGGCCTGGGTCATCTGCGGGTGGTCCCACAGGGTTTCGGGGATGGCGATCGGGTCTGACGACCGTCTCGACATCGGGTCTCCCTCCGCGTGACTCGTCATTGCTGAGCGTATATCCCGCCGTGGGATACCGCGCGGGAATGGGGGCCTGACCGAAATTCTCCGATCGTGGTCGCCATGACGCAGCAGCGAGGAACAGACAACACGGGCTGCCGGTCGTGCAGGGGCCGGGGTTGGAAGTTCGCTCATCCTCGTCGGGCGGTGCTGGTCGGCTCGTCTGGCGGTTCGGGGCCTGAGGTGGAGCGGGTGCCGTGTCGTTGGTGTGCTCCGGTGTCGGGGGCGCGTGCGGCGTAACGGGCTGCGGGGCCGGTGGGTGTACGGCGGCCGTGGGCGCGGTGGTGTGACCGCGTCTCCTCTGGGTGGTGGGTCTCCCCTGGTGGTCGCTCGTCCTGCCGGTCCCGCTTTGTCGTCTTCTGGGAGTGGTGATCTGTGGGTGAGGTTGTGGCGCGGGTGGCGCTGGGTGAGTCGTGGCGGCAGGCGGCGCTGGCGCTGGTGGAGGCGTTGCAGGCGCGGGGCCTGGAGGCGGAGGTGTGGGGTCATGGGGCGGTGCGAGTCCGCAACCCGGCCGGGGAACCCGACTCCGACGACCCTCGGGGGCAGGCGTTCGCGCCGGGGCTGCGCCAGGAGGTGCTGTGCCGTCCCCGTGGCGGGGTGTTGTGGTGGTGGTGGGTGTGGTCGGGGGTCACGCGCAGCTCGCCGCCGGACTTGGAGCCGTTGTGCCCGGTGACCGAGGTGACCTTGGCGGCTGATCGGATCGCGCGGGTGCTGGCTGTGCCGTTCGCCGGCGCCCCCGCCTCCGGTGCTCCCGCCTCCGATGGCTCGGGCTCTGACGCGTCGGGTGGGGGCGTGTGATGGGTGTGTCGTGGGTGGCCTCGGCAGAGGAGAAGGGGCGGCGGTCGGTGGCGGCGCAGATTGAGCGGGAGTTCTCCGGGGTGGTGGCCTGGTACGGGCAGGCGACCGGGGCGTGGTGGGCCATGGTCCGTGTCCGCCGGGATGTGCGTCTGGTGGAGGCGGTCGACCCTCGGGAACTGCGGGAGGCGATCGTCAACGCTCGGGGATGGCCGTGGCCGAGATGACCGGCACAAGTCACGGGGCTCATCGGGTGGGGCATGACGGGATCGGGCCGGGGTGTCCGGTGTCGTGTCTGGGAGTGCGGACGGTGGGTGACCTGCTGCGGCTGCTGGTGGAGGCGGGTCGGCGGCGGGACTGCACGCGGGCTCCGCCGGGGCAGTCGGGGGCCTGCATGCATGTGACCGGGTGGGGCTGGGTTGTCCGGTGGAGTGTTTGGGTTTGTCGGCGCAGGTGGTCAACGCGCTGTGCGCTCATCGGGGGTGTGCGGTGACGGTGGGGGATGTGCTGGGGTTGCTGCGGTCGGGTGAGTTGGCCGGGGTGCGCAACATCGGGCCGCGCCGGGTCGGTGAGGTGCGCACGGCGCTGGTCGCTGCGGGGTTCCTGGTGCCGCCCCCTGCACGGTGATTCTTCGGAACTGCTGCATCCCTTGCGCCGTAGGGGCTCTGGTGCGTTCGGGGGGTGCTGTGGCGGCTGAGGGGGCGTGACGAGTTCCGGTGTGGTGGTTACGCTGCCTTCTGATGCACTTATGTGGTCGAGTGTCGTAGTGGTCGGGTGGTTGTGATGTCGAGCTTGGAGTTCGAGCCTCCGAAGTATGCGCGGGTGGTGTTGGAGATCCGCCGCCGGATCGAGAACGGGGACTACCCGCCCGGCTCAATGCTCCCGTCGGAATCACAGCTCGTCCGCGAGTTCGCGGTCGGCCGGACCACGGTGGTGCGGGCGTTGCAGATGCTCCAGCAGGACGGGTGGATCACCCGTGAGCACGGGCGCGGCTCGTTCGTGCGGGGCCGCCCCGCCTCGGCTACCCGCCCTTCGCGTCCCGGTCTGGCGCTGCTCGACCAGCCTGAGACCTCGCCCGGCGTCCGGCTGGTGGAGGTCGCGTCGGTGGAGCCTCCTGCGGCGGTGGCGAACCTGCTGGGGTCTGGTGGCGGGCGCGTGGTGGTGCGGCGGTGGGTGACCGAACGGGACGGCGTCGCTTCGGAGCTGGTGACGTGCTGGTTCCCGCAAGAGCTGACCTTCGGCACCGACCTGGACAAGCCCGACCCGTTGCCGGTGGGGCTGCGCGATCACCTGCGCACGGTCAAGGACCTGCGGATCGACCACATCACCGAGCGGCTCACCGCGCGGCTCCCGGCCGGCGACGAGCCGAGCCTGCTGGGGATTGAGAAGGCCGAGCCGGTGCTGTCGACGCTGGCGAGCCTGCATGACGCCTCCGATGCGGTGCTGTTCGTGGCCGAGGTCGTCATGCCGGGTTCGCTGCATGAGTTGGAGGACGTGTACAGCGTCCCGCGCTGACCTGCCCACTTGGCTGATGTGACGCAGGTCACTCCGATCGCTACTTGTTCGGTCGAGTGGGCGAGGTATCTTCAACGCATGCACTCGTCCGAACAAGCGGACGGGTGGATGTTCTGGAGGTAGTCAGCCATGGCGGTACAGGGTCCGTTCAAGGTCGCCTTCGCCGACGTGTTCCCCTACGGGGCGTTCGTCAAGGGCGGGGTGGAGCCGGTGCGGGACTTCGACCGGTCGACCCGCGAGAACTTCGTCCAGGCGCGCGACCGCGACACCGGGGAACTGGTGTGGGCGGTGGAGGTACTCGACGCCGACCCCGAATCCAAGGGCACCTACAAGGTGAAGCTGTCGGCGCCGGTGCAGCCGGTGCTGCCCCAGGCCCCGGCGGGCTTCCCGTTCGTGCCGGTCGAGTTCGAGGGCCTGGAGGTCACCCCGTACGTCAACTCCGGGACGGGGCGGCTGGCGTACTCGCTGAAGGCGGCGGCGGTGCGTCCGGCCAACTTCAACAAGACCGGCGGCGGCGCGGGCCGCTCCT
>CAYTMR010000196.1:0-5445 GCA_964438855.1 uncultured Micromonosporaceae bacterium
CACCACGACCCGGGCGCCGTCCTCGGCGAGCCGGGCGGCGAACGCCCGGCCCAACCCCTGGGCGGCGCCGGTCACGATGGCCACCCGGCCGTCCAGCCTAGCCACGCTCCAGCCCCGCCAGCTCCGCCCGCGCGTCCAGCGGCTGCCACCACCGCCGTACCCCGAGGTCGCCGGCGATGATCCCGGCGGTGATGTAGCCGGCCCCGCCGGTGATCGCCCCGTTCGGGTGGCCGGACGAGCCGGCCAGGTAGAGGTTCTCGATCGGGGTGCGGTAGCCGAAGTGGTTGTACAGCACCTGGTCGCCGGAGAGCGCGCCCATGAAGATGTCGCCGCCGCGCATGTTGAGGATCTCTCTGCCGTACTCGTACGCGGTGTAGGTGTAGGTGCCAAGCACGTTCGCGCCGCCCATGTTCGGGGCGTACTCGCGCCACTTGGCGAGGATCGCCTCGGTGAAGGACTCCTTCATCCGGCGCAGGTTCTCGTGGTCGCCGTCGGGCGCGTACGGGACGACGTGCCAGGCGTACGCGGTGTGCTGGCCGTCCGGGGCCTGGGTCGGATCGATCACCGTCAGCGCTCCGGCGCCGAACTGCACGTTGCGCGGCACCTTGCCCTGCTGCACGTCGTCGTGCGCGTCCATCAGGCTCTGGATCGTCTCCGAGCCGATGTTGTACTTGAGCGCCTTGCCCAGGTTGGGGTCGAACGCCGAGGCGGTGTAGGCCGGTGGTTCCCGCAGCGCCAGGTGCACGCCGAACAGGGTCCAGGCCGTGTACTTGAACCGGTCGATCTTCTCCAGGTAGTGGCCCGGCAGCTGCTCGCGCCCGACCATCTGCTCGAAGGTCTGGTGCACGTCCACGGTCGAGGCGACGAACTGGCGGGCCTTGACGGTACGGCCGTCGGCCAGCTCCACCCCGGTGGCGCGGCCGCCCTCAACGACGATGCGCGAGGCGGAGGAGCCGGCGGCGAAGGTGCCACCGTTGGCCAGGAACGTGTCGAGCAGGCCCTTGGCGAGGTTGTAGCTGCCGCCCTCGCACAGCTCGTAACCGGTGGTCAGGTCGAAGGCGCGGATGAGCGAACCCAGCGGGCTGTGCGTGCCCAGCGCCTCGTGCAGGACGGTGCCGAACAGCGACAGCTTGAACAGGAACAGGACCTTGACCCGCTCGTTCTCGAACAGCTCCTCGACCACCTCGCCCGGCTGGCGCCGGGTCAACTCGAGGAACTGGCGACCGAGCGCGGAACGCCCGAGGATCTCCTCGCGCTCCTCGAACGACAGCGGCTCGCAGTAGCGCTCCTTGAGGAAGATGCGCTGGGTCATCTCCTCCGCGATCGCGTTCCACTCACGGAAGGTCTCCGCGTCCTTGGCCGAGAAGCGCCGGATGTTGGCCAGCGTCTCGTCCAGATCCCGGGAGAAGACCAGCGCGGTGCCGTCGCGGTGCGGCTGGGCGAACTCGTACCGGGGGGTGATGTACTTGACCTTCGCGGACAACCCGAGGTCGCGGAACCACGGCGTCGACGAGATGCTGAAGTGGTTGATGGAGTGCAAGTTGTGCTTGAAGCCCGGGAGCGTCACCTCCTCGGTGGTCAGCCCGCCTCCGGCCTTCTCCCGGCGGTCCAGCAGGAGGATGCGCATGCCGGCCTTGGCCAGGTAGCTGGCGAGGATCAAGCCGTGGTGGCCGGCGCCGATGATGATGCCGTCGTATGCCTCGGTCATTGCGGGTCCGCTCCTAGGTAGACAGTGACAGCTTTGGTCTGGGTGAAGGAGTGCAGCTCTTCCAGGCTCTCCTCGCGGCCGATGCCCGAGTCCTTCACGCCGCCGAACGGCAGGCCGACGAAGTGCCGCGACGACGTGTTGACCCACACGTAACCGGCCTGGACGGCCCGGGCGAGCCGGTGCGCGCGCGCCACGTCCCGGGTCCACAGGCTCGCGGTCAGCCCGTACGGGGAGTCGTTGACCAGCGCGACCGCCTCCTCCTCGTGGTCGTAGGGGGTGATCGCCAGCACCGGCCCGAAGATCTCCTCGCGGAACAGCTCCGCGTCGGTGGGCACGTTGACGAAGACGGTCGGTTCGACGAAGGCGGCCTTGCCGCCCGGTGTCCCGCCGCCGTAGGCGACCGGGATGCCCTGGGCGCGGGCGCGCCGGATGTAACCGAGCACCCGGTCACGGTGCTCGGGCGAGACCATGGTGCCCATCTCGGTCGCCGGATCCAGCGGATCGCCCACCCGTACCGCTTTCACCCCGGCCACGACGCGGTCCACGACCTCGTCCAGGAGGGAACGGTGGACCAGCAGCCGGGAGGTCGAGCCGCACGACTGCCCGCCGGTCCAGTGGAAGTTCATGCCGGCCACCGCCCCCGCGCCGGCCAGATCGACGTCGGCGTCCGGGAGCACCACCATCGGGTTCTTGCCGCCCAGCTCCAGCGACACGTGCTTGATCCCCGACTCGGCCGCGCCCCGCAGCACCGACTGTCCGGTGGCGACGCTCCCGGTGAAGGCGATCCGGCGTACGGCCGGATGCGCCACGAGCGCGGCGCCGGCCTCGGCACCGCGTCCAGTGAGCACGGACAGGATCCCGGGCGGCAGCAGCGGCGCGAACAACTCCCCCATCCGCAGCGCGGACAGCGGCGTCTGGTCGGGCGCCTTCAGGATCACCGCGTTGCCGGCGAGCAACGGGGCGGCGAGGCGGGAGGCGGCGAACATGATCGGATGGTTGTAGGGCACGATGCGCGCCACCACGCCGTACGGCTCGCGCACGGTGTAGTGGAGGTGGCTGCCGCCGCTAGGCAGGGTGAGGCCGCCGAGCTGGGTCACCCAGTCGGCGAACGCTTCGAGCAACTCGGCCGCCATGTCGACGTCGCCGGTCATCGCGGTCACCGGGTTGCCGCCGTCCCGCGCGTCGAGGAGACCCAGCTCGTCCCGGTGGTCTCTCAGCACCGCCGCCATCGTCCGCAGCACCGAGGCGCGTTCCCGCGGCGGTGTGCGGGCCCACGCCGGCTGGGCACGTGACGCGGCGCTGGCCGCGAGGTCCACGTCCCTGGCCGTCGCCGCCGGAACTTCGGCGAGCACCTCCCCGGTGACCGGGGAGTAGGTCGGATACCGGCCGCCGTCGGCGGCCGCCACCAGTTCCCCGCCGATCAACATCTGCATGGCGCCCGACCGTAGCGAAGCGTGACGGCGCGTCCCCGCGGTCTGAACCGGCGTTCTGTGTGCCAGAACGGCAGGCGGCAGGTCGGGCGGACGTCAGGCGACGTCGCACAGATCGCTCGCCGCGCCCTCGGCGATCTGACGCAGATGTCTCCCGATGATCGGTATGCGGCTGTTCGGGCAGCGCGCGGTCGGCACCGCGACCGCGATCGCGCCGTGCGTACGGCCCTCGGTGTCGCGCAGGTGCACGGCGACGCCGGTGATGCCCCGTTCGCTCTCTTCCTGGTTGATCGCGTACCCCCGGCGCCGGACGCCGGCCAGGTGCCGACTCAGCTCCTCAAGGTCGGTGACGGCCGGACCGTAGATGGCCGGAAGGCCGTGCGCGTACAGGGCGTGCAGCTCCGCCTTGGAAAGCTGCGCCAGCAGCGCCTTGCCGCCGGCGGTGGTGTGGGCGGTCAGGACCATGCCGACCCGGCTACCGACACGCAGCGCGCTGGTTGCCTCGACGCAGTCGATGAAGTGAACCGCCGTGCCCTTGAGCACCGAGAGGTGAACGGTCTCCTGGAGCTGGCGGCTGAGGAGCTCCAGGTGCGGACGCATCACCGTCCGCAGGTCGCGCTTTCGTCGCGGCTCGCCCGGCTGGGCGAACGCCGGGCCGAGGTGGTAGTGCCGGCGGGCGTCCTGCACGGCGAAGCCGTGGTGGACGAGCATCGCGAACAACCGGTGCGCGGTGGAAGGGGCGACCCCGAGGTACCGCGCGGCTTCCGCGACCCCCAATCCCGGCCCGGTCACCGCCTGGTCGTCCTGGTCACCTCCCGCCGCCTGCGCCGCCGACCCGCCGGCGCGGTCGCGAAGCAGCAGAAGCAGCCGCAGCGCGTTGTCGACCGAGGCGATCGGGTAGGTGACGATGTTCTGCATCCCGGAATTATTGGCTCCGGGCCTTGGTCTGTAAAGCCGTCGCGCAGGGCGGGCCCGCGCGGGCGGCGGGTGTGGGCGGGCGGTAGGGTCGGGAGTTCGCGGGTGACGGATGTTCGACTCGAGGGAGTGACGCAGGGCATGGCTTCGCTGGACGCGCTCCTGCCGATCGCGGTCCGCGCGGCCGCGATCGGCAACCGCCTGATGCGACAACACGCGCCCGGCGTTCTCACCCCCAAGGGGGACCGGGACTTCGCGTCCGAGGTGGACCTGGCGGCGGAGCGGGAGATCCGGGCCTTCCTCGCCGCGGAGACGCCCGACATCGGGTTCCTCGGCGAGGAAGAGGGCGGCACCCGACCCGACGCCGAGCGGCAGTGGGTGCTCGACCCGGTCGACGGCACGATCAACTTCACCCAGGCACTGCCCCTGTGCGGGGTGTCGCTGGCGCTGGTGCAGGCCGGTACGCCGGTGATCGGCGTGATCGACCTGCCGTTCCTCGGCGCCGTGTACACGGCCGTCCGGGGCGGCGGCGCCCACCGCGACGGCCGTCGGATCCGGGCCAGCGCCGTCACCCGGCTCCGGGACGCGATCGTCTGCCATGGCGACTACGGTGTGGGGGCGTCGGCCGCCCGCAACCCGACCAGGCTGGCGCTCACCGCCGCACTGGCCAGGGCCGCGCTGCGGGTGAGGTTGCTCGGATCGGCGGCGGTGGACCTCGCGTGGCTCGCCAACGGCATCACCGGCGCCACGATCTTCCTCTCGAACAAGCCCTGGGACACCGCCGCGGGTGTGATCATCGCCCGGGAGGCGGGTGCGGTGGTGGTCGATCTCGACGGCACCGACCACACCATCGACTCGTCCGCCACCGTCGCCGCGGCGCCGGGCATCATCGACGAGTTCCTGGAGGTCGTACAGTCCGCGGTCGCCTCGGTGGAGGGGGCACCCGCCCGCGACGCCTGACGACGCCGGCGAGCGGGCTCGCACCCTAGGGTCCTCCGCTCACCGCACGGTGAGTGTGGCCTCAGACCCGATGCGGGAAAGCTTCTCCGGGTTGCGGACGTAGTACAGGCCGGTGATGCGCTCCTCCTCGACGCAGACCGCCAGCACGCCGTCGATCTCGCCGTTGAGCCGTACGAGGAGGGCCGGGTGGCCGTTGACCATGGTGGGGCGGCTGGTGATCTCAACCTCCACCTTGGCCAGACCCCCGAGGAACAGGCGGGCCACCCGGTCGGCGCCGGTGATCGGCCGCAGCGGGGCCTGCTTGACTCCGCCACCGTCGGCCACCAGCACCACGTCAGGGGCGAGTACGTCGAGCAGGCCCTGCACGTCACTGGTCTCCAGCGCGTACTGGAACGCCTCCAGCGCCGCCCGGGCCTGGCGGGAGGAGACCAC
>CAYTMR010000197.1:0-5410 GCA_964438855.1 uncultured Micromonosporaceae bacterium
GCGGCACCGAAGAGTCGGCGAGCCGGGCTAGGTCGACCGGCTTTCGGCTTCGGATCAAAGACTGGATCTGGTCGGCGACGTCCCAGACGTTGACGTTCATCCCGGCCAACACCCGAGACGATCCGTCCAGCCAGAACACCATGTACTCCGGCACCTTGCCATCGATCAGCGTCGGATCGCCCCGAAAGACCACCCGGTCGTATCCACCTGGGGCGAACCAGCCGGAGAACTCCATGCCCAGGTCGTACTGGTCGGTGAAGAAGAATGGCATCGGATCATAGACGACCTCACGACCCAACATCGCACGTGCGGCGGCTGGCCCACCGTCGTAGGCGTTCGCCCAGTGCTCGACCCGGATCCTGCGCCCGGCGACAGTGCTGGGGAACGCGGCGACGTCGCCACAGGCATAGATGTCTGGATCGGAGGTACGCAACGCGGAATCAGTCACCACACCGTCGTCCACGTCTAGCCCGGCGGCCACCGCGAGCTCCGTGTTCGGCCGAATGCCGGCCCCGACCACCACCAGGTCGGCGGGCAGTTCGGAGCCGTCGTCCAGAATGGCCGCCGTCACCTCGCCCTCGCCGCGGAACTCTCGCACGCTGACGCCGAACCGGAAGTCGACTCCGTGGCTGGCGTGCAGGTCCCGGAAGATCGCTGCGACCTCGTCACCCAACACCCTCCGCAACGGCAGGGCATCCATCTCGACCACGGTCACGCGGGCGCCGTACCCGACTCCGGCGGCGGCGACCTCCAAACCAATCCAACCGGCACCGACCACCACCAGCCGACGGACGCCACGCTCGAACTGGTCGCGCAGCGCCTCTGCCTCGTCCATGGTGCGCAGGTAGCGGACGTTCCGCAGCTCGTGACCGGGCACGTCGAGGGTGCGTACCCGCGAACCGGTGGCGAGCAGCAGCTTGTCGTACCGGAGCTCCTCGACACCGTCCAGGGTGACCGTGTGCGCGGCCGCGTCCAGCATGGTGGCGCGCCGCCCCAGCATCACGTCGATGCCCTGGTCCTCCCACCATCCGGGCTCGTGCAGGTACGCCTGGCTCCGCGGGTCGCGACCGGCGAGGTACCCCTTGGACAGTGGCGGCCGTTCGTACGGCGGTTCGGTCTCCTCGCCGACCAGCACGACGCGGCCAGTGAAGCCCTCTTCTCGCAGGACCTCAGCGGCCCTTCCGCCGGCCAGGGAAGCGCCGACGATGACGAATACCCGGTGGTCTGTGCTCATACCCGCCAGCCTAGGCGCCAATGGCGAAGGTTTCGGTGAAGCGCGTGAGGAGGGTCGGGTCTCCCGTCACCCGCACCAGGCCCTGCCGGATCGCGTCGGCGGGCGACACTTCTCCGGTGATCAGGGCTCGAAGGGCGGGGCCAGTCTCGATCACGAGGTCCGGCGCCGAGGCTGGGCCAGCGGCCGCCATCACGTCGTCCTTTCCGGTCACCGCGTGCACGACCAGGTCACCGACTCGCAGCTCATAGGTGGTGGGCGGCTGCGGCACCCCGTGCCGGTACGCGGTACGCAGCGCCATGATCAGGCCATCGGTCGTGACGATCTCCTCCGGGCGGGGTTCGCCGAGGGCGAGAGCGCCCCACCGGCCGAGGCTGAGCACCGCTGGCTCCAGCTGCCGTCCCCACTCGGTCAGCTCGTATACCACGCCACCACCGGGCCGGGGCAGCACCCGGCGGCGCACCACCCCGTGTTCTTCCAGCTCCCGTAGCCGGGTGGTGAGGATGTTGCTCGGAATGCGTGGCAGCCCTTGCTGAAGCTGACCGAACCGGCGTGGCCCCACCAGCAGGTCCCGCACGATGAGCAGAGCCCAACGCTCGCCCACGATCTCCAGGGCCCGTGCCAGCCCACAGTACTGCCCGTAGCTGCGCCGCACGCCGCCGAGTATAGGCCCACTTGCTTTTTACAACTGAGCTTGTTTTGCTAAAGTGCGCTTGCTGATCGAAAGGAGATCTCATGGGCAGTTATCTCGACGTCGGCCCGACCACGCTCTGGTACGAGGAGCACGGCACCGGAGAGCCGTTGGTCCTCCTGCATGGAGGCCTAGGAGACGGGCGGGTCTTCTACAACAACCTCGCCGCACTCTCCGACCAGTTCCGGGTGTTCCAGGTGGACCTGCGCGGTCACGGGCGCAGCCCGGACCCGCCTGGCCCACTCGGGCCTGCGCAGTTCACCGACGACCTGGTGGCCTTCCTGGAGAAGGCGGTCGGCGCCAAAGCGACCCTGGCTGGTTACAGCGTGGGGGCGACAACTGCCCTGCTGACCGCCGTAGCACGTCCCGATCTGGTGGACCGCCTAGTGTTGATCAGCGGGGTGTTCCACCGGGACGGCTGGTTGATGCCGCCATCCACCGAGGGCGGAGTCCCGCCGGTGCTCGCCCAGCTCTACGCGGAGGTGACACCGCACGAGCCGGACCACATCGAGGTGGTGTTGGGCAAATTGGCCGAGGCCGCGCGCACCGAACCGGCACTCACACCCACAGACCTGAGCGCGGTGCACTGCCGCACGATGGTGATGGCCGCCGACGACGACCTCGTCGACGTCCAGCACACGCTCGCGCTCTACCAGGCGCTACCGAACGCGGAGCTGACGATCGTGCCGGGCACCTCGCACAATTTGCTGCTGGAGAAGCCCGAACTGTGCACCCGCCTGGTCCGGGAGTTCCTGACCAACCCGCCGGTGCCCACCACCATCCCGATCCGGCGGCGGCCACCCCACCACAGCCCGGGTCGGTAATCACCGCTGTGGTCGCCGGGTGGCCATGAATCAGGAGGCACAGAGCCGACTGTGCCAGGCCACCGCGATCGGGTCGGTGAGTGAGGCGACCTGGTCGATCACTACCCGCAGTCGGGCGGCATCGTCGGGAGCGTCCTTCCACAGTGGCGCGAAGACCGGATACAACCCTTCCGGTGCCCGGTCGACCAATGCCGCCACCAGCTCCATGAGGATCTCGCGCTGGCGCGTGTACCAAGGCTCGACCGCACGTGGCTGTAGTACGTACCGCAGCGCGATGCCCTTCAAGAGCGCGCACTGGGCCCGGGTCTCTCGGGGCACCACCAGATCGGCGGCGTAGCGCCGTAGTGGACCCGGGCCGAACGCGTTCCTGGTCGCTTCAACCGCGGCCCGGACGAACCTTCCCGTAAGGACACTGGTGAAGCGCTTGAGCGCGACCTGAGCGGCGTGGCTGCCGTCGTACCCTTGCAGGGGTGCCAGCACCGGGTCGGCCAGCAGCTCGGTGAGCACAGTGGACAAGTCGGAAGGGCTCTCCGGTGAGTACGCTGCCGCGACGTCCGCACACAGCGCGGCCTGCTCGTCAGCGTCGTACAACAGGCGTTCGAGTCGGATGAACCCTCCGTGGATCCCGTCCTCCACGTCGTGGACCGAGTACGCGACGTCGTCGGCCCAGTCCATCACCTGCGCCTCCAGGCAGGGTCGGCCGCGGGGAGCGCCGTCACGGACCCACGTGAAGATCTCGGTGTCGTCGGCGTAGACACCGAACTTGCGTTCATGCCGACGCCGCGGCCACGGATACTTGCAGGCGGCGTCGAGGCTGGCCCGGGTGAGGTTGAGTCCGGCGCCGGGCACCTTCGCCTCCAGCCGGGTAAGCACCCGGAACGTCTGGGCGTTGCCCTCGAACCCGCCACAGGGCTGAGCCGCCACGTCCAAAGCCCGCTCGCCGTTGTGACCAAACGGTGGATGTCCCAGGTCGTGGGCGAGACCGGCGGTGTCGACCACGTCCGGATCACAGCCCAACCGCTCCCCCATCTCCCGGGCGATCTGCGCGACTTCCAGGCTGTGCGTCAGCCGGGTGCGCAGGAAGTCGTCCGAACCCGCGCCAGGGCTGGCGTCGATGGCCGCCCAATCGGTGGTGTGCACCTGGGTCTTGGTGGCGAGCCGACGGAACCCGGCCGAATGCAACACCCGGGCGCGGTCCCGTTGGAAGGGACCACGCCCGGGTGCGCCGTCCTTGGGAGGCTCGGCGACGTACCGCTGCTCGTCGTGATCAACCATCACTTTGAGCGTAGCGGCGCGCCGCCGGCCCGCTGGTCAATCAGCGACTGTCGGAGGCCTCCGCTTCGCTCGCCGCCCGGCCTGCCTCCAGCCGCGCCACAGGCACCCGGAACGGGGAGCAGGAGACGTAGTCGAGGCCTGCCTCGTGGAAGAAGTGGACCGAGTCGGGGTCGCCTCCGTGCTCACCGCAGACACCGATCTTCAGGTCCGGGCGCGCGGCCCGGCCCTCGGCGACGGCGATCTTCACCAAGCGGCCGACGCCGTCGGTGTCGATCGACTCGAACGGCGAGACGCCGAAGATGCCCAGCTCGAGGTACTTGCCGAAGAAGGCCCCTTCCACGTCGTCACGGGAGAAGCCCCAGCCCATCTGGGTGAGGTCGTTGGTGCCGAAGGAGAAGAACTCCGCGGCCTCGGCGATCTGCCCGGCGGTCAACGCCGCCCGCGGCACCTCGATCATCGTGCCGATGAGGGCGTCGACCGGCACACCCGACTGCTCGGCCACCTCGGCGAGCACCGCCTCGGCCTCCTGCCGCACGGTCTCCAGCTCCTGGACCGCGCCGACCAGCGGCACCATGATCTCCGGCCGCGGATCGCCGCCAGCCTTGCGGCACTCGGCGGCTGCCTCGGCGATCGCACGCACCTGCATCGCGAACAGGCCGGGGATGACCAGGCCGAGCCGGACGCCACGCAGACCCAGCATCGGGTTCTGCTCGTGCATCCGCTGCACCGCTGCGAGTAGCTTCTTGTCGCGGCCCGGGTCCTCACCCCTCTCCTCAGCCAGCGCCACCTTCACCGCGAGCTCGTGCAGCGGAGGCAGGAACTCGTGCAGCGGCGGGTCCAGCAGCCGCACCGTCACCGGCAGGCCGTCCATCGCCTTGAAGATATCGATGAAGTCGCCCCGCTGCAGTGGCAGCAGCTCCGCCAGGGCCGCTTGCTGCTCCTCCTCGTTCTCGGCCAGAATCAGCCGCTCGACCACCGCCCGGCGGTCGCCGAGGAACATGTGCTCGGTGCGGCACAGGCCGATGCCCTCCGCGCCGAAGCGCCGGGCCCGAGCCGCGTCCTCGCCGGTGTCGGCGTTGGTCCGCACCTTGAGGCGGCGGAGCCGGTCGGCCGCGGTCATCAGCCGATGCACCGCGGCGACCAACGGGTCGCTCTCCGGAGAGACGGTCCCCTCGAAGTACTGGACGACCGGCGAGGGCTGCACCGGAATCTCACCCAGGTACACCTTGCCGGTGCTGCCGTCGATCGAGACGACGTCACCCTCGCGGACGGTCTGGCCGTTGGTGATGAACAGCCGCTCCTCGATCCGCACGTCCAGCTCGTCGGCGCCGCACACGCAGGTCTTGCCCATGCCACGGGCGACCACCGCCGCGTGGCTGGTCTTGCCGC
>CAYTMR010000198.1:0-5365 GCA_964438855.1 uncultured Micromonosporaceae bacterium
CGATGGCAGGATGGGCGCGTGCTGGGAAAGCTCGAAACCGAGCCGGCCCGCAAGCGGCCGGATCTGCTCGCCCCGCCGGTCGTGGCCGGCCTCGATGCGTGGACCGCGGCGCCGCACGACGTGCTGGTGGCGGCGATCGACGCCGACCTGGCGGACACCGCCGCCTTCTGCGAGGCGTACGACGTCGCCTTGGACGCGTCGGCGAACTGTGTCGTGGTGGCAGGAAAGCGCGGCGGTGAGGTTCGGTACGCCGCCTGTGTCGTCCTCGCCACCACCCGAGCGGACGTCAACGGCGTGGTTCGACGCTGGCTGGATGTGCGCAAGGCCAGTTTCGCGCCGATGGAGGACGCCGTCACCCGCACCGGCATGGAGTACGGCGGGATCACCCCGATCGGGTTGCCGGAAGGGTGGCCCATCGTGATCGATCCGCGGGTGACCGAGGCTGGATACGTCGTCGTCGGCTCTGGTCTGCGCCGCAGCAAGGTCGTGCTTCCGGGGTCGGCGCTCGCCACTCTGCCCAACGCTGAGGTACTTCCCGGTCTCGGACGGCCGGTCGCCGCCTGACACCGGCGGCTCGGCGGCACCCGGCCGATGTCTCGACGTGCGGGCCGGCCATGGACAGCTGGAGGAGAGGTGACGGTGCGCTGGCGACGCTTCGTGGCGGTGGGGGACAGCTTCACGGAGGGGCTGAATGACCCCCATCCGGACGGTGGCTACCGAGGCTGGGCCGACCTGGTGGCCGGGGTGCTCGCCACCCAGGCCGCGTCGGCCGACCCGCTGGGCGACGACTTCCGGTATGCGAACCTGGCGATCCGGGGACGGCTATTCGGCCAAGTGGTGTCTGAGCAGGTGCCGCTGGCTCGGGCGATGCGTCCCGACCTCGTCAGCTTCGCCGCCGGCGGCAACGAC
Source organism: uncultured Micromonosporaceae bacterium (assembly GCA_964438855.1). Lineage (GTDB taxonomy): Bacteria > Actinomycetota > Actinomycetes > Mycobacteriales > Micromonosporaceae > Natronosporangium. The sequence goes on from CAYTMR010000198.1 coordinate 910, forward strand.
GTGCTCCGCCCGAGCTTCGACGGCCCAGGACTGGTCGCCCGCTTCGATGAGGTGGTCGCCGGGCTGCGTGCTACCGGCGCCGACGTGATCTTGTTCCGGTTCGTCGATGTGACCGTGCGCTTGCCAGGCCGGCGGTGGTCCGCACCACGGGTGGCCCTGCTCAACCAGGCGACGGCGGAGATCGCCGAACGGCACGGTGCCGTGCTGGTCGACCTGTGGCGGGACGACGAGTTCGCCAACCCGCGACTGTGGAGTGAGGACCGGTTGCACCTGTCCACCGCCGGTCACCGCCGAGTCGCGGCGCACGTGCTCGCCGCGTTGGGGGTCGAGGCTGATCCGGGGTGGTGGCGCGTACCGACCCCACCACCACCCCCACGGTGGTTTGCCCGTACGAGCGCTGACCTGGCATGGGCCGGTCGGCACTTGGCGCCGTGGGTGCTGCGTCGACTGACCGGGCGGTCCTCAGGTGACCAGGTCACCGCCAAGCGGCCCCACTTGGCGCCGGTGGGGATCGGAGGCGGTGACTGGTCGGCGGAGCCACCAAACCAGTCCCCGAGCGGCGGTGGGGCTACGCTAACCGGGTGACTGTTGAGACTCAGGTGCCGAAGACCAGCCGGCGTGACGAAATCCTGGAGATCGCGGTTCGGCTATTCGCGGAACGCGGTTACCACGGCGTCTCGATGGATGACATCGGTTCTGCCGCAGGCGTCACCGGACCCGCGCTCTACCACCACTTCCGGGGCAAGGAGGCGATGCTGGCCGCCGCGCTCACCCCTGTGAGCGAAAGCCTGCTCACCGGTGGTCGCGAGCGCGTGGCACTCCACCGGCACGATCCCCGCGCGGCGTTGGAGTCGCTGGTCGACTTCCACGTCGAGTTCGCCCTGGCGAACCCGGCGGTGATCGCGCTGCACCTGCACGAGCTTGACCGGCTGCCGGAGGAGCCGCGGCGGGAGATTCGCCGGTTGCAGCGGCTTTACGTGGAGGAGTGGGTGGTGGTGCTGGCCTCGGTCCGGCCGGAGTTGACCGCCGCGGAGGCGCGGGTGTTGGCGCACGCCGCGTTTGGTCTGATGAACTCCACTCCGTTCCTCGGCGGTGAGGTGGATCGGGACCGTCGCGCCGCGTTGTTGCGGGCGGCGGCGCTCGCCGCGTTGCTGGGTTGATCGGGGAGCTCGGAACAGTCGCGTAGGAGCACGGTCGCAGGGAAGCCACCGGCCGGAAGGAGCGGTTGAATGATCGAATCGTTGCTTGTCGCCAATCGGGGGGAGATCGCCCGCCGGATCATCCGCACCGCCAAACGGCTCGGGGTCCGTGCGATCGCGGTCTACTCGGAGGTCGACGCCGACCTGCCGTTCGTGGCCGAGGCGGACGAGGCGGTGCCGATCGGTCCTGCGAACCCCGCCCAGTCATACCGCAATGTCGAGGCGGTCCTGGCAGCCGCCAAGTCCAGCGGTGCGCAGGCGATCCACCCGGGCTACGGTTTCCTTGCTGAGAACGCCGAGTTCGCACGGGAGGTCCAGGCGCAGGGCCTGACCTGGGTCGGCCCGGACCCGGAGGCGATCGCCGTGATGGGCGACAAGATCAACGCCCGTAACTTGATGGCGGCGGCGGGTCTTCCGGTGGCACCCGGCACCACGGAGCCGGTGGGGGACGCCGCTGCGGCGGCGACCGCCGCCCGCGAGATCGGGCTGCCGGTGATGCTCAAGGCCGCCGCCGGTGGCGGTGGGATGGGGATGGCGGTCGCCGCGGACGACGAGGCGGTCGCCAAGGAGTACGAGCGGATCCGGGGTTTCGCGGAGCGGTTGTTCGGCGACGGGGCGGTGCTCGTGGAGCGGTTCTTCCCGCGGGTGCGCCACCTCGAGGTGCAGATCCTCGGCCTGGCTGACGGTCGGGTGGTGGCGCTCGGTGAGCGGGAGTGTTCGGTACAACGGCGGAACCAGAAGCTGGTGGAGGAGTCTCCGTCTCCCGCGTTGACCGAGCCGGAGCGGGCGGCCCTCCTCGCCGCCGGGGTACGCGCCGGGGAGGCGGTCGGCTACCGCAACGCCGGCACGGTGGAGTTCCTCTTCGTTCCGGACACCGGCGAGTTCTTCTTCTTGGAGATGAACACCCGGTTGCAGGTGGAGCACCCGGTGACCGAGGCGGTGTTCGGCCTGGATCTGGTGGAGGCGCAGCTGCGGATCGCCTCAGGGCTGCCGGTGACGGTGCCGGAGACACCGACCGGGCACGCGATCGAGCTGCGCGTCAACGCGGAGGATCCGAAGCGGTTCCTGCCTGGCCCGGGCAAGATCGACATCTGGAAGGAGCCGTCCGGGGAGGGCGTCCGGGTCGACTCCGGCTACGCCCCCGGCAACACCGTCACTCCGGCGTACGACTCGCTGATGGCCAAGTTGATCGTGCACGGGGCGGATCGGTCCGAGGCGCTGGCACGGGCTCGGGCCGCGGTGGCCGGATTCGAGATCAGCGGGCCCAAGTGCAACCTGCCGTTCTTCGCCGAGTTGCTGGAGCATGAGGAGTTCGTCTCCGGCGCGTACGACACCGGCATCGTCGGCCGGATGCGCTGAGAGCGTCGTTCAAGTGCGGCTTCGGAGTGTGTGTCGAGGGCTGACCGGGCACAGTTGAGGGGAAGCCCGCGTGGGGCGGGGCGTCACGGCCGAAGGAGAGCGCATGATCAGGCTGCCGGCCACCGTGCGGATCCGAGAGGTCGGACCGCGCGACGGATTGCAGAACGAGGCGCCGGTCCCGACTGAGGCCAAGATCAGACTGATCGACGCGTTGAGCCAGACCGGTCTGCGGCGCATCGAGGTGGTGTCGTTCGTCCATCCACGGGCGATACCGCAGATGGCCGACGCCGACCGCGTGTGGGCGGGGATCACCCGCGCCCCAGGGGTGCGCTACTCCGCCCTCGTGCCCAACCTTCGGGGTGCGCACAGGGCGCTGCGTGCGGGCTTCACCGAGGTCGAGGTGGTGGTCTCGGCCAGCGACACCCACAACCGTAAGAACGTCAACCGGACCACGGCCGAGTCGCTGGACGACATCGCCGTGATCATCGACGAGCTGCACCAGGGCGGCGCCACCGCCGAGGTGATCATCGCTACGAGCTTCGGCTGCCCCTACGAAGGGGATGTCGATCCCGCGCGGGTGGCGCAGATCGTGGACCGGGTCATCGCCGATGGGGCGGACCGGGTCTCGCTCGGCGACACCACCGGCATGGCGACGCCGCGCCGGGTGCGGGAGGTGGTCTCCGCGATCCGGGAGCGACATCCGGGCCTGTCGCTGCTGCTGCACTTCCACAACACCCGCGGCACGGCGCTCGCCAACGTCCTGACCGCGTTGGAGCTCGGCGTCATCGACTTCGACGCGAGCGTCGGCGGGTTGGGCGGCTGCCCATACGCCCCGGGTGCGTCCGGCAACGTCGCCACCGAAGAGGTGGTGCACATGCTCCACGACATGGGGATCAAGACGGGTGTAGACCTAGACGCACTGCTGGAGGTGGCGGCGATGGCCGAGGAGATCGTCGGCCGTCAGCTTCCGTCCGGAGTCCTCCGGGCGGGGCCGCGGAGCCGACTGGCGACCCGCACGCCAGCCCGTTCGACCTGATTCACCCGTTTTGTTCTCGGTGCGTCGGCTCGACCAATCTCTGCTCGACGGGTAACCTAACGATCGTTAAGGTGTCCTGTCGGCGGAGGGGGCTGAGGTGACGGAGGAGGAACTGGCCAAGCTCCGCGAGCGGGTGGCCGCCGGCGGAGCGGAGCGCTACCACCAGGCGAACGCGGCGCGGGGAAAGCTCTTCGCGCGGGAGCGGGTGGCGCGCCTGGTCGACCCTGGATCCTTCGTGGAGGACGGCGCGTTGGCCAACGCGCTGGCCGACGGACTCCCCGCCGACGGCGTGATCACCGGGACCGCCACCATCGCCGGGCGGCCGGTGTGTCTGATGGCGAACGACTCCACGGTCAAGGCCGGCTCGTGGGGAGCACTGACCGTAGAGAAAATCATCCGGATCATTGAGCGCGCGTACGCCTCCGGCGTGCCCATGGTCTATCTGGTGGACTCGGCCGGGGCCCGCATCACCGACCAGGTCGAGTTGTTCCCCGGCCGCCGAGGAGCCGGGCGGATCTTTTGGAACCAGGTTCGCGCCTCCGGCTCGATCCCACAGGTGTGTGCTCTGTTTGGACCGAGCGCCGCTGGCGGCGCGTACATTCCGGCCTTCTGCGACGTGGTGGCGATGGTCGACGGCAACGCGAGCATGTACCTCGCCTCCGACCGGATGGTGCAGATGGTCACCGGGGAGCAGACGACGCTGGAGGAGATGGGTGGGGCCCGGGTGCACTGCACCGAGTCGGGTGTCGGCCACTTCCTCTGCCGGGACGAGGATGAGGCGCTCACGGTGGTGCGTCGCTACCTGTCCTACGTGCCCGACAACTGGACACAACCGCCACCGAAGGCCGAAGCAGCGCCGCCG
>CAYTMR010000199.1:0-5275 GCA_964438855.1 uncultured Micromonosporaceae bacterium
GTGGCTCGGTATGCCGCCCGGGAACGAGAACTGGGTGAACAGCCGGCGCATGCCGGCCTCGTCCTGGGACACCCGCGGGTACACCTCGCTGTAGGTGCCCTCCAGCCATGCCGCCGCCACCGGGCCGGGCCCGCCGTGGCCTGGCCCCATCACGTACATCACGTCCAGGTCCCTCGCCGTGATGGCCCGGGTGAGGTGAGCGTAGATGAAGTTCAGCCCCGGGGTGGTGCCCCAGTGGCCCAGCAGGCGGGGCTTGACGTGCTCGGGCTGCAGTGGCTCGCGCAGCAGCGGGTTGTCCATCAGGTAGATCTGGCCCACCGACAGGTAGTTCGCCGCCCGCCACCAGGCGTCGAGGCGCGCCACCTCGCCGCTGCTGAGCGGACCTCCCGGTCCCACGGCTGCCGCCAGCTGCTGGGTGTCGGTCACGTCAAGCCCTCCTCAGGTCTCGGTGGGCTCCTCGGAACCCTTGAAGCCGACCTCGGCGAAGCGGGCATGCGATGCCCGCACCGCCGCGATGCCGGGATGGGCGATGTCGGCCGTGGTGACATGCGCGATGGGCGTCGTCGTCGCCGGCAGGAACGTCTTGGTGACGCCGAGGGAGCGGTCGGTCCTGGCGATCGAGGCGGCGGCGTCGGTCTCGACCCCGGTGAGGGCTCGGATGCAGTCGATCGTGTCGGGAACCACGATTGCCTCGTTGTGGACCTGGAAGGTGAGGTAGACTTCGCGCTCGTCGGCGGCGAGGGCGTCCTCCCACACCGCCACCTCCCACATGCCCCCCCGCGGCCGGTCCAGGTCCCGCATCAGCTCGGCCACCGAGTTCATGGCCACCACCCCGTCCGTGGCACGCACGAACGCGATGCGCGGCTCGTCCCACAGCGCATCCGCGCAGTTCGTCGACGCTGACCGGCCGGGTGGTCTCGACCATGGCGAAGTGCATGTGGCTGAGGTTGAAGGGGCCGGCTCCGGCGAGGGTGGTGATGTCCAGGTCGGGGATGACGGTCTGGGCGTCGGGACCCTGGTGGCTGGGCACCTTCGTCTCGGGCACCACCGTGTTGATCATCCCGCCGTCGTGCGAGTCGACCGGGTCGGTGCCCCGCCGGACGAGCACGGCACGGGCCCGCTTGACCCAGCCGCGGCGGTGCAGGGCGTGCATCGTGCGGCTCAGCGCGGTGGTGTTGCACGACACCACCCGGGCGAAGTCGCGGTTGAGCGCCCCTTGGTAGTTGACCTGGGCGCAGAACGAGTAGCCGGCCAGCTCGTGCTTCTCGCCGCCCTGCCAGATGGCCTTGATCCCCGCCGCCTGGTAGCGCTCCTTGTTGCCGGCCGCCAGCCGCTTGGGCCCGCAGTCCGCGACCACGTCGACCTGCCCCAGCAGGTCGTCCAGGCCTCCCGCCACCGGGATCCCGGCCGCGTCCATCTCCTCGGCCGCGTCGCCGGTCGCGGCGAACACCCGGTGGCCACGTTCGACCGCCACCCGGGCCCGGAAGTCGGACACCACGTCGACGACGCCGACCAGCTCCATGTCGTTCTGAAGGGCGACGGCATCGGCGACCCGCTTGCCGATCACCCCGTAGCCGTTGACCGCTACTCGTGGCCTCTCAGCGGACATCGCACGCCTCCCCGTTGCGGCGGTCACCACACCGATCAGTCCCGACAGACCGTAGTAGTCGATCGGGAGGCAGGCAGCCGCTGGCTGGATGGCCCACGCCCGCTGGCCGTCAGGCAGGGAGGGGGCGGCGGGCGCCCAGGAGAGTCCTACACTACGTCGTTGTCCGCCGGCCGATGATGCCGGTCGCCGCCCGGAAGGGGCCGCACATGGCGCCGATCCCCAGCACCCCGGTGGCCGAGGCGTCGGGTGTGGACGAATCCGCTCCCGGGCCGCCACCGAGGCCAGCCCGTCGAACTGAGCGCCCCGGTCTGGACGGCTACTCTGCTGACGACCGGGATGGCACCCCTGTCGCCCGTGACAGGGCGCGGGTATGCGCCGACGATGAGCACTGCGTCCCTCCGCACCTCGCAGCGCCCGCGGCCATCACACCCGATACGTCGGCCAGGCAGGCAGTCGATCGGCTCTGGGTATAGGATGCGTCAGGGCCCACCATCGGCATAGCTGCCTGCGCCGCCGGGGACGTGGCTGGGCGGCAGGGACGGCGCGAGTCCCGCTTGGACCGTGTTCCACCGCCCGCCGCAGGGCTGTCGCGACACATGCGAGCGGTCCAAGACGATCTGAGGAGATGATCGATGGCACGTGACGAGGCATCGGGCCGGAGCGAGCGGGGCGTCGACCTCGGAGCAGGCGCGGCCGACGGCCACGGCGTTGGTCGCCACGACCATCAGCGTCAAGGCTTGCACTCGGCGTCTCACGCGCCGCCCTCCGGGCGGGACCACCAGGAGGAGGTGCTCGCCGCGGCTGACGCGGAGCCCGTCGGTCATCCCGCACACGAAGCGCACGATCCCCACATCGGCCCCGGGGCGCACGACGGGCATGTAGGGCACGACAAGCACGAGGGCCACACGCCGGAGATGTTCCGGACCCGCTTCTGGGTCTGCCTCGTCCTGACCCTGCCGGTCGTCTACTGGGCCGAGCACATCCAGGAGCTCCTCGGCTACGAGGCGCCCGACTTCCCAGGTTCGACCTGGATCCCTCCCGTGCTCGGCACCGTGGTGTTCGTCTACGGCGGCTGGATCTTCATCCAGGGGGCCTGGCACGAGCTGCGGGCTCGGCTCCCCGGGATGATGACCCTCATCGCCCTGGCCATCACCGTGGCCTTCGGCTTCTCCTGGGTGGTGCAGGTCGAACTCATCGACGCCGAGCCCCTCTGGTGGGAGCTGGCCACCCTGGTCACGATCATGCTCCTCGGGCACTGGATCGAGATGCGCTCGGTCGACACCGCCCGGGGCGCGCTCCAAGAGCTGGCCAAGCTGCTACCCGACATGGCCACACGAATCACCGACGACGGCGAGGAGGCCGTGCCAGTGAGCGACCTGCGCGACGGGGACCTGGTGCTTGTGCGGCCGGGCGAGAGCATCCCCGCCGACGGCGTCGTGCAACGGGGCGAGAGCGACGTCAACGAGGCGATGATCACCGGCGAGTCCCGACCGGTGAAGAAGCGCGACCGCGACGAGGTCATCGCCGGGACCATCAACGGCGAGGGCTCCCTGCTGGTCGAGGTGACCGGGACCGGGGACGAGACGAAGCTCTCGGGGATCATGCGCCTCGTCGCCGAGGCGCAGGAGTCCAAGTCCCGGGCCCAGCACCTGGCCGACCGGGCCGCCCAGCTCCTCACAATCGTGGCCCTGGTCGCCGGCGTGGTCACCCTGGTCGCCTGGCAGTTCCTCGGTGAGTCCATCGACTTCGCCATCGTGCGGACGGTGACGGTGCTCGTGATCGCCTGCCCGCACGCGCTGGGCCTGGCCGTGCCGCTGGTCGTGGCGATCTCCACCACGCTCGGCGCCAAGGGCGGGCTGTTGGTGCGAGACCGCAAGGGCCTCGAGGACGCCCGGCTGCTGGACGCGGTGATCTTCGACAAGACCGGCACCCTCACGATCGGGGAGTTCCGCGTGGTGGACCTGGCCGTGGCCGATGGCCTGGGCGAGGACGAGGCGTTGCGGATCGCCGCCGCGGTGGAGTCGGAATCCCAGCACCCGATCGCCCGCGGGATCGTCAAGACGGCACAGGACCGAGGGATGGACGTCCCGTCCCCGGACGGGTTCCGAGCGATCACCGGCAAGGGCGTGGCCGCTTCGGTTGACGGGACGGAGTACCACATGGGCGGCCCTCGCCTCCTCGAGGCCGAGGAGGCCGACGTGCCCGAGAAGCTGGCGGCCGCCGCCGACCGGGCCTCCGAGCGGGGCCAGGCGGCCATCTACCTGCTCCAGGATGGACAGGCCTGCGCCGTGTTCGCGGTCGCGGACGCCGTGCGGGAGGAGAGCCGGGAGGCCGTGAACGCGCTCCACGAGCGGGGCATCGAGGTGGCCATGCTCACCGGCGACGCCTGGCCCGTCGCCAAGGCGGTGGCCGAGGACCTCCAGATCGACACGGTGTTCGCCGAGGTCCTCCCCGAGGACAAGGCCTCGAAGGTCGGCGAGCTCCAGGAGCAGGGCAAGAAGGTCGCCATGGTCGGCGACGGGGTCAACGACGCCCCCGCCCTGGCCACCGCGGACGTCGGCATCGCCATCGGTGCCGGCACCGACGTGGCCGTCGAAGCCGGCGACATCGTCCTCGTCCGCTCCGACCCGCGCGACATCCCCCGGATCGTGACCCTGTCCCGCGCCACCTACCGCAAGATGCTCCAGAACCTATGGTGGGCGGCCGGCTACAACATCGTCGCCATCCCACTGGCCGCCGGAGTCCTGGCTAAGTGGGACATCCTGCTCACCCCCGCGGTCGGTGCCGTGTTCATGTCCGCCAGCACCGTAATCGTGGCCATCAACGCCCAGCTGCTGAGGCGAGCGGAGCTGTAGACGCGCTCGACCTTCGCGGGTCGGCCCGCGGCCGGCTGGAGGGTCATGGTGATGTTTCAAGTGAACGAGTCGATGACCGCGGGGACCCACGGCGAGGCGATGCTGCGAGTGCTGGACTACGCAAGGACGACGAGTTCGAACGTCGGGCGAATCCGACGACGGTCAGCCCCAGGAGGGGGGCGTAGGCCCTCCCGGACGATCGCCAAGATCCGTCGCGATCGGCCGCCTACCGGCACCGCCGGGGCATCCGGGCTCTCGATCGGGCGAAGGAGCAGGTGGGTTTGACGCGAACATCGCGCGAACACGATCGGCGCCGTCGGCCTCGTACGGGTGCCTATCACTTCGCCTCGCGAGCGCCTCAATACCCCTTCTGAACAGGAAGAACGCCATCCGGCGCCATCGTTGCCACACCGACGCCGCCCGTCTCATAGCCCGGACCCGTTGTTCCGCCGGACGTGGGTGACGATGTGGCGAGGACCGGTCAGCGGCCGCGACCGCCCGGTTCGGGTCCGGCCGAGGCGTCGGCTTGGGAGTCGGGAGACTAACCAAAGCCGCGCCGTCGCCTCCTCGCATGCCAGTCTGGATGGTGCGATGGAGGTCGAGCAGCCCGACGAGCGATCCGAACACGTGCGTCCTGGTGATCCGACGCTGCTTGAGCGCGGCTTCCCGTTCCGTGAGGTATCCCTCGTCATCAAGGCTGATCGGCGAGCGAACGATCCTGTCTACGGCGCCCACCGCTGGTGGGCCCGCCGGCCTCCTGCGCTTCTGCGGGCGATCCTGCTAGCAGCGGCGCAACCACACGACGTCGATT
>CAYTMR010000200.1:0-5246 GCA_964438855.1 uncultured Micromonosporaceae bacterium
TGATGTGGGCGTGCCCGTGGGCGACGTTCTTGCGTTCCTTGCGCCGCACCTTCTTACCGGTGGTGGCGGCGGCTCCGGTGCGTGCCTTCGGCGGCATCTGTGTGTGCGCTCCTTACTCGCTCAGTCTGGGACAGGGCCTACTTCTTACCGGCCTTCTTCTTGCCCGCCACGGTCCGCTTCGGGCCCTTGCGGGTCCGCGCGTTGGTACGGGTCCGCTGGCCGCGGACCGGCAGGCCACGCCGGTGACGGATGCCCTGATAGGTGCCGATCTCCACCTTGCGCCGGATGTCCGCGGCGATCTCGCGGCGCAGGTCACCTTCAAGCTTGTAGTTGCTCTCCAGGAAATCCCGGAGCCGGACGAGCTCCTCATCGGTCAGGTCACGAGCCCGCTTGTCTGGGTCGACGCCTGTGGCCGCGAGAGTCTCCTTGGCGCGGGTCCGGCCGACCCCGAAGATGTAGGTGAGCGCGACCTCCATCCGCTTGTCGCGGGGGAGGTCGACACCGACTAGACGTGCCATCGGGTGGAAGTGCTCCTTGATGCTCGTTCGGAGGTCTCCGCCCATCCCGCCCCGCCGAGCGGCGGGCCCTGGCCTCCGACCAGGGGTACGCCACGAGCATCCCCGCGGCTGGGATGAGCTTGTTTACTTGTGGGCTAGCCCTGACGCTGCTTGTGGCGCGGGTCTTCACAGATGACCATGACCCGGCCGTGCCGGCGGATCACCCGGCACTTGTTGCAGATCTTCTTGACGCTCGGCTTGACCTTCACGGTGTGCCTAACTTCCCGGTGGGTGTGAGTCCGTCTGAGCTGATCACTTGTAGCGGTAGACGATCCGCCCGCGAGTGAGGTCGTAGGGAGACAGCTCCACCACGACCCGGTCCTCGGGCAGGATGCGGATGTAGTTCTGCCGCATCTTGCCGCTGATGTGGGCCAAGACCTTGTGGCCGTTGGTCAGCTCCACCCGAAACATGGCGTTCGGGAGTGGCTCTACCACCCGGCCCTCGATCTCGATGGCCCCGTCCTTCTTCGGCATATCCTCCACTACCTGACTACGTTGACCAGCTCCGATGGCACGCCTCGTCGAAACCAGCCGCGGCTCCGGCGCCCCGCCGAGCGCAGGGCAAGGCACGCCGGAGTGGACGCTGCGCGCCAATCAGCCATGGTACGCGCTGCTCAGCGTACGCGCCACTCTGCCCCCGGTATGTGGCTACGTCACTCAGCGAGGGCGCGGCGGGAAGACGAGGGTCAGCGCCAGGTTGACCGCGCCCCAGGGACCAGCGACCCACATGGGCCAGAAGTAGACCAGGCTTCCGGTGCCGATCACCACGAGGAACCAAATCACCAGATTGACCAGGACCACCGCCAGCCACAGCGTCCACAGCGCCGACAGCCACCGGGGCAGCTTGGGAGTCGGTTCGTGCCGTGAGGGAGGCGCCGGAGCCTCCGGCGACGCCGTCGGCACCACCTGGGAGGTCTCGGCGGGCGTCGGTGGAGGCAGGTCTGCGAGCAGCTGGTTCAGTTCACCGAAGGTCTTCGCGGCCCAGACGCCCCGCAGACGCTCGTCGCACTCATCCAGGGTGAGTCGCCCCTCCGCGACCGCGTCGCGGAGTCGCTCGGCCACCCGCTCCCGGTCGGCGTCGGAAGCGCGCATCTGCTCCTGCGGTGTCATGAGGTAAGAATGCCACTCACTGCAACGCCTCCGCACGGCTGGAAATCAGCTCCGGGATGCGCGAGCGGCCACCGTCCGGGGCGGTGAGCACCCATACTCCATCCTCCAGCAGGGCGAAGGTGTGCTCGACGTGCACCGCGGGGGAACCGTCGACGGTCACCACCGTCCAACCATCCTCCAGCTCGGCGGTGTCGCTGCTGCCGAGAGTCAGCATCGGCTCGATCGCCAAGACCAGACCGGGCACCAGCCGGGGCCCTCGTCCGGGACGGCCGTAGTTGAGCAGGTGTGGGTCCTGGTGCATCTCGGTGCCGATGCCGTGCCCGCCGTACTGAGTGACGATGCCGTACCCACCACGCCGGCGGGGCCAACGCCGCTCCGGTTTCGGCTCCAACCGGCGCACCTCGCTCTCGACGGCGTAGGAGATGTCGGTCAGGCGGCCGCGCCCCGACGCCAGCCCGTGGGCGGCCGCCGTGATCCCCGCCCACATCGCTGCCTCGGCTACCTCCGCCATCCGGGTCACTCGAGGGTCGACCTCTCCCACCGGCACGGTGATCGCCGCGTCTCCGTGCCAGCCGTCCACGATCGCGCCGCAGTCGATGGAGATGACGTCGCCCTCACGCAGCACCTGCTGCCGTGACGGGATGGCGTGCACCACCTGCTCGTTGACCGAGGTGCACAACGTCGCGGGATAGCCGTGGTAGCCCTTGAACGAGGGAACCGCGCCTGCCCCGCGGATCACCTCCTCGGCGATCCGGTCGAGTTCCGCGGTGCTCACCCCGGGCGCCACCGCCTTCGTCGTCTCGGCCAGCGCGTCGGCGACGACCAGCCCGGCCACCCGCATCCGGTCGATCTGCTCCGGGGTCTTGTACTGGATGTCCAACGGTCGTGGCACTACGTCAGCCCCCGTACGACTGGAGGGCGTCGATCGCCCGAAGCGTGACGTCCTCCACCGGGCCCGTCGCGTCGATGCCGACCAGCTTGCCCTGCGCACCGTAGAAGTCGATCAGCGGCGCGGTGTCCCGGGCGTAGACCCGCAGTCGCTCGGCCACCGTCTCAGCCCGGTCGTCCTCCCGCTGGAAGAGTTTCTCACCGCACCGGTCGCAGATTCCCTCCCGCTGCGGTGGGTCGAACTCGATGTGCCAGATCCGCCCGCAACCGTGGCAGGTACGCCGCCCCGACAGCCGCCGGATCACCTCATCGTCGTCGACGACCAACTCCAGCACCACGTCCAGGCCGACGCCCATCGTCGACAGCATCTCGTCCAGCGCCTCGGCCTGCGGCACGGTGCGCGGGAAGCCATCAAGCAGGAAGCCGTGCGCGGCGTCCGGCTCGGCTAACCGGGCTCGCACCATGTTGATGGTGACTTCGTCCGGCACCAGCTGCCCCGCGTCCATGTACTTCCGAGCCTGCATGCCAAGCGGCGTGCCCTCGGCCACATTGGCGCGGAAGATGTCACCGGTCGAGATCTTCGGCACAGAGAGGTGCGCAGCGATGAACTCCGCTTGTGTCCCTTTCCCTGCTCCCGGAGGCCCGACCAGTACGAGTCTCACGCGCCCCTCCCGCCTGCTTGGTGTCAGTCAACGGTCCCACCCCCCGTTGGCTGGCCCGCTAACGCAGGAACCCTTCGTAGTTGCGCTGCATCAGCTGGCTCTCAATCTGCTTGAGCGACTCCAGGCCGACCCCGACCATGATCAGGACGGCGGTGCCGCCGAACGGGAAGTTGATGTACTGCTCGCTGTTCAAGTAGATGAAGAAGAAGTTCGGCAAAATCGAGACGATCATAAGGTAGAGCGAACCGGCGAGCGTAATCCGGGATAGCACAAAGTCCAGGTAGTCCGCGGTGGGCTTGCCCGGACGGATGCCTGGGACGAAGCCGCCGTACTTCTTCATGTTGTCCGCCACGTCTGTCGGGTTGAACGTGATGGACACGTAGAAGTACGTGAAGAAGATGATCAGCAGGGCATACGTGACGATGTAGACCGGGCTGGTCGGCAGGGCGATGTTGTTCTGCACCCAGGTGTAGACCGGCCCAGGGTCATCGGTCTCGGCGAACTGCAACCCCAACTGCGGGAGGTACAGCATCGACGAGGCGAAGATGACCGGGATGACGCCAGCCTGGTTGATCTTCAGCGGGATGTAGGTGGAGGTGTTGCCGTACATCCGGCGACCGATCATCCGCTTGGCGTACTGCACCGGGATGCGGCGCTGTCCCTGCTCCATGAACACGACCGCGGTGATGACCAGGATCGCCACACCGAGCAGGGCGATGAACGCCGCGTTGCCCTCACTCTCCCGGATCGCCCAACCCTCGGCGGGGAGCCGGGCGGCGATCGAGACGAAGATCAGGGTCGACATACCGTTACCGATGCCGCGGTCGGTGATCAGCTCACCGAGCCACATGATCACACCGGTGCCGGCCGTCATGGTGATGACCAGAATCGACAACGTCATCCAGTCCGGGACCCCGGTGTCCACCTGGCTCGGGATGACGTCGTCGCAGAAGCCGGGCCCGCCGAACAACTGGCCGGAGCGGGCCAGCGCCACGAACGCCGAGGACTGCAGGATCGCCAGCCCGAGGGTGAGGTACCGGGTGTACTGCGTGATCTTGGCCTGCCCGGCCTGGCCCTCCTTCTGGAGGGTCTCCAGCCGCGGGATCACCACCCGCAGCAGCTGCATGATGATCGACGCGGTGATGTACGGCATGATGCCGAGCGCGAACACCGACAGCTGCAGCAGCGCCCCACCGGAGAAGAGGTTGAGGAGGGTGAACACCCCACTCTGGTCGCTCGCGGTGGCGTCGATGCAGCGCCGCACCCGCTCGTACGAGACACCGGGGCTGGGGACCGCCGCTCCGAGCCGATAAATGGCCACGATGAAGATCGTGAACAGGATCTTCTTGCGCAGGTCAGGCGTGCGGAACGCACTGACGAAGGCGGAGAGCAAGGTTCATCCTCCTGCGCGGGTACGGCCACCGGTGGAACCGGTCGGGACTCGGATCAATGTCTAGGGAGGGACTCTAACAGTTCGATGCGGGTCAGGGGGGACGGGGAGCGGCGAAGCGCCCGCGGCGCGGCCCGAGGGCCGCGCCGCGTCAAGCCGCTTCCTTGACCAGCTTCGCGGTACCTCCGGCAGCGGTGATCTTCTCTTTGGCCGAGGCGCTGAACGCGTGTGCAGTGATCCGCAGCGCCACACCGCCGAGGTCGCCGGTGCCGAGCACCTTGACCGGCTGCCCCTTACGCACCGCGCCGGCCGCGACCAGCTCCGCCGGGCCGACCTCGCCGCCCTCAGGGAACAGCTCCGCCAGCCGGTCGAGGTTGACCACCTGGTAGGTGACCTTGAACCGGTTACGGAACCCCTTCATCTTGGGCAGCCGCATGTGGATCGGCATCTGGCCACCCTCGAAGGTGACTGGGACCTGCTTGCGGGCCTTGGAGCCCTTGGTCCCCCGTCCGGCCGTCTTGCCCTTGGATCCCTCACCCCGACCTACCCGCGTCTTGGCGGTCTTCGCCCCGGGGGCGGGCCGGAGGTGGTGCAGCTTGATCGTCATTCGTCGACCTCCTCGACGCGCACGAGGTGGCT
>CAYTMR010000201.1:0-5238 GCA_964438855.1 uncultured Micromonosporaceae bacterium
GTACCCGAAGCCGATCAACCTTTCCACGCAGATCCTGCTGGACCGCGAGCGGTGCGTGCAGTGCGCCCGGTGCACCAGGTTCTCCGAGGTCATCGCGGGTGACCCGTTCATCGACCTGATGGACCGCAGCTCGGCCGAGCAGGTCAACGTCTACCGGGACGAGATGTTCGGCGGGGAGCCGGACGAGTCGCAGGCGGGCAGCCACAGCCCGGTCGGAGAGGCGCCGTTCCACTCGTACTTCTCCGGCAACACCGTCCAGATCTGCCCGGTCGGGGCGCTCACCAGCACCCAGTACCGCTTCCGGGCCCGGCCGTTCGACCTGGTCTCCACGCCGAGCGTGTGCGAGCACTGCGCCGCGGGATGCGGCCAGCGCACCGACCACCGGCGCGGCCGGGTGATGCGCCGGCTGGCGGGAGACGAACCCGAGATCAACGAAGAGTGGGACTGCGACAAGGGACGGTTCGGGTTCCGCTACGCCACCTCGGCGCAGCGGATCACGAGCCCGCTGGTGCGTGACGAGACGACCGGCGAGCTGCGGGAAGCCTCGTGGAGTGAGGCCTTCGCCGTCGCCGCCGACGGCCTACGCGCCGCCCGGGACGACGGCGCCGGGGTGGGGGTGCTCACCGGTGGTCGGCTGACCGTCGAGGACGCCTACGCCTACAGCAAGTTCGCCCGGCTGGCGTTGCGCACCAACGACATCGACTTCCGGGCGCGGCCACTGTCGACCGAGGAGGCCGACTTCCTGGCCTCCTCGGTGGCTGGGACCCGAGTGACCTACGCCGACGTGGAGGCCGCCCCGACCGTGGTGCTCGCCGGCCTCGAACCGGAGGAGGAGTGCCCGATCCTGTTCCTGCGGCTACGCAAGGCGTACCGCAAGGGCACGCTCACGGTGTACGCGGTGGCGCCGTACCGTACTCGCGGCGTGGAGAAGCTGGGCGGAACGCTGGTGCGTACCGTGCCTGGTGCGGAGGCGCAGGTGCTCGCCGAGGACGCCACGCTCGCCGAGGCGCTGTCCCGGCCCGGCGCGGTGCTGATCGTGGGCGAGCGGCTCGCCACCGTGCCCGGCGCGCTGTCGGCGGCGGTGGCGCTCGCCGAGCGGACCGGCGCGAAGCTGGCGTGGGTGCCGCGGCGGGCCGGTGAGCGGGGAGCGGTGGAGGCGGGCTGTCTGCCGCATCTGCTGCCGGGCGGCCGACCGGTCACCGCCGCGGAGGCCCGCGAGGAGCTCGCCCGGGCGTGGCGCGTCGCGGTCGAGGACCTGCCGGATGCTCCCGGCCGGGACACCGACCGCATGCTGGCCGCCGCGGCCGCCGGTGAACTCGGTGCCCTGGTGGTGGCCGGAGTGGACCCGGCGGACCTGGCCGATCCGCGGCTGGCCGAGCAGGCGCTGGCGGCGGTGCCGTTCCTGGTCTCGCTGGAGCAGCGCCACACCGCGGTCACCCGCCGCGCGAACGTGGTCCTGCCGGTAGCGCCGGTGGTCGAGAAGGCCGGCTCCTTCCTCAACTGGGAAGGCCGTCTACGCCCGTTTGACCAGGTGCTGCGCACCGGTGCGTTGACCGACGCCCGGGTGCTCGACAGCCTCGCCGCCCAGCTCGGGGTCTCGTTGCACTGCGCTGATGTGGACACGATCCGCGCGGAGCTGGCGCAGCTGCCCGCTACCGCAGCGCCGAAGCCGGCGCCGCCGCAGGTCGCGCCGGGTGCTCCGGCCCAGCCGGCTGATGGGCAGGCCGTGCTCGCCACCTGGCACCAGCTGATCGACTCCGGCACCTTGCTGGAGGGCGACGAGTATCTCGGCGGCACCGCTCGGCCGTCGGTGGTGCGGGTGGGCAAGGAGCTCGCCACCCGGCTCGGGGTCGCCGACGGGGATCCGGTCTCGGTCGGGACCTCGACCGGTGCGATCACGCTTCCGGTGGCCATCGCCGACCTGCCGGACCGGGTGGTCTGGCTGCCGACCAACTCACCGGGCGCTACGGTGCGGCGCACCCTCGGGGTGACCGCTGGTGCGCTCGTCGACATCACTGCCGCGGGAGGGGAGAAGTGACTCTCGCTCAGAGCCCGACGCTCGCCGATTTCGGCCAGGACGTCTGGTGGCTCGTACTGATCAAGATCGTCGCGGCGTTCGCGTTCGGTCTCGTCATGACCCTGCTGGGGGTCTGGTTCGAGCGCCGGGTGGTGGCCCGAATGCAGACCCGTCCCGGCCCCAACCGGGCCGGGCCGTTCGGCCTGCTCCAGACCCTCGGTGACGGGCTCAAGATGGCCTTCAAGGAGGACATCACCCCGCGCAACGCCGACCGGGTGATCTATCTGATCGCACCGACGATCTCGGTGGTGTGCGCGCTTACCGCGTTGTCGGTGATCCCGTTCGGACCGATGGTCAGCATCTTCGGGCACCAGACACCGCTGCAGGTGACCGCCGTGCAGGTGTCGGTGCTGGTGCTGCTGGCGGTCTCGGCGGTGTCGGTCTACGGGGTGGTGCTGGGTGGCTGGGCTTCCGGCTCGCCGTACCCCCTGTTGGGTGGCATCCGGGCCTCGGCGCAGCTGATCTCCTACGAGGTGTCGCTGGGCCTGTCGCTGGTGGCGGTGTTCATGCTCGCCGGCACCATGAGCACCTCGGAGATCGTCAGCGCTCAAGCCAACGGTCCTGAGGCGTTCGGCGTGAAGCTGCCGGGCTGGTACATGTTCCTGCTGCTGCCCAGCTTCCTGATCTTCCTGGTCTCCGTGGTCGGGGAGACCAACCGGGCTCCCTTCGACCTGCCGGAGGCCGAGTCGGAGCTGGTGGCGGGCTTCATGACCGAGTACTCGTCGCTGAAGTTCGCGCTCTACATGCTCGCCGAGTACGTCCACATGGTGGTCGGCTCGGCGGTGGTGGTCACCCTGTTCCTGGGCGGGTGGCGAGCGCCGTGGCCGATCAGCATCTGGGAGGGCGCCAACGAGGGCTGGTTCCCGCTGATCTGGTTCATGGGCAAGGTCACCTTGATGCTGTTCTTCTTCGTGTGGCTGCGCGGTACCCTGCCGCGGCTGCGCTACGACCAGTTCATGCGCCTGGGCTGGAAGGTGCTGATTCCGCTGAACCTAGCGTGGATCGTGGCGCTCGGCGGGATCCTGGTGACTCGGGCCGCCGATGTCACCACGACCCAGCGCTGGCTGATCATTGGCAGCATCGCGGCGGGCATCCTGCTGCTGGTCTTGTTCTGGCCGCAGAAGAGCCGCCCTGCCCCGCTCACCGCCCAGGAGCGGATCGACGCCCGGCCGGAGGGCAGCTTCCCGGTGCCGCCGCTGGACCTGCAGGTGCCGCCGAGTCCGCGCGCCCGAGCGGAGATCGCCGGCAAGCGCGAGGCCGCTCCGGCGGATCCCACATCGGCCGGTGCGGAAGGAGGTAACTGAGATGGGCGAGATCCTGGACGCGGTCAAGGGGTTCGGCGTCACCTTCGCCCACATGTTCCGCAAGGTGGTGACGAGCGAGTACCCGGAGCGGCCGGACCCGGTGGCGCCGCGTTACCACGGCCGGCACATCCTCAACCGGCACCCCGACGGTCTGGAGAAGTGCATCGGCTGCGAGCTGTGCGCCTGGGCCTGCCCGGCCGACGCCATCTACGTCGAGGGGGCCGACAACACCGAGGAGGAGCGCTACTCACCCGGGGAGCGCTACGCCAAGGTGTACCAGATCAACTACGCCCGGTGCATCTTCTGCGGGCTGTGCCTGGAGGCTTGCCCGACCCGGTCGTTGACCATGAGCAACGCCTACGAGCTGTCCCGGGACGACCGGCGCGATCTGATCTTCACCAAGGAGCAGTTGCTCGCGCCGTTGCTGCCGGGAATGGAGCAGCCGCCGCACCCGATGCGGCTGGGTAAGACCGAGAAGGACTACTACCTCAGTGGACCGACCAATCCGGGCACCAGCGTCGGTGCCGAGCGGGCGGACCGGTCCGAGGTTCGGGAGGGTGGCGCATGACCACCGCAGCACAGGCGACGGTGCTGGCACAGGAGGCGTCGGCCGGTGAGGCGTGGACGTTCTGGTTGCTGGCGCCGATCGCGGTGATTGGCGCGCTCGGCATGGTGCTGGCCCGCAACGCCGTCCGGTCGGCGCTGTGGTTGGTGCTCACCATGCTGTCGCTCGGCGTGTTCTTCGTCGTGCAGCAGGCCCCGTTCCTAGGGCTGGTGCAGGTGGTGGTCTACACCGGCGCCATCATGATGCTGTTCCTGTTCGTCCTGATGCTGGTCGGACGCGACGTCGCCGACTCGCTCATCGAGACGCTGCGCGGGCAGCGGGTGGTGGCCGTCGTGCTCGGCCTCGGACTGGCCTCGCTGCTGGCCACCGGGACGTACCGGGCGCTGTCTGGCACCGGATCGGTGGGGCTAGCCGCCGCCAACCAGCAGTACGGCACGAACCCCAAAGGGCTAGCCGCCGCGCTCTTCAGTCGGTGGCTGGTCGGGTTCGAGGTGACCGGGGCCCTACTGATCATCGCGGCGGTGGGCGCGTTGATGCTCACCCACATCGCCCGGAGCAAGGAGCGCAAGCTCGGGCAGCCGGAGTGGATGCGGCGGCGGTTCCGCCCGGGCAACTACCCGGGACCGCGGCCGGGTCCAGGGGTCTACGCGACCTCGTCCTCGAACGTCACGCCGGCCAGGCTGCCGGATGGACGAGTGGCGCCCCACTCGGTCCCGCAGGTCTTGCCCATGCGTGAGCTGACCGCCGCGGAGCTGGCTGAGAAGGAGACGGAACGGTGACCCCGGGACCAGAGCACTATCTGGCGCTCTCGGCGCTGCTGTTCACGATCGGTGCGGTCGGGGTGCTGGTGCGCCGCAACGCGATCGTGCTGTTCATGTGCGTGGAGCTGATGCTCAACGCCGCCAACCTGGCGCTGGTCACCTTCGCCCGGATGCACGGTGACCTCAACGGTCAGGTGATGGCGTTCTTCGTCATGGTGGTTGCCGCCGCCGAGGTGGTGGTGGGTCTCGCCATCATCATGCTGATCTTCCGAACTCGACGCTCGGCGAGCGTCGACGACGCCAACCTGTTGAAGTACTGAGGGTGTGCTGATGGACCTAACCGAGGCCACCGGGCTGCTCGCGTACGCCTGGCTGCTGGTGGCGATCCCCGCGGCGAGCGCGGCGGTGCTGCTGCTCGTCGGTCGCCGGGCCGACCGGTGGGGCCACCTGCTGGGCTGCGCCAGTGTCGGAGTGGCGTTCGTCCTTGGGCTGGCGATGTTCATCCAGCTCGCTGGGCTGGAGACGAAGGCC
>CAYTMR010000202.1:0-5171 GCA_964438855.1 uncultured Micromonosporaceae bacterium
ACCGGGCACGTGCCCGACGGGGTGGCCGGCTCCTGCTACCTGGGGCCCGCCTACACCGACCTTCAACTGCCGCCGTACCCCCGCCCGGGGACGACGGCTCAGCGGGTCCGAGGCGCCGCGAGGCTCGTCGCCGAGCGGCTGGCCGAAGGACAGATCGTCGGAGTGTTCCGCGGACGGCTGGAGGCCGGGCCTCGCGCGCTGGGACACCGGTCGATCCTGGCCTCACCGCTGCGACCCGGCATCGTCGAGCGCCTGAACGACCGGGTGAAGTTCCGCGAACCGTTCCGGCCGTTCGCGCCGGTCGTGCTCGCCGACCACGCGGCGGACTACTTCACCCTCGGCCAACCGTCCCCGTTCATGTCGATCGCGTCCGGTGTCACCGACCTCGCCCGCCACGCGATCCCGTCCATCGTCCATGTCAACGGAACCGCCCGCGTCCAGACCGTCACACGCGAGCAGAACCGGTTCCTGGCCGAGGTCCTCGCGGCATTCGGTGCCCGGACCGGCCACCCCGTGCTGATCAACACGAGCCTGAACATCAAGGGCAAACCGATCTGCGGCACCCCCGAGGCCGCGCTGGACTGCCTGACCGGCTCGGGCCTGGACGCCCTTCTGCTGGAGGACTGGTGGGTCACCAAGGCCCCGCAGGAGCAGACGACCGGGGCCGAGACCACCGCGACGGGAGCGGCACCGTGAAGATCGGCTACAGCTACTGGGGATTCATGGGCGCGGGCATCACCGACACCCCCGACGGAGGCCGCAGCCACCGCGCCACGCTCATCGACGGCCTGATCGCCGCAGGCCACCACGTGGTCTTTCTCCAGGCCAACCGCGACCTGGACGAGGCCGGCGACGACCTGGGCGGCCGCTACACCTGGGACCACGGGCTCCCCGACATCGACGTGCTGATGTGCGAATGGCGCTGGCCGATCCCCGGACGCAACACCACCGCCTGCGGCACCCCCGGTCACACCTGCGACCTGCACCGACAGGACGAGTTGCTGGCCCACTACACCCGCGACCGCCGTCTGCCCACGCTGCTGTGGGACAAGGACCTCCAGCTGCCCGGAGATCACCGGCTACGCCACGCCGACAACGTCACCGTCTGCGAAGCCGCGCTCCACCCGAGAGCCGGCGCGGCACGCTTGCTGTTCCCCGTCGCCGACGCCGCCCTGGACGATGCCGACCCCGTCGCCTTGGCGGCAGCACCGCGAGACATCCCGCTGGTCTACATCGGCAACCAGTACGACCGCGACGCCGAGTTCGATCGCTACTTCGCGCCCGTGGCCGCGTCCGTCCCTCATCGCATCGCCGGCAAATGGACCTCCACCCGACGCTGGCCCGAGCTGAACTTCACCGGCCGGATACCGTTCACCGACGTGCAGCCGCTCTACCGGCGAGCGGTCGCCACGATGCTGCTCGCGCCCGACCGGCTCGCCGCCTGCGGCCAGTTCACCCAGCGGCTGCCCGAAGCCGTGCTCGCCGGATGCCTGCCGATCGCCCCCGCGTATCTGAGATCCGCCGACCGCGTCGTCCCCGAAGAACTGATCGTCGCCGATGCCCAGGAAGCCCGCGCCACACTGACCGCGCTCAACCGCATGCTGAGCACCACCGAGCACGTGGATCTGATCGGCCGCTGCCTCGCGGCCCTCGAACCCTTCCGGCTGTCACGGCAGCTGACCGCGCTGTCCCGCCTACTCGAGCACGTCCAGGAGCAGAACTATGGCCACGCCCACGACCCGGCGGCTCCCTGGGGACGGCGATGATGTCTTCCGCCCGACAGGCCATGCTCGACTGGCGCGTATGGCCACGTCACCGGCCGTCGCTCGGTACCGTCGATGCACATGAAACCCATCCAGCGAGTCGCGATCATCGGGTGTGGAGGCAGC
The DNA here is from genome assembly GCA_964438855.1 of uncultured Micromonosporaceae bacterium. GTDB lineage: Bacteria > Actinomycetota > Actinomycetes > Mycobacteriales > Micromonosporaceae > Natronosporangium. Next base: position 1,890 of record CAYTMR010000202.1, read on the forward strand.
GGCAAGACCACCATCGGCCGCCGTCTCGCCGCAGCACTCGGCACCACGATCACGCACTTGGACGCGGTGTACTACGACGACGAGTGGAACAAACTGCCGCAGGACAAGTTCGCCGCGATCCAGGAAGAACTGGTGGCCGCCGACACCTGGGTGATCGACGGCAACTACGCCGGAACCCTGCCGATCCGGCTGCGCCGCGCCACACACGTCATCTTCCTCGATCTCCCCGGCATCACCTGCCTGTGGGGCATCGCCAAGCGACGCTGGCGCTACCGCGGAGGCCAGCACAACGACGGCGTCTACGACAACATCAACTGGGGCTTCATCAAATACGTCTGGGGCTACCGCAGGGAGATGGCGCCGCGGGTCCGAGCACTGCTCGACGAGCACGGCGGGGACGCCGAGGTGTTCATCGTGCGGTCCCGCCGCGAGGCCAACCGACTCACCGCGGAACTGGAGCGCACGGCCCGCTGACCGAGCGGAGGCGGTGACCCGATGCCGCCCTCCCTCACCGGGCAGCCGGACCCGAACCCGCAGCGGCCGTTCACCGACCCGGCACAGGTTCCCGGCCTGTACGCCGACCGCCGCCGAGTCGACCGACGCAGCAACGCGCTTCTGAACGCCAAGACGCATGGCCTGCACGTCGGCGAAACCGCCGCGGAGCTGCTCACCTCGGTTCTCACCCCGGCTCCCTGGCACAGGGGCAGCACGCCGGTGCTCGCCGATATCGGATGCGGCAACGGGCGGCCCACTCGCGCCCTGCTCACCCGCTTCCCGCACGCACGATTCCTCGCCATCGACGCCTCGGCCGCGATGCTCGCCGAAGCCCGCGCTCACCTCGCCCCTCACCAGCCGCACGTCGGCAACCCGGCGTACCTGCAGGCCGACTTCCACCACCTCCCGCTTGCCGACCAGACCGTGGACGCCGCCACGGCGATCTTCTGCCTTTATCACTCCGATCGGCCGAGCCGCGTGGTCGAAGAGATCAGCCGCGTCCTCAAACCCACGGGAACGGCATTGATGATCAGCAAGTCCGCGGACAGCTATTACGAACTCGATCAGCTCATGGTCGACACCGGCCTGGACGCCGGCGCGACTCGTCGGCCCAGCCTGTACGCGGCCGCCAGCGGTGAAGACCTCCCCGCGCTCGCCGCCGCGTCACTGAACATGGTGCTGGTCCTGCGCGACCCGCACGTCTTCCGCTTCCGCGACGCCCGCCACCTGGCCGACTACCTGGTCACCATCCCCAAATACCGGCTTGGACACCTGCGGGACGATCCCGCCGCGCTGGCGGCCGAACTGCGCCGCCGCTGCGGAGACGGCCCCACCACCACGACTTCCACGATCACCTACGTCCTGGCGTGTCGACGGTTCTCATGAACACCGCACCCTCGACCCAATGGACCAAGACCTTTCCCGACCGCCAAGCGTGCCGGACGGCCACCTTGAACCACCGCTGGCTCGCCCAGCACGTGCAGGCGCTCGACGCGCCGCTCCTGATCCCGGCGATTCGCCGGGTGGAGGACCGGCAACTGACGTTCGATCACGTGACTGGACACCACGCCCGTCCTGAGGACGCGGTCGCCATCGCCGAACTGATGGGCCGCCTCCACCGCGCCGTACACGACGATGTCCTCCACGACGCGCGGCTCGACGCACCGTTCCCGGCCGGTCACGAACTGACGATCCCCGATTTCGTCACCCCGCGTCGCAAGCTGGTGCGCCAACGCGTGGACGGTGGGCAGGTTCGTGCACCGACCATGACCGCCGAGCAGTTCGTAAGCCTCATCGACGAGACCCGCAACGCACCGGCGGCGATCTACAACGACGCCAATCCACGCAACTTCCTGCTTGAAGGCCACCGCGTGTTCACCATCGACCACGACTTCCTGACGCTGGCGCCCTTCGGATACGACCTCGCTAAATTGATCACGAGCTTGGCGATGACCCATGGCCCGCTGCCCTCGGCGCTGATCGCCGAAGCGCTGGCCGCCTACAACCAAGCGCTCCCCGGCCCACCACACCACATCCCCGAGGTTCGATGTTCCGACCTGATGGCGTGGGCGGAGGTCCACCACGTCCTCACCAGCCATTACCTGGGCCGCCGCGGATACCGCTACGGCTGGCACGAATGCCGCCCCACCACGTCGACACCGCCGGAACGGCCTCATTGAAACTGAGAAAGGGGGACGAATGGCTGGATGCCCACCGCAGCGTGATCGATGATATGCGATATCTTATGCATTTTCTAATTATTTGGAGCTTGGAGTGTTGATGGTTGCCTTTAGTGGGCATGTGGCGCCGATCGAAGTCACCCAGCGCTTGAGTAACGTAAAAATATTTATTGCCTGAGTGGATAGGTGGGGATGCTTGCTGTCGAGGTCGAGCGACACTTCACGTGGAGGATGAAATGGCGATCGTCGACAACTCTCCCGGCACCGCTGTCCAGAATGGGAACCACCCGACGACCGGGGTTGACTTGGACGGCTTGGTCGTCAGTCGGATTCGGGACCACATCGAGCGAAATTTTCCGGGCGAGATGGTCAGCGTCCTGGACTGGGCTCGATGCGGCTGCATGACATGCGGCACACCTGCGTCTCGCTGCTCCTGGACCTCGGCGTTCCGCCGCACATCGTCCGAGAGATCGTCGGACACAGCGACATCGAGGTGACCATGACGATCTACGCACACGCGGCCCTGGACGAGAAACGCGCTGCCCTCCGCAAGCTGGGGGACGCCCTCGGCTGAAGCTCTGTGCGCTTGAAGGCCTCGGATTTGTGTCCGGGGCCTTCTTTATGGCTTCCGTGTGTAGCGCCGCGGAACTTGCCGACGCAGCGCAGTGCGAAGCTTCTGGGCCGTCTTACTGGTGATTTTTCCGTGGCGCTCAAGCTCGGAGATCCTCGCCACGTATTGTTCGAACTGCTTGGGTGTGAGGCGCTCGACCTGCTCGCTGGGCTTGGCTGGCTTCGGTCCACCAGCCTTGACGGTTCTTTTCGTCTTGGGGGCTTGGCCGTCCGCGCTCGGCCTGGCTGGTTCGGGTGGCCCCATGACCTCGTCGCGAGGCTGAGGGCTGGTCATGTCACGGCTGTGGTTCAGGTCGTAGCGCATGACCCTCCCTTATGACCCACGCCGGGTGGCGCGCCAACCAGCCCCCTTGATCGTGGCGGTTGTCGTCAGCACTGTCGTCAAAAGGCCCGGAACCGTGATTGGTTTCGGGCCTTTTGGCTGGTCATCTGGTGTGGGCAGGGGCGGGGTCGAACCGCCGACCTTCCGCTTTTCAGG
>CAYTMR010000203.1:0-2943 GCA_964438855.1 uncultured Micromonosporaceae bacterium
CGAGCCCAGACATCACGTCTGGGCCCGTGCACGTCGACCAGGTCAGTGCCCCCGGCGGGAGTAGCACTGCAAGGGAAAAGGTCACTGAGCAGGCAAAACAATCGCCTCTAGTGGTCGAAGAGTCAGTGCTCATTGGTTGATTTCAGGCGCCAGGGAAGGTGCCGGTCGGTCTAGGGTGGGTGGTGTCTACGACCAAGAGTTGGTCGAGCGGGCCGCCGGAGGGGTGCCAGCTTCTGCGGCGAGGTGAGCTTGGGGGGCAGCTGCTGACCGGCCTCGGCCGTGCCGGGCGAGGGCGGTGTCTTCTCCGTAGCGGGGGCGACGCTCGGGTGCGGTGATTACGGGCAGGGTCGACCCTGTCGGGCGTGGTCGACGGCAGAGCCATAGTCGCCGAGAACCCGCGCGACGGCGTCTCACGCTTCGTACGATTGAGGTCGGCCCGGGCTACCTGCGCCGTCGCAACCACTCTGACGATGAGATCGTCGAGTTGCTCCCCGTCTCGTGCCTCGGTGAGCCTGCCAGTCGCGAGAAGCGTCAGTCCTTGGCGGGCTCGTCCTGCTCGTCGTAGCTGGGTGTCTGCCAGTCGAGGCAGGTGGGCCGCTGGCCGTTGGTGGTGAAGAACTCCCGCACGGCCTGCCGTGCGGTCGTCACGGGAATGGCCGAATTGTTGTAGGCGTCGGTGCGGGAGCCGCCGAAGTTGTAGGCAAGATCGGCGGGCTGGTCGAGCGTGCCTTTGCTAGCGGCGATCTCGACGAACGTGTGATGCCAGACTAGGACGCTGAGGTCGTGCCGGCCGAGACAGACTTCCAGGACGTGTTCCTTGTCGCTTGTCTCCAGCGACACCATGACGGGGAACCGCTGGTACTCGGGGGTGGCCGCTATCCGGTCGAGCAGTGCGTCGAGGTCGTCGAGCCGGTCGATGGTCACCGGCTCGGTGCGATCGTAGGAGACCGTGACCGGCTCGCTGCTCATGTCAACCCCTTCCCGTTGCCCCGGTACACCCTGACATACCGGTTCGGGCCGTAGACGGTGAGTGTCGCGTCTTTCGGCAGAACATACGACAGTACGCGGTCACAGCTCATCGGTTCCACGCATGGCGTGTTGTTCAGGTACAGGGTGGCCTCCGTGATGCCACGGGTTCGCATCAGCGCCGCCGCGTGGCCTTCGGCATGGTCGAGGGCGGACACGTAGTGCTTGAACGGCGGACGAAGGCCGGGGCCGCCCTTACCCGGTCCGCCCTTGCCGCTGTGCACATCACTGATCCTCTCGCCGTCCGTCGTGGTGATGACCCCGTCGGTCGGGGCGTCCGCCGACTGACGTACGGGCAAGGATTCCAGGAAACCCGGCACGTATGGAGCCGGCGCGGCGTCACCCGTCGGTGTTGATTGGCCGGATGCGGTCTCGCCCGCCGCCCGCGCCGGTGAGCTGACCTCACGCCGGCTCCCCGTTGCTTCAGCGCGCGTTGATGCTGCCGCCGACGGTGCACTGCCCCGGGGCACGGTGAGGACGACGCCGATGGCCTTCCCGTACTCGATGATCGCGATCGCCGCTCCGGCAAGTTGATGGTCTGCCTCACGCAGTCGCGCGGTGGAGGCTGCCGCCGCCGCGAGGGCCTGTCGCACGAGGACGTGACCGCTGCCAGCGGTGACCGCTCGTAGCCGATCCGATGCGGCGTTGACGGAGGAAACAGTGGCGGCCAGGCCGGCGCGTTGCCGAGCAATCTGTTCGAGTACAGCCTGCAACCCGGCGGCAACCCCACCAAGACTCACCCGTACCGTCCTTCGCCACGTCGCACGAGCGTTCGGCTCCTACCGCAGCCTGTAGGCAGGACGAGCGGTACGTCTACCCGGTGGTAACAGCACATTTTGACCCAGGCACGCACTCGTCGACGGTAGCCGGACGGGCTATCTCTACTCGGCCATCGACGATGCGTCAACGATCACCTCGACACCCACCTCGATCCGAATCCGCCGGTCCTGCTCAGGCTGGTGTGCTGGTCCTAGACAGACCGTGAGCAGACTCGGCACTCCCGGTCTGGAAAGGAAACACCACCCCGAGCAGGTCAGGAGAGTCGCGCCTGGCGCTCAGCCGAGTGCCGGTGACCGGCTTAACCAGTGTCAGGGGGTCTGAGGCGGGTGCACGATCTCTCGATCTACAAATCTCGTGACTTGTCACACCTCCACGGTAGGGTGCGTGCCGCACTCGGGCCGGTCGGCGAGGATGGCGGGAGCATGATGCCTGGCACGATGATCTACGAGCTGCGTGCGGCGCATGTGTTCCAGCGGCGGTTTGACAGCGAGGCCCTCGCCGCCGCGATCGGTGACTGCCACCTCTACATCATTTCCCGACGGCCCGGCGTACGGATCGTCGAGGACACGGTACGGATGCATCCCGACTCGATCGTCTTCTCGGCCCGCGTCGGCGACGGAGCCACCCATGCCATCGAGCAGTTCGAGCTTCCGGTCGATCCGGCCATCGGTGCCAGCGACTTCCGCCTGCACGATGACGGCGCGTACTTCTCGTTCCGCACCGGCGGGCAGACCTGGCACGGGGACGCCTGGTCGCTGGCCGCCCTCACCAGACGCGCCCGTGGCCCCATCGCCAGGCACGAGGTGCTGTACATCGGGATGGCATTCGGCGCCGACGGCACGAGCAGCGCGTGGCACCGCACCCGCCGCCATGACAAACTCCAGCGGATCTACGAGGACCACGTCGGCGGCCCCGACATCTTCGTGACACCGCTGCGAATCCACCACTCGACACTGACCGGTGTTGACCACATCGAGGACGACGACACCTCAGGGCCAGACCCGGCCAAGATCTGCGGCGTCTTCACCGACGCAGCCGGCGAGATCCTTGCACCCACCGTGGAACTGCTGGAACACGCGTTGATCGCGTACTTCGTGCCGCCGTACAACGAGAAGCTGACCGAGTGGCGGGCCGACG
>CAYTMR010000203.1:2953-5162 GCA_964438855.1 uncultured Micromonosporaceae bacterium
GACGCACCGACCAGGCCGATGCGGCAGATGGCCGCCGCAGGCTTCCGCCTGCTGAAGGTCCACCTCAACGGTGTCGACGGCTTTGCCAGGTTCTACACACGACTGAGCTACCCCCGGTTCCGCGGAGCCTTTCGATCATGGTCTGATGGCCATGGGAGGAGGGCGTTGATGCCTGCACCGAGGAAGTATCCGGACGAGTTGCGCGCCCGCGCGGTGCGGCTGTATCGGGAGTCGAACCCGAAGCCGGTAATCCGCCGGCTGGCCGAGCAGTTGGGTGTGCATCACGAGGCGTTGCGGAACTGGATCCGCCAGGACGAGGCCGACCGCGGTGAGCGCGGCGACCGGCCGAGTGCGGAGCTGGTGGAGGAGAACCGCCGGCTTCGTGAGGAAGTGTTGGAGCTGCGGCGCGCTAACGCGATCTTGAAGGCCGCCAGCGTGTATTTCGCCCAGGAGCTCGACCCGACCCGGCGACGGTCATGAGGTTCGTTGACGACCATCGTGACCAGTTCGCGGTCGCGCTCCTGCTTCGGGTCCTGGAGATCGAGGAATCTACCTACTACGGCTGGATCAAGCAGGTTGAGCAGCCGTGTGACCGAAAGATGGTCGACCGCGGGCTGCTGAGCAACATCCACGAGATCTGGGAGGCGTCCGGGCGCACCTACGGCGCCGACCGGGTGTGGCGGCAGTTGCGCCGCGACGGCATCCACGTCGGCCGCAAGCGAGTCGAGCGGCTGATGCGCCAGCAGGGCTGGCAGGGCGCGTACCTGCGTCGCGGCTGGCGAGGCGGGTCGACCCGGCAGGACCCGAAGGCCACGCCAGCGCCCGACCTCGTGCAGCGCAACTTCACCGCCACCGCACCGAACCGGCTGTGGGTCGCCGACGCCACCCGCATCCCGTGCGGTGAGGGTGTTCTGGCTCGCCGCCGTACGCGACGCGTTCTCCAACCGGATCGTGGGCTGGCGCTGCTCGGACCGCTGTGACACCGACCTGGTCCTCGGCGCGCTGGAGTACGCCATCTGGACCCGCCACGTACGCGACGGTCAGCTCATCCACCACAGCGACAAGGGATCGAACTACACCAGTTTTCGGTTCAGCGCCCGGTTGTCCGACAACGGAATCCTCGCCTCCATGGGCTCCACCGGAGACAGCTACGACAACGCATTAATGGAAAACTTCTGGTCCACCCTGATGACCGAACTGGTCTACCGCACCTCGTGGCGCACCCGGGACGAGGCCGAAAACGCCCTGTTCGCCTACATCGACGGCTGGTACAACCCCCGCCGCATCCAGGCCGGCCTCGGCGACCGCAGCCCCGACGAGTACGAAGCCGCCTGGTACACCGCTAACATCGATCAGCCGGACCCGTCCGGCACCACCCTGGAGCCGACCGGCGCCAGGTAACCAGCGCTCCGTGAAAGCGGGGGTAGCTCAGCCCGCGGACAGGCCGGCTCCTGGCAGGTCAGGCGGCGCTTGCGCCACCACAGCGCCACCTGCTGATCGGCCATCGGCAGATCACGGACGCGGACCAGTGGCCGCTCCTTCACCCGGCTGCTCGCCGTCCCGCAATCGGGGCAGATCCCTTGCTGCTCAATGGTTTCCACGACGACCTGGACCACCGGGTCGGCGACACGCACGACGTCGACGACACGGAAGGACTCCAGGCCAAACAACAGTGACGTAGGGTCGTCCATGCTCGTGGCCTCGCTGCCTGTTCGTTGTGAGAGACAAACAGCATGGCGAGGCCACGAGCCCTAATCACGCATCGACACCCCGCTCAAGTGCGAAGGACCGGCAATGCGGTGAGAAAAGGGCCACTGACCATGAGCGCACCCGCCACCGACCCACCGCCCTCCCGGGCACGGCAGCGCCGCACCATGGTGGCAGCCGTCGTCATCGTGCTCGCCGCCGCTGCGGTGACCCCGGTTCTCCGCACACCGAGCACCAGCACGGCATCGGTCCAGCAGACACCGCCGCCCCCGGCAGCGACGCGAACGGCGAAGCAGTTGCTGCTTCACCTGGCCGACACCATCACCGGTGACGCGGGAGACTCGGCGACCGGCTACGACTACCACCACCTGCGGCGGTGGATCCTCGACACCACCGGTACCCCCGTTCCCCGAGGGATACGAGAGAACACACCGGCAGTCGTCGCGGTCGAGATCCGCCGCTGGGCGGCCGACGACGGCTCCCGGCACGGCGTCGACGTGGA
>CAYTMR010000204.1:0-5044 GCA_964438855.1 uncultured Micromonosporaceae bacterium
AGATCCCGCGGTACAAGCCGCTGTCCATCTCCGGCTACCACATCCGCGAGGCGGGCGCGACGGCCGCGCAGGAGCTCGCCTACACCCTCGCCGACGGCTTCGCTTACGTGGAGTTGGGGCGGTCCCGCGGCTTGGACGTCGACACCTTCGCGCCCAACCTGAGCTTCTTCTTCGACTCCCACATCGACTTCTTCGAAGAGATCGCCAAGTTCCGCGCTGCGCGACGGATCTGGGCCCGGTGGATGCGCGACGTCTACGGCGCCACGACGGAGCGGGCGCAGTGGCTGCGCTTCCACACCCAGACCGCGGGCGTGTCGCTCACGGCGCAGCAACCGATGAACAACGTCGTGCGCACCACGGTCGAGGCGTTGGCGGCGGTGTTGGGCGGCACCAACTCACTGCACACCAACGCGCTGGACGAGACGCTCGCGCTCCCCACCGACGAGGCGGCCGAGATCGCCCTGCGCACCCAGCAGGTGCTGATGGAGGAGACCGGGGTGACCAACGTCGCCGATCCGCTGGGTGGCTCCTGGTACGTGGAGGCGCTCACCGATCGTCTGGAAGCGGAAGCCGAGGCCATCTTCGAACGGATCCGGTCGATGGCGGCTGGTCAGACCCAGCCGATCGGCGAAATGACCGCCGGTATTCTGCGCGGGATCGAAGACGGATGGTTCACCGCCGAGATCGCCGACGCGGCCTTCCGGTACCAGCAGGCGCTGGAGAAGGGGGAGAAGAAGATCGTCGGGGTCAACTGTCACACCACCACGATCACCCGGGAGTTGGAGATCCTGCGGGTGTCCCACGAGGTGGAGGAGGAGCAGCGGCGGGTACTCGCCGCCCGCCGGAGCGCTCGGGATGAGGCCCGCGTCCAGGCGGCGCTGACCCGGATGGTGGAGGTGGCGCGCACCGACGAGAACCTCGTCCCGGCGATCCTGACGGCGGTGCGTGAGGAGGCGACCCTCGGGGAGATCTGCGGGGCCCTGCGCGCCGAATGGGGCGAATACCGCGAGCCGGCCCGGCTGTGACGCCGGTGGCGGCGGTGCGCGGTCGGACCGTCGTGACCAGCAGGGCTCCGCGGTGCCGACGTCGGCTTTCGAGGCGCAGGCACGGGGCCATGTCGCGGGGGCGTCACCTGCGAGCGTGCGAGACTAGGACACTATGAGCGACCCACGTGACAGGCAGTCGATCTTTACCCGCGGCGCGGTAGACCTCGGCGCGCTCCGTCAGTCGCCACCGGCTTCGAGCGGTCCGGGTGCGAGGGCGCCCGGCGGTGGACCAGCCTCCGTGGCGGCTCCGGCGGGCGGTGTGGTGGCCCCTGGCGGCGGGCCGGCCAGTGGGGGAGCGGGACGACCCGCTGGTGCGCCCGGTGGGGTGACCGTCATCGACGTCACCGAGGCCACCTTCCAGTCCGAGGTGCTCGAGCGCTCGCTCACGACGCCGGTGGTGGTCGACTTCTGGGCGGAGTGGTGCGGCCCCTGCAAGCAGCTCTCGCCGGTGCTGGAGAAGCTCGCGGTCGAAGGCGGCGGCGCCTGGGTACTGGCCAAGGTGGACGTCGACAGCAACCCGCGGCTGGCCCAGATGTTCCGGGTGCAGGGCATCCCGATGGTGTACGCGGTCGTCGGCGGCCAACCGATCGACGCGTTCACGGGGGTGGTTCCGGAGGCTCAGCTGCGCCAGTGGATCGCGGCGGTGCTCAAGGCCGCCGGCGTCAGCGCTGCCCCACCCAAGGACCCACGCCTGGCCGAGGCGGATGAGGCGCTGGTCAGGGGCGATCTGGACGCCGCCGAACAGGCGTATCAGAAGATCCTCTCCGAGTCGCCGGCCGACCGTACCGCCGAGGCGGGTTTGGCCCAGGTCAAGCTGCTACGCCGGGCCGGCGGGGTGGATCCCGCGGCCGCGATCGCCGCGGCCAACCAGGCGCCAGACGATCTGGACGCCCAGCTGCGAGCGGCGGACGCCGAGGTGCTCAGCGGTCAGGCCGAGCAGGCGTACCAGCGGCTGGTCGACGTGGTCCGGCGCACCGCCGGGGAGGACCGGGACCGGGTCCGCGAACACCTGCTCTCGCTGTTCACCGTGGCCGAGCCGGACGACCCGGCGGTGGGGAAGGCGCGACGGGCGTTGGCCAACGCGTTGTTCTGACCCCAGGCGGCACCCCTCATGAGCCGTCGGATCGCGGTTCTCGACGCCCCCTCCAACCTCGGCCTACGACCCCCCTCACCGGGCACGGTGCCCGGATGCGGCAAGGCACCGGGGGCGCTGCGTGACCACGGCCTCGTGGCGAGGCTCGGCGCGCGGGATGCGGGTTGCCTCACGCCGCCCCGCTACGACCCCACGGGGTGGCGGCCCGGTGACGGTGTGTGTCAGGCCGCCGCGATCGCGGAGTACTCGCTGCGTCTGGCCGACCGCATCGACGCCATCATCGACGCCGACGAACTACCCCTGGTGCTCGGCGGTGATTGCTCGATCTTGATCGGAGCCGCGGTGGCGATGAACCGCCTCGGGGAGGCGGTCGGCGGACACACCGGACTGGTCTTCGTCGACGGCCACTCCGACTTCCGCCACCCAGGCAACGCGCCGTACGTCGGCGCCGCCGCTGGCGAGGACCTGGCGTTGGTGACCGGGCGAGGCCAGGTGGAGCTGGCCGGTATCGAGCATCGGCGACCGTACTTCCGAGACACCGACGTGGTCGTGATCGGAATCCGCGGCGACGACGAGTACCGGATGGACCTACAGGCGGCCGGGTTCGCGGTACGGCCGGTGCCGGAGCTGCGCGCCGCCGGGGCCACCCGCACCGCCCAGTGGGCGCGCGAGCAACTGAACGAGTGCGCCGGATTCTGGCTGCACGTGGACGTCGACGTGCTCGACCCGGCGGTGATGCCGGCGGTGGACGCGCCGGAGGAGGGCGGCATCGCCTACCGCGAATTGGAGCTGCTCATCTCCGGGCTCGTCAACGACGTGTCCTGCCTTGGTATGGACGTCACGGTGTTCGATCCGGACCACGATCCAGATGGCACCTACGCCAAGGAGCTCGTGGACACGCTGGTCGCCGCGCTCACCGCCTGACCGTCGGCTGGTCAGCCGGCCAGCCGGGTCAGGAAGTCCCGGGCGATCGGCACCGCCGCCTCCGAGCCAGACCCACCGTCGGCCACGAAGACGGCGAAGGCGAGGTCGCCCTGCCAACCGACGAACCAGGCGTGTGTGGCGTCGGAGCCGTCCTCGTACTCGGCGCTGCCGGTCTTACCGAAGACGTCACCGCCGGGAACCCCAGCGAGCGCTTGTGCGGTGCCGGAGGTCACCACCTGGCGCAGCGCGGCGTGCAGGTCCTCGACTGTCGACGCGTCCAGCGGCACGGGTTCGGCCGTCGGCGGCGCCGGGTCGAGCAACAGCCGGGGTGGCGCCCATGCGCCACGCGCCACGGCGGCGGTGGCGGCGGCCATCGCCACCGGGCTGACGACGGTCGTGCCCTGACCGAACGCCGCCGCCGCCTGCTCGGTGGCGGACCCGCCGGTGGAGACCGCGCCGCTGAAGGTCTCGACGCCTAGATCCCAGTCTCCGCCGAGGCCGAGCTTCGCGCCGGCGGTCGCGAGCCCGTCTGCCGGCAACTGCGGCGCCAGGGCGGCGAACGTGGTGTTGCAGGAGCGGGCCACCGCGGTGCGGAACGGCACGTCGCCGAGCCCGAAACCGCCGGCGTTGCCGATGGTGCGACCATCTACGGTGAACTGAGCGGGGCACGGTACGGGGGTGTCCAGCTCGACCACGCCAGCCTCCAACAACGCGTATGCGCTCACCATCTTGAAGGTGGAGCCGGGCGGCACACGCGCTGTGAACGCCAGATTGACAGGATTTGCGGCAGCTCCGGACATATTGGCCGCCGCCACCACGGTGGAATCGCTGATCTTGATGGCTACGAGTGCGGAGTCGCCGGTGGACTGGGCGAGCGCCGCCTCCGCCGCTTCCTGCACCTTTCGGTCGAGGGTGATCGTAAGGTCGGAGCCCGGCACCGGATCCTCCCGCCACAGCTCCACCTCGATGACCTCACCGTCGGCTGCGGGGCGTGAGATCACCACGGTCCGCCCTGGCGTGCCCCGTAGTTGTTCGTCGTAGCGCTCCGCCAGTCCGCCGTGGCCGACCTGGTCACCGGCGACGTACCGGTCCGGATGACGCTCCAGGTCCTCGGCGGTGGCCTCGCCGACCCGACCGAGCAGGGCAAGAGCGAACACCCGGCTGGGAGCCAGGTGCTGCTCGTCTTCCCGGACGATGACCCCAGCCAGCGGTGCGAGCCGGTCGGCGATCTGGTCGTAGTCGGACCGGCGCAGCGTCACCACCGGCACAAAATGCTCCGGATCCGCCTCGGACGCGCGGGCGACGAGATCCGCGGCGGGGATGTCGACGTCGATGGTGGCCAGCGCGGCACTCAACTCGGCCAGTGTGGTCTCCGGGTTGGTCAGTCGAGCCGGGTGGATGCCGAGGTGGCGCACCTCCCGAAGGGTCACCAGCGCCTCACCGTGGCGGTCGACGATGTCCCCCCGGGTGGTGGGTATCCGCCGTACGGCCAGGGTGTCGCCGCTGGTCAGGTCGGGATGCACCAGCTCCGAGCTCCAGATCACCCGCCACTGTCCGTCCCGCTCGCTCAACCGGACCTCTGTGGAGTAGCGCCAGGTGCCCCCGCCCGGCAACGGCCACTCCACAGCCACCGGCGCGGTGGCCAGATTGGCCTCCAGCGTCAGCTGCCCCGCGGTCAACGCGGGCGGACGCTCGGCGAGGTCACCGCTGAGGGCGGCCAATTGTTCGGCGACCTGGACATCCGAGACGGTCTCACCGACCGGAGTGGTGAACGTCACCGCGGAAAGGTCACCGCTCGACCATCCGCTGAGGAACGCGACCAGCGCCTCGGTGGCCTCATCCTCCGCACTGGAACAGGCGACGAGCCCGGTGCTGGCGGCGACGAGCGCGACGATGGCGACCGAGAGTCGACGAACCACGCGCATCGGTGTCCCTTTCCTGCCAGTGCGGCCTATCTCCACCACGCTCGCGTAGACCGTAG
>CAYTMR010000205.1:0-5005 GCA_964438855.1 uncultured Micromonosporaceae bacterium
AATAGCGTTTTGATTAAGGAGAGCGGCATGGGCATTCATCATGGCGTTGATCTTGTCACTCCACACGGGATCCTCTCCATCCGTCTGCTGTTGCACTTGCAAGATGAGCTCGCGAGCCTGCCTGAGCGTCTCGGCGTGGTTCCTGTAGAGCGTCCTGATGGGGTTGCTGTTCATTTTCCTATTGCATGGATCAGATTGCAATAATAGTTTCAGGCATCTCTGGAGCTATAGTGGTAGTGGCAGGCACTGTCTTCGGACTCCTTCGCTTCCTCAAGCATGGCCAAGCAGGGGAAGAGGAGACGAGCAGGCAAGTCACGCTCAAGGAGGGCGCAAGAGAGCGAAGAAACACTGAGACAAATCAACCGAACAATGACTACGAGGGACCGAGCGCAGGCGGAAGAGAGGGCAGCGAGACAGGAGAGGAGGGCGAGGGCGAGGGAGAGGGCGCAGAACCCAGGAGTCCTCGCGATCCCAGGCCGGATGGGAGGACCCGCCCCAGGAGGCGCTCAGCGTCGTCGGACTCAATCCAGATCACAATCACAGCACCAGTCTGACGATGGAGGGCACGCAGGCGTCGGTGCCTCCGCAGGGCGGCCGCAAGCATCCGCACCAGGAGTTCATCCAGATCGACACCACCAACGTGCTGTTCATCCTGGGTGGCGCGTTCGCCGGGCTGGAACGGATCATCGAGCAGCGGATCGGTCGCAGCGGTGTCGGTTTCGGCGCGAACCTCCGCTCGATCTCGGAGCGCAACACCGACGACACGCTTGCCCAGGTGATGCCCGAGGACATGCTCAAGTTCGGACTCATCCCGGAGTTCATCGGGCGTCTGCCCGTGATCACCACGGTGCGTAGTCTCGACCGGGAAGCAATGGTCCGGATCTTGACCGAGCCCCGCAACGCCTTCGTCAAGCAGTACCAGCGCCTCTTCGAGCTCGACGGGGTGGAGCTGCAGTTCACGCCCGACGCGCTCGAGGCCATCGCGGACCAGGCGATGAAGCGTGGCACCGGGGCCCGCGGGCTACGCGCGATCATGGAAGAGGTCCTCCTCCCGGTGATGTACGAGGTGCCGAGCAACCCCGATGTCGGCCAGGTGCTGATCACCCGGGAGGTCGTGTTGGAGAACGTCAACCCGACCATCGTCCCGCGTACGTACAAGAACCGCCGCGCGGCCTAATCGCGTGGGCCTGGCCTCACCGCCGCCCTCCCGCCAGCAACGACCTCGTACCCTGTCGGCATGAGAGTCGCGGTCTGCCAGCTCAATTCCCGTGCCGACCGGTCAGCCAACGTGGCGACCGCCACCGACCTGCTCGCCCGGGCCGCCGACGCCGGCGCCGACCTGGCGGTCCTGCCGGAGTACACCGACTATCTCGGACCAGGCTCGGGCGCTCCACAGCCGGAGCCGGTGGACGGCTCGTACGCCGCTACCTTCTCCGCTGCGGCCGCGAAGCACCGGATGTGGGTGATCGCTGGCTCCTTCCGTGAGCAGGGCCCGGATCCCCAGCGGTGCTACAACACGTCTCTCGTCTTCGACCGGAGCGGCCAGCTCGCCGCCGCCTACCGCAAGATCCATCTGTACGACGTGGAGATTCCGGGGCGCGTCTCCTTCCACGAGTCCCGGTGGGTCGCCCCCGGTGATACCCCGGTGACCGTGGACGTCGAGGGCCTACGGTTCGGCCTGACCATCTGCTACGACCTACGGTTCCCCGAGCTCTACCGCCGGCTGGCGACCGAAGGCGGCGCTCACGTGCTGGTGGTGCCCGCCGCCTTCATGCTCCACACCGGGCGGGACCACTGGGAGGTCCTGCTGCGGGCCCGGGCGATCGAGAACCAGTGCTACGTGGTCGCCGCCGCCCAGATCGGCGACCACGATCCGGGCCGGACCTGCTTCGGTCGCAGCATGGTGATCGATCCGTGGGGACTGGTCGTCGCCCAGGCGCCGGACGAGGTGGGCGTGACCGTCGCCGAGGTGGATCCTGAGCGGATCGACCGTATCCGGACGGATCTACCCAGCCTGGCCCACCGTCGTCTCTGACCGGCTCACCGCGCCGAGCGGCCTCGGGTCAGCTGCCAGACGGCTCAGTCTTCGACGGGGCGGTAACCGATCGCCTGGTAGATCTTGTTGCTGGTCGGGTTGGCGAGATCGGTGTAGAGCACACACGTGTCCACGCCCTGCGCCCGCGCCCACGTGCTGACCGCCGCGACACAGGCACTCGCGTAGCCTCGGCGCCGGTGCTCTGGCGGCGTGTAGACCGACATGATGCGTACCACTCCCGCCACCGGTGAGGTGATCATGAGCATGGCGGTCGGTGCTCCCGCGACCTCCCAGAGCCAGCACCCGCCCGCTCGGCGCAGCGAGGCGTCCACCGCCAGCTGCGGGTCGATTGACGGTACGCCCGGCAGCGCCTCAACCTGGAACGCGGTCTTCCAATCGACGAGCAGGTCGCGGTCTGCCTGGACGTTTTCCGGCCGTGCTTGCTACGGGTGGGTGCCGGAGGAGTAGAGGACTCCGGCTGCGCAGATGGCGACGACGGCGGTCCCGGTAATCAACAGCGCCGTGGCGATCCGGGAGGGGCCTCGTTGAGCGAGCCGGACGGCCACCACCACGGCGGCGAGCACACACAGCCCGATCGCTACCTGCCAGGCCGGCAGCAGCAGACTGAGCAGGGCGTCCTGCGCCTGCGGGCGGACCATCACATGGATACTGTCCCACGTTCTTCAAAGATCACCACAATGTCGGGGACATTGACGGTATGGGGCAGCCGTTACCGAGGCTCGACAGCTCAGCCGGCGCGGATGGCGGCTCGGAAGTCCCGCAGCAGTGAGCCGCTCTCTTCGAGGTCACGGGAGAGGAACACCAGCATCACCAGGCTGCCGTGATCAGCCCAGCCACAGACGGTCATCGGTAGTTCAGGGACGTTGCCCCTCCCGCAGCGGGCCACTCCGCCCGGAGGGCCAGGCTCCACCTCCTGCGGCTCGACGGCCGGGAAGCCGCCGGCAGCGGCGTCGCGGAACGCGTCGTCCAGCCGCGCCTGCGGGTCTCGCAGAAGCGCGGTGCCGCCCCACAACGCCACCGCGCGGTCCGGCGCGGCCTCGTCGACGTAGACCGCGGCGATCTGCTCGGCGAAGCTCATCTCTCCGCTCATCGTCGCGGCCATCTGCACCGCCGCGTCCTCCAGCCCTGACTCTGCGCTTCGTGCCAGGCCGGCCACCTGGTCCGGGGTGCTCAAGGTCGCCGGGTACTGGTCGGAGAGGTACGGTCGGGCGTACCAGAAGCCACCGCAACCGCAGCCGATCAGGACGGCCACCAGCGCGGCGGCCGCTGCGGCGGGGGCCCACCGCCGGGCACGATCGTCGGACACTCGCCGAGCATACGGGCCCACGGGCCGGGTGGGCGCCGTCCCGCGCCCGGCCTTCGTAGACTTGCACGGTGACCGAGAAGACGGACCCCCGGACCCTGCCGTCGGCCTACCGGCCGAACGAGGTGGAGCAGCGCCGGTACGCCCAGTGGGTCGAGGCCGGTTACTTCACCGCCGATGCCGATAGTGACCGACCGCCGTACACGATCGTCATTCCCCCGCCGAACGTGACGGGGTCGCTGCACATCGGGCACGCCCTAGACCACACGATCCAGGACACGTTGATCCGCCGTCGGCGGATGCAGGGATACGAAGCGCTGTGGTTGCCAGGGATGGACCACGCGGGGATCGCCACCCAGAACGTCGTGGAGCGGCAGCTGGCGGCCGAAGGACTGTCCCGGCACGACCTGGGGCGAGAGGCTTTCGTCGAGCGGGTGTGGCAGTGGAAGGCCGAGTCTGGTGGCGCGATCCTCGGGCAGATGCGCCGACTGGGGGACTCGGTCGACTGGACCCGCGAGCGGTTCACCATGGACGAGGGCCTGTCCCGTGCCGTGCAGACGATGTTCAAACGGCTGTACGACGACGGCCTGATCTACCGCGCCGAGCGGATCATCAACTGGTGTCCACGGTGTTTGACCGCCCTCAGCGACATCGAGGTGGAGCACAGCGACGACGAGGGCGAGCTGGTCTCCATCCGGTACGGTGACGGCGACCAGTCGATCGTGGTCGCGACCACCCGGGCCGAGACGATGCTGGGCGACACCGCGGTCGCGGTGCACCCGGAGGACGAGCGTTACCGCCATTTGGTCGGCACCGAGGTGGAGCTGCCGCTGACCGGGCGACGCATCCCGATCATCGCGGACTTCCATGTGGATCCGGAGTTCGGTACCGGTGCGGTCAAGGTGACCCCAGCCCACGACCCCAACGACTTCGAGATCGGTCAGCGGCACAACCTACCCAGCCTGACCATCATGGATGAGCGCGGTGTGATCACCGCCCACGGGCCGTTCGAGGGACTGGACCGGTACGAGGCCCGCCCGGCGATCGTCGCTGCCCTACGGGAGCAGGGGCGCATCGTGGAGGAGAAGCGCCCGTACGTGCACGCGGTCGGGCACTGCTCCCGGTGCAACACCACGGTCGAGCCGCGGCTGAGCCTGCAATGGTTCGTCAACACCGGCCCGCTGGCCAAGGCGGCCGGTGATGCGGTGCGCGATGGTCGGGTCCGTATCGAACCACCGGAGATGGCCAAGCGGTACTTCGCGTGGGTCGACAACATGCACGACTGGTGCATCTCTCGACAGCTGTGGTGGGGCCACCGCATCCCGGTCTGGTACGGCCCGAACGGCGAAGTGGTGTGCGTCGGCCCGGACGAGGAGCCGCCCAGCGGCGAGGGGTGGCGCCAGGACGAGGACGTGCTCGACACCTGGTTCTCCTCCGGGCTGTGGCCGTTCTCCACGCTCGGCTGGCCAGAGGACACCAAGGACCTGCGCCGGTTCTATCCGACCAGCGTGCTCGTCACCGGGTACGACATCCTGTTCTTCTGGGTGGCCCGGATGATGATGTTCGGCCTGTACGCGATGGACGGGGCGCCGCCGTTCCGAGTGGTCGCACTGCACGGCATGGTGCGTGACGAGTACGGCAAGAAG
>CAYTMR010000206.1:0-4937 GCA_964438855.1 uncultured Micromonosporaceae bacterium
TCAAGGAATGGTTCGCGGTCGACTGGCACCGGGACGTGGTGGAGAAGTGGCGCGCCGCCGGTGTCCGGCTCGAGGAGGAGCGGGCACAGGCGGGGCCGGGTCCGTTGGACGGTGTCACGGTGGTGGTGACCGGCACGCTGGAGGGCTACTCGCGTGATCAGGCCGCCGCCGCGGTCACCAGCCGTGGCGGTAGGGTGACCAGTTCGGTGTCGAAGAAGACCACTTTCGTGGTGGTGGGTGACAACCCTGGCAGCAAGTACGACCGGGCTGTGGCGCTCAAGGTCCCGATCCTCGACGAAGCCGGATTCAATCTGCTTCTCACCGAGGGCGTCGAGGCGGCGCGCGCCGTTGCGCACCTAGAGTAAGCATTCGCTGGCGCGGCGAAGTGGTGCGTGGCTATTTGGCCACGTCTGGTCCGACTTCCCCCGTTTAAGGCCTTTGTCGCCATACTGTGGGTAACGGCACACGCGGCGGGAGGTGGGATGCTGGTCGAAGCGCTTCCGGGCGCGTTCTGGTTGATGGCGGCCTTGGCGGCGATCGCCGACACCCACCCCTTCACTCCGCGTGGTCGCCAGTGGCTCGGGCCGACTGCCTATCCATCGGTCTGTTTCGGGTTCGCGATTCTGCTCGCCTACGGGCTGGGCCCGGCTGTGGCCGTCCAAGCGGTCGCGGTCATGGCGGGAGCGCTGCGCACCCGTCCGACCCCACGGCGGTTGGTGCTGCTGGCCGGTGAGTACGCCATCGCGTACGCCACCGCGGAGGTCGTGCTGCGGGTCGGTGGTCTGCGGCCGTACCCGTCCGATGGTCGACTGGTCTTCAGCGAGGCAGCCGTGGTGGTGCTGGCCGCGGGTGCCTGGCTGGCGTCTCGCTACGCCACCGCCGTCGTGGCGTGGCCGGGGTCCGGGTGGCGCGGCCGGCCACGGTTCACGTGGGACGGGCTCACCCACGGCGCGCTGCTGTTGCTGGGCCCGATCCTGGTCAGCGGTGCCGCGGCCGCGCCGATGCTGGTCCCGCTGGCGCTGGTACCGCTGTACGCGGTCAACCGCCTGGCTCGGGTCACCGAGGAGTACACCTGGTTGCAGCGGCGGGATCCACTCACCAGCCTCGCCAATCGGCGGGCGTTGGTGGCGGCGATGGCCGGTTGGATCGCGCGTCGTCCCAAGCGAGGACCGCGACTGGCTCTGCTCCTGCTGGACCTGGACCGGTTCCAGAACATCAACGACGCACTCGGCCACGACGTGGGCGATCGGCTGCTGGTGGAGATCGCCCGGCGCTTGCGCACCGCCGCCGGGCCGGGCTGCCTCGTCGCCCGACTCGGTGGGGACGAGTTCGCCATCTGTGTGCCGGACGTCTCCGGCACCGCCGACGCCTGCGCGGTGGCCTCCCGGGTCAACACCGCCCTCCTGGAGCCGGTGCACCTCGATGGGCTGCCGCTGTACGTCAGCGCCGCCATCGGGGTAGCGGTCTGTCCGGACCACGGCGACGACGTGGACAGTCTGCTGCGCCACGCTGACGTGGCGATGTACGACGCGAAGCAGCGGGCGGCGGCCGTGGCCGTCTACACCGCCGAGTCCGACCATCACTCGCCGGAGCGGCTCACCCTGCTCGCCGACTTGCGTGAGGCGTTGCGGGATCCCGGCGGCGCCGGTGTGACGATGCACTACCAGCCGCAGGTCGCCCTCGCCACCGGCGAGGTGATCGGCGTGGAGGCGTTGCTGCGCTGGCAACACCCGGAACGTGGTCCGATCCGCCCTGACCAATTGATCAAACTGGCTGAGCATACGGCGGTGATGCGTTTGCTCACGCTGCGCATCATCGACGAGGTGGTGGAGCAGGTGGCGAAGTGGTCCGCCGCTGGGCTGACGCTGCGGGCTTCGGTCAACGTGAGCCTGCGTGAGCTGCAGACCGGTGAGGTCGCCGACCGCCTCGCCCACCAGTTGCGCCGCTACGACGTTCCCGCCTCCCTCATCCAACTGGAGATCACCGAGGGTGCGCTGATGGCTGACCCGCGCCGGGTCCTGGCCACGGTCGCCGCGCTGGACCGGTTGGGAGTGGCGATCTCGTTGGACGACTTCGGTACCGGCTACTCCTCTCTGCAACACCTGCGGCGACTACCGCTGAGCGAGGTGAAAGTGGATCGCTCGTTCGTGTTGGGGATGGCCCGCGACCCCGACGACGCAGCGATCGTGACCTCCATCATCGAGCTCGCCGACGCCTTGGGCTTACGGGTGGTCGCGGAAGGTGTGGAGGAGGAGCGCACGTGGCGGCAACTGGCGGCGGCCGGCTGCCACGCGGCCCAAGGCTGGTTCTACGCCCGCCCGATGCCCGCCGACGACCTGGTGACCTGGCTCGCCCGCTACCGGCCGATGCCGGCGCCGGGAGCGGGTGCCGCCCGTCGTCGGCCTCGCTCCGGAGCCGGCGCGTAAACTTCCCTGGGTCAGGAACGAACATCATCACCAGGCACGAACACGGACAGGGGGCACGATGGCCGCCATCACCCGGGACGAGGTCGCGCACCTGGCGCACCTGGCCCGGCTCGCCGTTACGGAGCAGGAGCTGGACACCTTCGCCAAGCAACTGGACGTCATCCTCCAGGCGGTGGCCCGAGTCGGTGAGGTCGCGGCGACGGACATCCCGCCGACCTCCCACGCCGTGCCGCTGACCAATGTGCTGCGCGAGGACGAGGTGACGCCCGGCCTGACCCGCGAAGAGGCGCTCGCAGCGGCGCCCGACGTGGCCGAAGACCGGTTCCGGGTGCCTCGGATCGTGGACGAGGAGGCGTGACGGTGGCGGACCTCACGAGGCTGACCGCGACCCGACTGGCCGAGATGATCGCCAGCGGTGAGGTGTCCGCGGTCGAGGTGACGCAGGCTCATCTGGACCGCATCGAGGCCACCGACGAGCGTGTGCACGCCTTCCTGCACGTCGACCGGGAGGGGGCGCTCGCCGCGGCGGCGGCGGTGGACGCCGCGCGCGCCGAAGGGCAGCGGCTCAGTCCGCTGGCGGGGGTGCCGGTGGCGGTCAAGGACGTGCTGACCACGCGAGGCATGCCGACGACGTGCGCCTCGAAGATGCTCGAAGGCTGGATTCCGCCGTACGACGCCACCATCGTCACCCGGATGCGCGAGGCCGGCCTGGTGATTCTCGGCAAGACCAACCTGGACGAGTTCGCCATGGGCTCGTCCACGGAGTACTCGGCGTTCGGTCCGACCCGCAACCCGTGGGACCTGTCCCGGGCTCCCGGTGGCTCCGGCGGCGGGTCCGCGGCGGCGCTCGCCGCCTACCAGAGCCCGCTGGCCATCGGCAGTGACACGGGCGGCTCGATCCGGCAGCCAGGGGCGATGACCGGGACGGTCGGGAGCAAGCCGACCTACGGCACCACGTCCCGCTACGGTTTGGTGGCTTTCTCCTCCTCACTGGACACGCCGGGCCCGTGCGCCCGGACCGTGCTGGACACCGCGGCGTTGCACGAGGTGATCGCCGGGCATGATCCGCGTGACTCCACCTCGATTCCGCAGCCGGTGCCACCGGTGGTCGACGCTGCCCGGCAAGGCGGTGCCGGCGACCTGTCTGGGGTACGTCTGGGCCTGGTGCGTGAGCTGGTCGGCGAGGGAGCCGAGCCGGGCGTGCGCGCCGCGTTCCAGGAGGCGGTGGAGGCGCTGACCAAGGTGGGCGCCGACGTGGTGGAGGTCTCCTGCCCTCACTTTGAGTACGCCCTCGCCGCCTACTACCTGATCTCGCCCAGCGAGTGCTCGTCCAATCTGGCCCGCTTCGACGGGGTGCGCTACGGGCTGCGGGTGGGCGACGACGGCAGCCGGGCGCTGGAGGAGGTCATGTCGCTGACCCGGGAGGCCGGCTTCGGCCCCGAGGTCAAGCGTCGCATCATGATCGGCACGAATGCGCTCTCGTCCGGCTACTACGAGGCGTACTACGGGCAGGCGCAGAAGGTGCGTACCCTGATCGCCCGCGACTTCGCCGCCGCCTTCGAACAGGCCGACGTGTTGATCTCGCCGACGACGCCGTTCGTGGCCTTCCCGTTCGGATCGCGCACCTCCGACCCGTACCAGATGTACCTGGCGGACCTGTTCACGATTCCCGTCAATCTCTACGGAGGTCCAGCGATCTCCGTGCCGTGTGGGCTCGCCGACGGGCTGCCGGTCGGCTTCCACGTGATGGCGCCGACCATGGCCGACGATCGGATGTACCGGGTCGCCGCGGCCCTGGAGACGGTCGTGGCGCCGCTGTCCCCACCAGACCTGTGACGCGCGAACGGCCCCGAGGCCGCCGCGGCGGTGGCGAAGGCTTCGGGGCGTCGCCGGTCCCTCTCCGCCCCGACTGGCGCGAGGGATAGGGTTTACAGACGCGGTCCAGTCCAACTACCGGAGCCCGAGGGGTGCGATGACCACGACCCTGCCCACGTTCGACGATGTGGTGAGCCGGTACGAGCCGGTGATTGGCCTTGAGGTCCACGTGGAGCTCGGCACGCAGACCAAGATGTTCTGCGGCTGCCCGACCGCCTTCGGGGCCGAACCCAACACCCAGGTGTGCCCGGTCTGCCTGGGTCTGCCCGGCAGCCTGCCGGTGGCGAACCGGGCCGCGGTGGAGGCCACCATCCGGCTGGGTCTGGCGCTCAACTGCTCCATCGCCTCACAGTGCCGCTTCGCCCGGAAGAACTACCTCTATCCGGACGTGCCGAAGAACTTCCAGATCAGCCAGTACGACGAGCCCTTGTGCTACGACGGCTGGTTGGACGTGGAGGTCGACGGTGAGGTGATCCGGGTCGGCATCGAGCGGGTCCACTTGGAGGAGGACACCGGCAAGACCATGCACCTCGGCGGTGTGACCGGGCGGATCCACGGGTCGAGCGAGTCGCTGGTCGACTACAACCGAGCGGGCATCCCCTTGGTCGAGATCGTCACCAAGCCGATCACCGGCAC
>CAYTMR010000207.1:0-4925 GCA_964438855.1 uncultured Micromonosporaceae bacterium
CGGCGCGTCGACTCGAGGACCTCTGGTCCCTTGATGAGGATGCCGAGCTGGGCACCTCGGCCGGTGCCGACGAGCAGCGCGGTCGGGGTGGCGAGACCGAGCGCGCACGGGCAGGCGATGATGAGCACCGCGACGGCTGCGGTGATCGCCTGGTCCATGCCCGCGCCTGTGACCAGCCAACCGACGAACGTCGCCGCCGCCACCACGATCACGGCCGGCACGAAGACAGCGGAGACCCGGTCGGCGAGGCGCTGGACCGGCGCCTTGCCCGACTGAGCGTCGGCGACGAGCTTCGCCATCTGCGCCAGCTGGGTGTCCGCCCCGACCCGGGTGGCGCGGACCACCAACCGGCCGCCGACGTTGACGGTGGCGCCCACGACCGCGTCCCCGACGGTGACCTCGACCGGCACGCTCTCGCCGGAGATCATGCTGCGGTCCACCGCGGAGGACCCTTCGACCACCACCCCGTCGGTAGCGATCTTTTCTCCGGGCCGCACGACGAACTCGTCCCCGACCCGCAACTCCTCGGCCGGCACGCGTATCTCGGAGCCGTCGCGCAGAACGGTGGCGTGCTTGGCGCCGAGGTCGAGCAGCGCCCGTAGGGCCGAGCCGGCCCTGTGTTTGGCCCGCGCCTCACACCAGCGGCCCACCGTCAGGAAGGTGGTGAGCGCCGCTGCCACCTCCAGGTAGAGGTGGCCGGTGGCCTCTCCCCGCGCGGCGAGCAGGCTGAAGGACATGGTCATGCCCGGTTCCCCGGCCGCGCCGAAGACCAAGGCGTACACGCTCCAGCCGGTGGACACCGTCACGCCGAGCGAGATCAGCGTATCCATGGTGGCGGTGGCGTGCCGCAGGTTACGCAGCGCGGAGCGGTGGAATGGCCAAGCGCCCCAGGTCACAACCGGCGCTGCGAGCACCAACGCCACCCACTGCCAGTAGCGGAACTGCACCGCCGGCACCATCGACAACACCAGCAGCGGCGCAGTGAGCACCGCGTTGACGATCAGGCGTCGTCGGGCGGCGCGCTCGGCCTGCTCCGACGTCGTCTCCGCCCCGTCGGTGGCGGGCGCAGGGACGGTGGCGGTGTAGCCGGCCGACTCCACCGCCGCGATGAGATCCTCGACGTTGACCGTGTCCGAGTGGCGCACGTGCGCGGTCTCGGTGGCGAAGTTGACCGTCGCGGTGACCCCGTCGAGCCGGTTCAGCTTCTTCTCCACCCGAGCAGCGCAGGCGGCGCACGTCATCCCACCGATGGTGAGGTCGACCGTCTCGGTCACGTCAGTCGTGGTCATCGCACTCACGCATCCCCGAGGGTGTAGCCGGCTTCGTCCACCGCGGTACGAACCTCGTCGATCGGCAGCGGGCCGTCGGAGACCACGGTCACCTGGCCCGCGTCGAGGTCGACCGAGACGTCCCGGACGCCCGGCAGCTTGGACAACTCACCGCTGACCGCCGCCACGCAGTGGCCGCACGTCATCCCAGTGACTCGGTAGGTCTCAGTGACAGGCATGTGCCTCACCTTTCGTCGTAGAGTCGCTTACGAACGCACCAGGCGCGCGATCGCGTCGGACGCCTCCTTGACCTTGGCGGTCGCATCGCCAGCTCGGGCGGCCTCCGCCACGCAGTGGCCCAAGTGCCCCTCCAACAGACCGAGCGCGACCGCTTGCAAGGCTCGGGTGGCGGCGGAGATTTGCGTGAGGATGTCGATGCAGTACTTGTCCTCCTCCACCATGCGGTGCACACCTCGCACCTGACCCTCGATCCGGCGCAGCCGGCTCAGCAGCGCTTCCTTCTCCGGCCCGTACCAGTACTGGCCGGTGTGGGCGGCGGTGTCGTCAGCCATTCTTTTACCCTACCCCCCTAGGGTATGCCCGACAACGTGAGTCCGGTCGTCCACCCACGGCGACAGCCAGCAGCGCCGCCTTCGTACGATGCGCGGAGGGCCGATCAAGGGGCCGAAAGAGAGGATGGCGCGTGAGGCGTGGGCTGCACCCGGCCCGGCTGCTGCCGGTCGCGTTCCTCGTGGCCATCGCCGCCAGCACGATCTTGCTGGCACTGCCCGCGGCTCGGGCCCCACAGGCACCGCCGACCAGCCTGGTCACCGCCCTGTTCACCGCTACCTCCGCGATCTGCGTCACCGGCCTCACCGTGGTCGAACCCGGCCACTGGTCCCACTTCGGGCAAGCGGTCATCATCGGCTCGGTCCACGTCGGCGGCTACGGCATCACCACCGCGGCGACGCTGCTCGCCTTGCTGGTGGCGCGCCGGCTCGGCGTGCGCACCCGGATGCTCGCCACCACTGAGGGCCGCAGCCTGGATCTGGCCGACGTCAAACGTGTGCTGCTCCGCGTCGCGCTCATTCAAGTCGGCTTCGAGGCGCTCGTGGCGGCGCCACTGATCCTGCGGTGGTGGTGGGGCTACGGGCAAACCTTTCCGCAGGCGCTGTGGCACGGCGTCTACTACGGCGTCGCGGCATTCAACAACGCCGGTTTCTCGCTCTACCCAGACTCGCTCCAGCGGTACCCGGGCGACCCGTGGATCACCATGCCGATCACCGTCGGCGTGGTCGCCGGCAGCCTGGGCTTTCCGGTGCTGATGGAGGTGGGTCGGCGGCTGCACGGTGGCCTCCGCCGATGGTCGGTGCACGCACAGTTGACGCTCGTGGGGTCTGCTCTACTGCTGCTGGTCGGCACCGTGGCGTTGCTGTGGTTCGAGTGGACCAACAGCCGCACACTGGGCCCGCTCAGCGTGCCGGAGAAGCTGCTCGCCGCCGTGGTCAACGGCGCCATGCCCCGCTCCGGCGGCTTCTCCAGCGTCGACTTCGCCGCCATGACCACCGAGAGCCTGGCGGTCACCAACGCCCTCATGTTCATCGGCGGAGGCAGCGCCTCCACCGCCGGCGGGATCAAGGTGGCGACGTTCTTCCTCCTCGCCTACGTGATCTGGTCCGAAATCCGAGGAGAGCCGGACGTGGTCGTCGGCCGACGACGGATCGCCAGCTCAGCCCAGCGGGAAGCGCTCAGCGTCGCGCTGCTCAGCGTGGCGTTCGTCGCGGTGGGAATACTGCTGGTCGAAGCACTCACCGAGGGCTTCGCTTTTGAACACATCATGTTCGACGTGATTTCGGCCTTCGGCACGGTCGGGCTCAGCACCGGCGTCACCGCCGCCGCCCCGGAGCCTGCCAAGCTCGTGCTGACCGGGTTGATGTTCGTGGGCCGAGTCGGTCCGACAGTGTTCGCCACCGCGCTGGCGCTGAACACACGCCACCGGCACTACCGTTACCCGCAGGAGCGGCCCGTGGTCGGCTGATCCAACCCATGGGCTCGGCAGCCATCACGCTGGTACGCGCAGGCAGTAGCCAAGGAGGCAGACGT
This sequence comes from uncultured Micromonosporaceae bacterium, assembly GCA_964438855.1. Classification (GTDB taxonomy): domain Bacteria; phylum Actinomycetota; class Actinomycetes; order Mycobacteriales; family Micromonosporaceae; genus Natronosporangium. The sequence goes on from CAYTMR010000207.1 coordinate 3,372, forward strand.
GGCCAACGATCGGGGGCAGATCGACGGCGTGGCAGTGATCGGCTTGGGCCGCTTCGGCGGCCAGGTGGCCGCCTCGCTGACCCGGTTGGGGCACGAGGTGCTCGCGATCGACGAGGACGAGCACATCGTGCAGCGGTGGTCGGACCGGCTGGCACAGGTGGTGCAGGCCGACTCGACCGACGAGGACGCGCTGCGCCAACTGGGAGTGGCCGACCTGCCCCGGGCCATCGTGGCGATCGGCACCGACATCGAGGCCAGCGTGCTCACCGTGCTGGCGCTCAACGAGCTCGGAGTGAAGGAGATCTGGGCGAAGGCGATCACCTCCAAGCACGGCAAGATCCTCGCGTCGGTCGGCGCCAACCACGTGGTCTACCCAGAGGCGGCGATGGGCGACCGGGTAGCGCACATGATCACCGGCCGGATGCTCGACTTCATCGAGTTCGACGACGGATATGCGATCGCCAAGGTCCGGGCGCCGAAGGAGGCGATCGGCAAGACCCTCGCCGAGAGCGCCCTCCGCACCAAGTACGGCATCACTGTGGTGGGCGTGAAGATGACCGGCTCCGATTTCACCTACGCCCGCGCCGACACCGTCGTGGACAGGGGAGCGCTGCTCATCGTGGCCGGCAAGACCCCTCAGGTGCAGCGCTTCTCCACCGTCAGTTGACGGTCGCTCGCGGAGCGTCAGCGGATCGACACGTGGACGTGGTTGGTGTGGTCGCAGTTGGGGTCGCCACAGGATCCGCTGTAGGAGCGCCAACCCGTGCCGGGCATCCAGATCTGGCGATACCAGATGACGTACTGCACCGCCAGTCGGTCGGCGTTGGTGACGAAGAAGGAAGCGAGGCGGTCGCCGTACTCCTTGTCGGTCCCCGTCGCCACGCCGCCGAAGCCGTTGGGCTGGGCGGAGAAGTCGCAGGCCCGTCCGAGCGGGTGCTCACCGAAGCTGCCGCCGCGGTAGCACGAGGTGTACCGGGTGAACCCGAACAGGCGCGCCTCCTCGTAGGCGTGCAGCATCCGAGGCGTGACACAGCCAGAGGTGGTCGGGTCCGGCATCGAGCACGATTCGCTAGGCCACGTGCCGTTGGCGTTACGCGGCGCCGGCTTGGCCAGAGGTGACTCGTAGGCGACGAACTGCCCGGTGCTGCCGCCGCCCACCGCGAACAGCGCCTGCTCGGCCTTCTTCACCGCCTCGTCCAGCTTGGCGAGCTCCTCTTCCTGCAGTTTGATCTCGGCGGCGATGAGGTCGCGCTGCTCCTCGAGCGAGTCGTTGATCTCCTTGAGCCGGGCGAGAGCTTCGTTCTCCCGCATGGCGATCATGTCGACCGTCGCCACCCGCTCCACGAACTGAGTCGGTGAGCTGCTGTCCAACAGCGCGGCGAAGGTGCCCACGCGACCGGCTCGGTAGGCGTTGGCGGCGAGGACCTGAAGGTCCTCGACGAGTTCGTCCATCTCATCCTGAAGCGCGTTCAGCTCCTTGGTGAGCTTCAACTCCCGCTTCTCGGACTCGTCGAGCGCCGCCTTCGCGTCCTGGTAGGCGGCGGTGGCGTCGTC
>CAYTMR010000208.1:0-4912 GCA_964438855.1 uncultured Micromonosporaceae bacterium
GGACACGGTGGCACGCGCGCTCGACGTGGTGTTCGCGGAGTGGCCCGAGCTGGCGGGCGACGCGGTCGCGCACGTCCTCGGGGACCACACCACGCAGACGTACGGGCCGTTCGCCGTCCGTTACGTCTCCCCCGAGCGGGTCCAGGAGGACACGACGGTCCGCGTCCTCGTCGCGAAGGACGGCATCTCCACAGGCTGGGACTGCCCGCGCGCGGAGGTGCTCATGTCGTTCCGGCCGGCGAAGGACGCCACCCACATCACCCAACTGTTGGGCCGGATGGTCCGTACCCCGCTCGCCCGCCGGATCCCCGGCAACGAGAGGCTCAACTCGGTGGAGTGCATCCTGCCGTTCTTCGACCACAAGACCGCAGCCACGGTCGTGAAGGTCCTCACGGGCGCGTTGGAGGACTTCCCCGGCGGCGGCAGCACCCGGAAGGTGCTCGTCAACCCGCAGGAGATGGGCCCGAACTCGGCCGTCGAGGAGGCGGTGTGGGACGCGTTCGAGGCGCTGCCCTCCCAGTCGCTACCGCGGAAGGGCGCGAAGCCCGTGAAACGGCTCACCGCGCTCGCGCACGCCCTCGCCGTCGACGGGCTCAGACCCGACGCCGGGGCGGACGCCCACAAGGAGCTGCACGCCGTACTCGACGGGTGCGCCGCTCGGTACAAGGACAAGCTGGACGCCGCGATCGGTGAGGTGTGGACCGTTCACGGGGAGACCGTCGCCGGACAGGCGGGCAGCACCCTCACGTACGACAAGTTTGTGGAAACCGCCGACGACCGCTCCATCCGTGACGCGTTCCGGCAGGCCGGCCGGGTCCTATCCCCCGACCTTGCAGGCACGTACGCCGACAGGCTCGCTGGCCCCGACGACGACCAGGACGACGACGGCCTCCGTGACGCGTACGTGAAAGTCGCAGCTCTGGCCCTCGTCCCCGAGGCTGCCGAGGAGCTCGACCGGGAGGCCACCAAACTCGCCGCAGCATGGTTCGACCAGTACCGGGTGCCCATCAAGGACCTGTCCGACGAACGGCAGGCCGTCTACAACGACATTCGCGCCATGTCCGCCGAACCGCAGCGCATGACCCTGACCCGTCCGAAGAACACGCTCATGGAGACCGCCGCCCTCGCTGAGAAGGACGGCGACCCGCCCGTGCCGCTCCCAACCCGGGACCGGCACCTGCTGTCCGACGAGGACGGCAACTACCCGGTCGGGGCGCTCAACGCGCTGGAGGTCGAGGTCCTCGACAAGGAGATGCACCGCGCCAGCGCACTCGCCTGGTACCGCAACCCGTCCCGCGCGTCGCAGGACTCCCTCGGCGTCGCCTACAAGGACGCGGCCGACACGTGGCGGACCATGCGGCCCGATTTCGTGTTCTTCGACCGGACCGGCGTGGACGTGCGCGTGTCCATCGTCGACCCTCACGGCCACCACCTGTCCGACGCCCTCCCCAAGCTCCGCGGGCTGGCCGCGTTCGCCGCCGAGTACGGCACCGAGTTCCATCGCGTCGAGGCGATCAGCAAGCTCGGCGACCAGACCCGCGTGCTCGACCTCACCGACCCGCACGTCCGCGCCGCCGTCCTCGCGGCCGAGGATGCGAAGGCTCTGTACGAGTCGAACGTCGCCGGGAACTACTAGGGGGACGGGCATGGCTTGGGGTGAGGTCCACGCGTCGGTCTGCGCGTGCTCTCTTTGGACGCGCGGCTGCGTGCCACTGCGGACGAGTACGGTTTCACGAGCACCGTCTCGCTGTTCGACTACGACATCGTCTTCTGGGACCCGGCCCTCGGAGACATTTCTTATTTTGAGGCCAAAAAACTCTGATGCGCTGTGTAGCTCACCGATGCCCCGACGAGGCCGAGCCGAAGCGGCAGCTGTGCGCTGCCCACCGAAAGCGGCTCGAGCGCGGCGAAGGGCTTCCCATTGCCGGCGAGATCGCCAAGGGCGATCCGAGCGGCCACGGACTGTACGGGATCCTCGATACCGACCCCACCGGCATCCTGTGTCACGAGTGCGGCCACCGATTCATCGCAGTGGGACAACACGCCCTACGCACCCACCAACTCACCCCTGACTAGTACCGCCAACGGCACGGCATCACCGGCAGTCTGAAGCTCCCCGGGCCGTCTGGACGCCGGCGACCCCGGCCATGCCGCTGCGGCCGGCTGCTGACCGGAACCGCCAAGATGTGTCTGCACTGCAGGATGCGCCGCGCCGTTGAACTGGCAGCCCTGAAAGCTCCGCGCCCACCGCGTTGGCGTGACATCACCGAGGCTGAACGCGAGCAACTCGCCGCAGCATCCACTGATCAGCTGGGGCCACTGATCAACCAGCTCCAGCTCGACCGCGTCCCCAGTAAACAGATCGCCGCTGCGATCGGCCGACCTCCTCAATGGATGAGCATCCACTGGCCACGCCCAAAGCGGTCTACGCCGGCGGCCGAACCATCCTGATCACACAGCCGTCGGCATCACCTTCCACGACGAGACCGGGCATCTCCCGCACATACGCATCCGCCAACCCACGAACCCTGGTGGCTGTACGGATAGCAACACCTGCATCGTCTGATTCCGCCACCAGGTGCGGCCACACCACGGACCGCAGCCACGCACCCATCCCACGGCCACGACGCCGCGCATGATGCTCACTCAACACCCACACTTCATCGTCGGGATGCACCAGCTGCGAGGCGTCCCTGGTGAAGTAGCCAACCACCCACCCGTCGCGCACCCAGCGTCGCACCACGACCAGATGCACCACGACCGTGGCGACGGCCACTGCCGCGACGAACACAGCCAACCCCACCAGCATGAGGATCATCGCGGCCAGCAGCCCCATCGGCCACGCCACCGCCATGATCGCGAACGCCATGACAACCGCCAGAGCGATGATGGCGGGGCGCTGGAGCTGGTGGCGGGTGACCCACCACGCGAGCCGTGCGGCGGTGCGCCGTGTGTAGGGCTCCGTGCCAGGGCACGGCGCAGGAGCCGGTGGAATCACCACACGTCCAGGTCGAAGCCGACGACGGTGAAACCACCCTCGAACTCCGGGTAGCGGCCTTGGATCTGCCCGTCGACCCACTCGAAGGAGTCATCCGGGTTCGTGCGGATCGAGTCATAGATCGACTGAGCGGAGTAGCCCCCGTGGCCGCCGATCTGGACCGGGATGCGGTCGCGGGTTCCGTCTTTGCGGCGCACTTCGGCCCACACGGTGCCGGAGATCCTGCGGCCGGCGGCGGCAGCTCGTCCCACCACATCAGCGATGATCTTGGAGCCAGCGGATCGGTTGCTGGCTCGATCGGTCTTGGGGACGGTGACGCGGTGGAGTTCGCGGCCGTTGGGGAGTCGGTTTTCTTGATGGGTGAGGCGGTTTCGTTGACCGGTGGGTTTGCGTTTGGGTAGCGCGGTTGGTTGCGCGGTGGATTTGGTGACGGTGCGGACCCGTTGGCCTCGCGGCACTGGGGGCAGGATCGATTCTTGGCCTTTGGTGGCACGGACTCGTGCGAGGCTGCCGTCGGCGGTGGTGCGGCGGTAGGGCGGGGTTTTGACTTCGCCGCCGGTGACTAGTTCGGTGAGTGCCTGCTGCAGGTTGGCGCCTGGTTTGGTGCCTTTGGCGATCTGTCCGATCAGGGAGCTGTCACGACCAAGGTGGCGGCCGATCTCGGCGTTGCTGAAACCTTGGGCTTTCAGTTCGAGGATGAGATCTTTGGAGGTTGCCATGGGTTAGGCCTCCCATCCGGCTTCTTCTGCTTGGTTGGACAGTTCTTGACGCACGTCGATCGTGGGAGGTGGGGTGATCGGGCCGGGGAGATAGCCCTTGAGTCGGATCCGTCCGTTGGCGCCGTCGTCAGCACCGCCGCTGGCTTCGGGGAGGGTCCAGGGCTGGATTTCTGTGGTGTAGATGGCGTCGCCTTGGATGCCGATGAGTTGTGCCGGTTCGATTTGCAGGGCGCCGAAGAGGGCCTTGGTTTTGGTGGGGCGTGCGTCTCGCAGTACGCGGGTGCGGGCTGCTCCCCACAGCAGGGCAGCGATCTCGGGGTGCCAGGTCTCGGCGTCGTCTGGTCGCGGGTTGGAGGGGACTTGGTAGACGAATCCGCCGTTGGCGGCCGGCTGGACTCGGCCGACGGCGTTGGGCGCGACTTGTTCGAAGGTCGGCGCGAATCGGGTGGTGTTGCGGCTGCGACGGGAGAACGATCCGATGGTGACGCGGAACATATGTTTGATCGCCGACGAGGCGGCGGCGTGGGCGCCGGCTCCGATGGCTCCTCGTTCGAGGCCGGTGTCGAGCATCGTCAGCATGGAGCCGGTGACGGTGGCGAAGGGCTCAATGACGTTGGAGCCCTTGGTGAAGGCGATGCCTTCGAGGATCTCGATCTTCCAGTCGCTTTCGGTGGTGGCGTTGCGCAGCTCGATGTTGTTGGCCCACGCTTCACCGGTGAATCCGGGGCGGTTGGGCCAGTGCCAGCCACGGCCGGCGCCGTCGAGTTTGATGGGGAAGAAGCCGATGTGGTCCCAGTAGTCGGAAACGGTGTAGCGGATCTTGTAACGGGCTGGGTGGTAGGGATCGCGGGTGAACAATTCTTGGGCTTGGCCTGCGGTGAGCATGGTCGCTGGTGCGGAGCCGCGGAGCCCGCGGGCAACGCCGTGGTACATGAACCGGCCGTCGGCGTAGGCGAAGCCGGGCATGTCGGTGTCGCCTTTGACTAGGGCGACGCAGTCGCCGCAGCTGCATAGGCCGGGGCCGTTGACGTAGTGCTCGAACCGGTGTTGGGGTTCGGTGGCTTGGATGAGCAGGCCGATGTCGGGGTCGATGGGTTCCATCAGGAACCCGGTGCGTAGGCCGTCGAAGCGTTGCTTCCAGATGTTGAGCCCGGTTGCTGAGGGGCTGAGCATCAGTCCCCAGTCGGGTTTCTTG
>CAYTMR010000209.1:0-4849 GCA_964438855.1 uncultured Micromonosporaceae bacterium
CGCAGGTGACGCAGGCGTGCCAGAAGTACGGCGGGTTCTACCTCGGTTCGATCGGCGGCCCGGCGGCCCGGTTGGCGGCCGACTGCATCCGCAAGGTCGAGGTGCTGGAGTACCCGGAGCTCGGCATGGAGGCGATCTGGAAGATCGAGGTGGAGAACTTCCCCGCCTTCATCGTGATCGACGACAAGGGCAACGACTTCTACGCCGAGACCACCCAGCCGGTGCTCACCATCGGCCGGCGCCCCTGACCGGGAAGGCTTGCGTCCGCAAGCTGACAGTGGCGTCGTACGTTCGCGAGCGTCCGACGCCACATCCATCCGATCGCGCGGTAGGAAACCCATAGCACACTAGCGAGTGACGTCGTGCAGCCTGGTTACGGCCGCCATCTTGGTGGCAGCAATGCTTGGGGTTATGGACAGTCATACAACAATCCGATTTGCCACCCGAGTGGAGCACATCGGACCGGAACCGACCTCGTCCAGGAGGCCATGATCGCAAGCACGGAGGGCACCCTATTCGCGGCGTTGCAAGGTGTCCACGGGCAGCCGCTTAACTATCAGCGGAGCGCACCGGCCAGCTCCTAGTGCGTTCCAGATCGGCCACCAAGTCAGCGTAGACGTAGTAGAAATAATCGGGACACCCTAGTTCTCGCCCACTGCGTCAACCATGAACCAAACGATCACCTGCCTGGCAACCTACGTGAGACGCGGGCGTTGATCGGAGAAGCTGACATGGTCGAGGCTCATCAAATCGATGCCATAGCGGGCATAAACCTTAACAGTATTTTCGCCCGTCAAGTCAGCTTCGCTAAAGCCAAGCTTCTCAGCCACTCGGATGACCTTGGTGCGTGAGTCGGCCTCGATTTCGAGGTAAGCCGGAATCATTGGCCACTCGTCGATCTCCAGCCGGGCGCCTTCCAGGACGAAGCTTGTTCGACGGTTCTCCTGGTAGCTCCTCGGTGCGAACCCGAGTTTACGCAGCAGCTCAGCGGTTCCCTCGAAGCTACCTACGTCGACTTCGACTTCATCTGTACCGTCGATACCATCGTGACTCACTTCTTTTACTGCAAGAGTGAACTTGGAGCCAGTATCCCTTAGCCTAATCCAGCGTGCCGAATCGCCAGGTGTTATGTCATAGACATACCGGCGGAGCAGTACCGTTGTGCCGAGCTGCCGTCCTCCTTTAGCAATAATCGCATTAGCCATAAGCAGCGGATCAACGTCAAGAATCTTCGCTTCCCATTCAATTGCCATCTATGAGCGCCTCCCTTCGTTAGCTTGGGCAAAGGCAGAAAACTGATGATACTCTGCATCCCGGAGTTCAATTATTTCGCGACACAGTTCACTCTCAATGAAGCTATTTAGCGGCATACAAAGATCCATTCGCCGAATGCATACCCCTACCTGAAATTTCCCAGAGCGATCTCGGTAAAGTCGAACTCCATAGTACCCTTCCTGGCAATCTACATTGTTATTGAAGCGGCACCCCCTGCAGGTATTTGGCAGTCGAGTAGGGCGAATCTGCTTGAACCATACTACTTGACCGCTAGGAAGTCGGTAGGCGGTCCGCCAACCTGAAACGCCGGCGGTCAACTGATGCGCCACTGGCTCAGCATGGAGTTCGCACAAAATTTGTTCGATAGCTGCAATCGATTCTGCACCCTCCGAAAGCGAGTTAAGCAGTCGGATCGACAACTTCGCCCCAAACCTTTCTATAAGGCGGTGTACCCTACTAGCATGATTGTAGTCTGGTACGACGATGTTCGCGCTTACACTAATACCTAGGTTGAGGGCAACCCTAATAGATTCAGTTAATGCTCTGATCTTCTTCTTGGCGCGGGCAGTATTAGCACTCCGAGCGTGCTGCACCTGCATGAGCTCAGCTGGGGTAGTGCCAAAGATACTGAAGTTTACCCTATCAAGCCCTGAGCGTGCGCATGCTGGCAGGGCGCGTACACCATTCTCGCCATTTGATGTCATGCAGACGCGGAAACCAGCCGCGCGCCCCAGTGCAACCAACTCAGCCACGCGCGGATGCAACGTCGGTTCACCCCCGGTCAGGTGTAGCTCGTCTACGTCAAGCGATTGACCTAATAGTGCCAACGCTTCCATGAAAGTTTCATCGGGCTGCACTGCGGCCGGGAGAAAGTTGGCTCCATTTGTCGCCAGGTAAATAGAAACCCGGCCTGACCTCCCCTGAGGAGTTAGCTTGTCGATAGCTCGGCCCAGGTTATCGACGACTACCGGGGTTCCTTCATTGTGGCAGAATGTACATGTCATACCACAAGCATCAATGATTTTTACCCGGAGCGTCCGATCGCGACGGACAAGTACGGGCAATTGCGGAGTGCATCCGAGGTCAGCAAGCGAGAACTCCACCATATCAGGACCCATCTGGCTATCTCTGTTTTAGCGACAGATCGAGCATGGCGCATGTATCGGTAAAAATAAATTGATTCAGCCCGTGATAGGAGTCCACGGGCTCTACCCACAGGGTCAAAGTCTGTCAGGGCTAGACGTGATCGAGAGGATTTGCCGTAGGTCGACAGCGTTTCTGTTGGCGGCAGGAGGCTATCATCTATCCTTGATTCATTACCCCCCGCCTTATGAGCAGGATGCAATGGCGAGACGGAAGACCTTCGACCCGCGAGCAGTGCCACCAGCGTTCTGGCGCCGTGACGACGTACGCCGAGCGTTGCTAAACCGTGAGATCGGAAGGTTCTTTGGTGTCTACCTGGCTACCTTCCCTGAGTGTACCCAGACGCAGCTGGCGCTACTTACCGGACACGATCGTTCAGACATTTCGAACTTCGTTCGAGGGGTTCGCTCCCCTCGGGTGGTGGACATTGATGTCCTTGATCGCATCGCCAGCGGGTTGACGATGCCAGACGAGGCGCGTGTACTACTTGGGCTCGCCCCAGTTAGCGCCACCAGTTCAAGGGCTGACTCGACTCCCCCGTCGAGCGGTGCCGGACCAGCGGTAACCGGATGGTTTCAACCGATCAATGCGGCACGCAAGTTTAGGATTGCAATCTGTGGCAGTAAATCCACCGAAAGTAACTCCTCGGCTATCGACGATGCGATCCGCGCATTGAGCCGCTTCCTGATACGTTGCAAATATGAAGTAGATCATGGACCTTTAGGCGTTGGAATCGAAATCATGACTTACATCGCCGATCATTACCGACCGCCTACTCTGCGGGCTGCGGTTGGGGTGTTTGGGCGGCCGAACGTAGTTCGTCATGCAGACTTCGTCATAGTCATCGGCGGTGGGCAGGGCACGCTCGACGAGGTTGATCTTGCATTTTCCATGGGAAAACGCCTACTTCCCTTCGTGCCTAGTGGTGGCGCAGCCGGGCGCTGTTACGAACGAATGCTTACGGACGTACGCTTGCGAGCGTGGCTTTCCAACGACCTTTTCACTGCACTCGGATCCTGTACCTCGGCGGACGAGTTCGTTAACCTAGTCGAACAGGTCCTCATGGAAGAGGGGGCGGACCCTTGAATGACCGACCGTATGTGCTGTTGAGCTGTGCCATGTCGATCGACGGCTATCTCGATGATGCGAGCGCAGACCGGCTGTTGCTGTCGAACGACGCCGACTTCGACCGGGTAGATGAGGTCCGAGCAGGATGTGACGCGATCCTTGTCGGCGCCACCACCATTAGGAAGGACAACCCCCGTCTGCTCGTACGCTCACAGGCACGACGCGACCGACGTGTCGCCCGCGGCCAAGCCGCTTCTCCGATCAAGGTTACCCTCACCGGGAGTGGGGACCTCGACCCCGCGGCCCAGTTCTTCGCCACCGGCGACAGTCCGAAGATTGTCTATGCCACCACCTCGGCCCTCGAGAAGACTCGCGCACGGGTGGGCGCCGTCGCGGAGGTCGTCGAGGCCGGAGAACCAGTCGGCCTCGACGACGTCGTGACTGATCTCGCTGCCAGGAACGTCAAGCGGCTGATGGTCGAGGGCGGCGGTCGGATGCACACCCAGTTCCTGACCGCCGGGTTGGCCGATGAACTACAGCTGGTGGTGGCGCCGTTCTTCGTCGGCGACTCCCGGGCCCCGCGGTTCACGTACGATGGCGTCTTCCCGTGGAATCCGCAGCGCCGGGCCCGCCTCGCCGAGGTGGTCACGCTCGGCGATGTAGTCCTACTGCGGTACGCGCTGTCCGATCGGTATCCAGGGACATGAGCAGCGCGTCCTCGAAGGACCGGGAATGGCTGTCCAAGGCTGTCGAGCTGTCCCGTCGATGTGTCCCCGTCGAGACAGCGTACTGCGTCGGCGCGATTATCGTCTCCGCCGATGGTGATCAGCTCGCTGCCGGCTACTCCCGGGACACCGACCCGTACGTGCATGCCGAGGAATCCGCCCTCGCGAAACTCGCCGGCCGCGCATCGTGGGTCGACCTGGCCGGCGCCACCATCTACAGCTCCCTCGAACCGTGTAGCAGCCGCAAGTCCCGGCCGCGCTCGTGCACCGAGCTGATCCTGGCTGCCGGCATCCGACGGGCGGTCTTCGCACTGCGGGAGCCACCGCTGTTCGCCGAGTGCCACGGGGTCGAACTCCTGCGATCGGGAGGTGCCGAGGTCATCGAGGTCACCGAACTGGCCGACGAGGTCCGGGCCGTCAACGCCTCGGTGCTCACCGGACACCGTCCCTAGCGTGGCACAAGCGGATCAGGGGGCGGGTAGCGACTGTCGGTGATGAGCCGGGTCGTGCGTCACCCCCTTCGGACCGGTTGGCCGTTGGCGGAGGATACCCCTCGGGTCGATCGGCGGCCCGGCGGCCCGGTTGGCGGCCGACTGCATCCGCAAGGTCGAGGTGCTGGAGTACCCGGAGCTCGGCAT
>CAYTMR010000210.1:0-4805 GCA_964438855.1 uncultured Micromonosporaceae bacterium
GCGCGTACAACCCGATGAGCTACCACAACGGTTCGGTGTGGCCGCATGACACCGCGCTGTGCGTGGCCGGACTGATGCGCTACGCCCACCTACCCGGCGCGGTGGAGGTGGCACACCGCCTCGCCGACGGTCTGTTGGACGCTGCGGACGCGTTCGGTGGCCGCCTGCCCGAACTGTTCTGCGGTTTCCCCCGGGAGCGGCACACGCCACCGGTGCCTTACCCGACGTCCTGCTCACCCCAGGCGTGGGCGAGCGCGGCCCCGCTGCTCGTGCTGCGGGCTCTGCTGGGCCTGGATCCCCACGTGCCGGACCGGCGTCTGCGCCTGCAGCCGCGCCTGCCCGCACGCTGGGGCTCAGTGCGCCTGGACGCGCTGCGGCTAGGCCCTGCCCGCCTGCAGGTGAACGTTGCCGGTTGCACCGCACAGGTTGAGGGTGTTCCGGACGATTGGACTGTCGACATCCGGCAGCCGATCCCGGCTCAGCGCACGGGATCGGTGGAGTCCGCCACTCGACCAGTTTGAAGTTGGATCTCCGATCAATCGTGATGACAACGATTTATATCGAACGATGACCGCGATACCCTCCTAAGGAGAGGTAGTGCCGGATCATACTCGTCGCTAAGGAGTCTCCCGAGGACCATCGCCACAACTGACGTGGCACCCGCTTCCTTGAGGGCCCATGCGAACGACTGCACACTGGCACCGGTAGTCCATGTGTCGTCCAGCACTAAGATCCGCGCTGGCGTGTTGACTGGCGACCAGCGAATCACAAACCGGCGGTGATCAATCTGTCGTTCGTTCGGTATCCCGTAGAGGATTCCGCAGGTAGTCACCGAATGCCGGGGCGGATAGAGGGCTAGGCGAAGACAATGTCTGCGAAGTCTCCAGAGGGAGAGAGTTGACGCGTCCGTTCCTCCAGCACGGCGTCAATGGCGCTGAACAGTTCGTCTGGCGTCTCGGCGACCATCACTCCCGGCCGATGCGTGAGCGCCCTGGCCCAGTCCAGAGTAAGCAGCCCAGCTAGGAGGATGACCTGCCGCCCGTGCTCTAGAGCTAGCCGTGCTTGGATGCGAGCACCGCTATGCTGACCGGCTTCGATCACCACGGTAGCCGCTGTGTACCCACTCATCACGGCGTTACGCATCGGGAACTGTTCCCGCCGTGGTGGCGCGTCAGGCCAGAACTGAGAGATTACGAGTCCTCGGGTAGCGATCTCCTCTTGGAGTTCGTGGTGGTGTGCAGGATAGACCCTCGTGATGCCGGTTCCGATGACAGCGACGGTTCTGCCACCGGCGGCCAACGCAGCCCGATGGGCCTCCCCATCGATGCCTGCGGCAAGGCCGCTGACCACGGTCACGTTCCGGTCTACGAGATGGCGAGCGACCATGCGGGCGATCCGACGACCGCGGTCCGATGGCTTCCGTGTACCCACCACCGCTATCGCGTGGGAATCTCGTGCGAGGATGCCACGCGTGAACAGCAGCGGCGGACGCTCCCGGATGTCCCGTAGCAGCGACGGATAACCCTCGTCCAAGACACCGTGCACCCCGATACCCGCCGCCTCCCACTGACGGATCTCCTCAGCAGCGGACAGGAGCGGGTCATCGCCGTCGGCGGTGAAGAGATCGTCCTGCCGTGGTCGCTGGCGGTACACCGCCAGCGCGCTACCAGCATCGAGGACGTCGGAGGCCAACTGTGGCCACGACCGCTCGCCCGAGCGCAACAGCGCTACGATCGCCGCGCGCTCCGTCAATGGGTCAGCCATGGTCATGATGCTAGGACCGACACAGCGCCCAGACACGCGACCGAGCCCGATGACAGCATCGCCAGGCTTATGAAAGCCAGCCATAATCGCACACTAGTACGAAGCCACGCCGCCCGCAATCGCGGAGTTACACGGCGGTCGTCACGGGTGCGTATGGTGTCGCCCGACGCTCAGGAGGCCTCGACGATCATGCCGGCGCCAACGGTCCGGTTGGTCGCCTCGTCGATGATGATGAAGCCACCTGTGGTGCGGTTGCGCCGGTACTCGTCGGCGAGCAGCGGGATCGTCGTCCGCAGTCGAACCCGCCCGATCTCGTTGAGCTTCAGCGAGTCGGCGGACTCGTCGCGGTGCAGAGTGTTGATGTCGAGCCGGTACTGCAGGTCCCGCACCACTGCCCGGGCCGAGCGGGTGGTGTGCTTGATGGCGTACTTGGCGCCGACCCGGAACGGCTTCGCCTCGTCCATCCAGCAGACCATCGCGTCGATGTCCTGAGCCACGGCCGGAGCGTTGTGCGGCCGGCAGATCATGTCACCGCGGGAGACGTCCAGCTCGTCGGCGAGGCGTACGGTGACCGACATCGGCGGAAACGCTTCGTCGACCGGGCCGTCGGCGGTCTCAATGGCAGAGATCGTGGTGGTGAACCCGGACGGGAGCACCATCACCTCGTCGCCGGGCTTGAGGATGCCGCTAGCCACCTGCCCGGCGTAACCGCGGTAGTCACGCACGATGCTGGACTGCGGTCGGATCACGTACTGCACCGGGAAGCGCACGTCGACCAGGTTGCGGTCGGAGGCGATGTGGACGCGCTCCAAGTGGTGCAGCAGCGAGGGTCCCTCGTACCACGGCATGTTCGGCGAACGCGTGACCACGTTGTCGCCGTGCAGGGCCGAGATCGGGATCACCGCCAGGTCCGGTGCCTCCAGCTTGGCCGCGAACGCGGTGAACTCCGCCGCGATCTCCTCGAAGACCTGCTCGGACCAGTCGACGAGGTCCATCTTGTTGACGCACAGCACGAGGTGCGGCACCCGCAGCAGCGAGCACAGGAAGGCGTGCCGGCGGGACTGCTCCACCAGTCCCTTCCGCGCGTCGACCAGGATCATCGCCAAGTCGGCGGTGGACGCTCCGGTCACCATGTTGCGCGTGTACTGGATGTGGCCCGGGGTGTCGGCAATGATGAACTTGCGGCGCGGGGTGGCGAAGTAGCGGTACGCCACGTCGATGGTGATCCCCTGCTCCCGCTCAGCGCGCAGCCCGTCGGTCAGCAACGCCAGATCGGTGTACTCGTCGCCGCGAGCGGCGCTAACCGCTTCCACCGCGGCCAACTGGTCGGTGAAGAGCGACTTGGTGTCGTAGAGCAGCCGGCCGATCAGAGTCGACTTACCGTCGTCCACACTGCCCGCGGTGGCGAACCGCAGCAGGTCCATCGGCCGCGCGAACTCGGTCGGTGCCTCCGCCAGTGCCTGCGCCGACATCAGAAATACCCCTCCCGCTTGCGGTCTTCCATCGCCGCCTCGCTGAACCGGTCATCGCCACGGGTGGCGCCCCGCTCCGTGATCCGGGTCGCCGCCACCTCCTCGATCACCTTCTCGACGGTGTCAGCCTCCGAGGCCACCGCGGCGGTGCAGGTGGCGTCCCCGACCGTGCGGTAACGCACCCGACGCACCTGGGGCTGCTCACCGTCGCGCGCGGGGAGGAACTCGTTCACCGCGTACAGCATGCCGTCGCGCTCCACCACCTCGCGGTCGTGGGCGAAGTAGATCGACGGCAGCGGCAGCCGCTCCCGGGCGATGTAGTGCCAGACATCCAGTTCGGTCCAGTTGGACAGCGGGAACACCCGGATCGACTCTCCGGGGTAGTGACGTCCGTTGTACAGCGACCATAGTTCGGGGCGCTGGTTCTTCGGGTCCCACTGTCCGAACTCGTCACGGAAGGAGAACACCCGCTCCTTGGCGCGGGCCTTCTCCTCGTCCCGCCGCGCACCACCGAAGAGTGCGTTGAAGCGGTACTTCTCGATGGCATCGAGCAGTACCGGGGTCTGAATGCGGTTCCGCGACCCATCCGCGGGCTCGTGGACCAGGCCGGAGTCGATCGCCTCCTGCACGCTCGCGACGATCAACTGCAGACCCAGCTCCTCCACCCGCTCGTCCCGGTATTTGAGAACCTCCGGGAAGTTGTGCCCGGTGTCCACATGCATCACAGGGAACGGGATGCGGGCCGGGGCGAACGCCTTCTGCGCCAGCCTCAGCATGACGATGGAGTCTTTGCCGCCGGAGAACAACAGCGCGGGCCGCTCCAACTCGGCGACCACCTCGCGCATGATGAAGATGCTCTCCGCCTCGAGAGCATCCAGGTGGGAAACCTGGTACGCGGTCTGATTACTCATCGACCCTCCTGATGCCCGGCCACCGCTGCCAGTAGCCGATCGGCGAGGCCTCGCCGGCAGACCAGCAGATCGTCGAGGCGGGGATCGGCCTGGTTATATCTCAGCTCAGATCCGTCGATCCGGGAAGTATGCAGACCGGTGGCGATGGCCACAGCAACCGGCGCGGCGGAGTCCCACTCGTACTGACCACCGGCGTGCAGGTAGGCGTCCACCTCACCGCTGATCACCGCGGCGATCTTGGCGCCGGCTGAACCCATCGGGACCAAGTCGGCCCCGACCTCGTCGGCGACCTTGGCGAGGAAGGCGGGTGGGCGGGTACGGCTCGCCGCGAGTCGCGGCCGGTCCGGGACGGGGTGCACCGGGTAGGCGGGCGGTCGGTCGGTGGCGAGCACTCGCCCCTGCGCGGGCAGCGCCACCGCGCCGGCCGTCAGTCCTCGCTCACGTGTCCACAGCGCCACGTGGACCGCCCAGTCGCTGCGGCCGGGTTCACCGAACTCACGGGTCCCGTCGAGCGGGTCGATCACCCACACCCGTTCGGCGGTCAGCCGGGCCGGATCGTCGTGCCCCTCCTCCGAGAGCACGGCGTCGCCCGGGCGCCAGCGCGCCAGCTCGGCGACGAGCAATTCGTGGGAGCGCCGATCCCCGGCGTCACGCAACG
>CAYTMR010000211.1:0-4771 GCA_964438855.1 uncultured Micromonosporaceae bacterium
CCGCCGGCCAGATCTGCGAGTGGAAGGTGATGTTGTCCTTGCCCATGAAGTAGTAGGAGCGGGCCTGTGGGTCCGACCACCACTTCCGCCATGCCTCCGGGTCGCCGCTGCGCCGCGCCCACTCGATCGAGGCCGACAGGTAGCCGATCACCGCGTCGAACCACACGTAGAGCCGCTTGTTGGGGTTGTCCACCCATCCCGGCAGCGGCACGGGGATCCCCCAGTCGATGTCCCGGGTCATCGCCCGAGGGCGCAGATCCTCCAGCAGGTTGAGGGAGAAACGCAGCACGTTCGGACGCCAGTCGGTGCGGGAACGCAACCAGTCACCGAGGGCGTCGGCGAGTGCCGGCAGGTCGAGGAAGAAGTGGTCAGTCTCGATGAATTTCGGCGTCTCACCGTTGATGCGCGACCTCGGGTTGATCAGGTCGGTCGCGTCCAGCTGGTTGCCGCAGTTGTCACACTGGTCACCGCGCGCCGAATCGTAGCCACAAATCGGGCAGGTGCCTTCGATGTACCGGTCGGGGAGCGTACGTCCGGTCGACGGCGAGACCGCCCCCTTCGTCTTCCGCTCGACCATGTAGCCGTTGCGGTGCAGGACGGTGAACAGCTCCTGCGCCACCGCGTAGTGGTTGCGCGTGGTGGTGCGGGTGAACAGGTCGTAGCTCATTCCGAGGCCGGCCAGGTCCTCCACGATCACCCGGTTGTAACGGTCGGCGAGCGCCCGCGGGCTGAGCCCTTCCTGCTCCGCCTGCACCAGGATCGGGGTCCCGTGCTCGTCGGTACCGGAGATCATGAGTACGTCGTGCCCCGCCATTCGCATGTACCGGGAGAAGACGTCGGACGGAACTCCGAACCCGGAAACGTGACCGATATGGCGTGGTCCGTTGGCGTAAGGCCAGGCGACCGCGGTTAGCACACGACTCATGCGTTCGAAGCCTAGTGACCCGCTCCGCGATCGGCGAACCCAATCCGCCGGTATGGAGACTCGACGGGTCGTCGGAGCCTCACACCACTATGCTGAACTGAATCACCTTACGTGTTACTGGAGACACGTTGAGTAGGTTGCTGGTGGTAGAGGACGACGAGGACGTCGCCGCGGAGTTGGAATCACTATTCACCCGCGCCGGTCACGAGGTGATCCAAGCCACTGACGGCCGCTCCGCTCTACGGCGCGCGTACGAGCGGCGCCCCGACCTCGTGGTGCTCGACGTCACCCTGCCCGAGCTCGACGGCTGGGGCGTGCTGGAGCGCCTCCGCGACCTCACCGACATACCGGTGATCATGCTGACCGGCCAGGACCAGCCCACCGACCAGGCCGCGGCCGCGCAGGCCAGCGCCGACGAATACCTGCCGAAACCCTTCCTCACCTCCGACCTGGTGGCCCGGGTGGAAGGGCTGTTGCGCCGCCACCCGCCCTCGCCATTGGACGAAGACACACCGTACGACGACGGGGTGTTGCGGCTCGATCCAGCCGCGCACCGGGTGACCGTCCACGGGCGGCAGGTCCACTTGACTCCCATCGAGTTCCGATTGCTCCACGCCCTGGTCCGCCGCGCCGGGACCGTGCTGCGCCGCAGCGAGCTGCTGGCGCAGGCGTGGAACGACCCGACCGGCATCGCGCCGGGTCGGGTGAAGTTCGCTGTCCTGCGGCTGCGCCGCAAGCTCGGCTGGAGCGACCCGAAGACCTCACCCCTGGAGTCGATACGAAGCGTCGGCTACCGCTACCAGCCACCCGAGTAGCATCTCCAGATATGTCCGACCACCCGCGATTCGATGCGGCGAGGCTCGCCACGTCGACCCCGAACGAGCTCACCCGCGTCTGCGCCGAGACGATCGAGACGGTACGCGCCAGCATCGAGCGGGTGCGAGGCGGGATGGACCACGGCCTGGCGCTGGTGGAGGAGTACGACGAGGCGACCGCCGCCCTCAGCGACGTCGGCGACGTCTGCCAGCTGGTCGCCAAGACCCATCCGGACCCGGCGATGCGGACGGCGGCGGAAGCCGCGGAGCAGGAGCTGCAGAAGCTCGCCACGGACATATCGCTCGACCACGGGGTGTACGCCGCGCTCGCCGCAGTCGACCTCGCCGACGTCGACCCGGCCACCCGACACTGGGTGGAGCGCACCCTGCGCGACTTTCGGCGGGCCGGGGTCGACCGGGACGACGAGACCCGGGCCCGGGTCCGGCGGCTACGCGAAGAGCTGGTCGAGATCGGACAGGCGTTCGCTCGCAACATCAACTCCGACACCCGCTCGGTGAAACTGCCGCCGGCCGCGCTCGCAGGGCTTCCCGACGACTGGGTGCGGGCCCATCCGGTGGACGCCGACGGCATGGTCACGGTCACCACCGACTACCCCGATGTGCTGCCGTTTTTGGCCTACGCACACGACGCCGACGCGCGGCGGCGGTTGTGGACACTCTTCCGCCAACGCGGCCACCCGGACAACATCGACGTCCTGCACCGGCTCCTGGCCCGACGCCACGAGCTGGCCACCTTGTTGGGCTACCCGTCCTGGGCGGCGTACGCCACCGAGGACAAGATGATCGGCACCGAGGAGGCCGCGGCGGCGTTCATCGAACGGATCTCGGCCGCCGCCACCGACCGGATGCGCCAGGAGTACCAGGTGCTCCTGGAGCGCAAGCGCCGCGACGACCCGGCCGCCACCGTGGTCGACCCCTGGGACACCTCCTACCTGCAGGAGCGTGTCAAGGCCGAGCAGTACGCCTTCGACTCCCTCGCCCTGCGGCCGTACTTCGAGTTCTCCCGGGTGCTGGAGGGCGTGATGACGGTGGCGACGAAGCTGTTCGGCGTGACCTTCCAGCCGCGCCCGGACGCTGCGGTGTGGCACCCGGAGGTGGTCGCCTACGACGTCCACGAAGGAGACACGCTCCTCGGCCGGATCTACCTCGACCTGCACCCGCGCCCAGACAAGTTCAGCCACGCCGCCATGTTCCCGATGGTCACCGGCAAGGCCGGTCGGCGAGTGCCGGAGGGCGCGCTGGTGTGCAACTTCCCCCGCCCCGGGGAGCTGTTGCGGCACAGCGACGTGGAGACGTTCTTCCACGAGTTCGGCCACCTGCTGCACCACGTCTTCGGCGGTCATCAGCGCTGGGCCGGCATCTCCGGAATCCGCACCGAGTGGGACTTCGTGGAGGCGCCTTCACAGCTGCTCGAAGAGTGGGCCCGGGACCCGGCGACGCTGGCCACCTTCGCGGTGCACCACGAGACCGGCGAGCCGATCCCCGCAGAGCTGGTCACCCAGTTGCGGGCCGCGGAAGAGTTCGGCAAGGGCCTGTTCGTACGCCAGCAGATGTTCTACGCGGCGCTGAGTCTGGAGCTCTACCGGCGAGACCCGGCGAGCATCGACCTGGTGGCGGTGGAGCGGGAGGTGCAGGAGCGGCACTCGCCGTTCCCGTACGTGGACGGCACCTCCATGCACCTGTCCTTCGGCCACCTCGACGGCTACTCAGCGATCTACTACACGTACATGTGGTCGTTGGTGATCGCGAAGGACCTCTTCACCGGATTCGACGCGTCCGCGTTGCTGGCGCCGGAGGCGGCGAGTCGCTACCGCCAGACGATCCTCGCCGCAGGAGGGTCGGCACCGGCTGCCTCGCTGGTGCGCGATTTCCTCGGACGGGAGCACCGCTTCGACGCCTACCAGGCGTGGCTGGACGCCTCCCCCGTGGCCGCACCCTAGAGTCGGTGGGCATTCCGCCCCGACCGGTCCGCCCAGGCCGCACACTGAAGCCATGGCGATCGCGACCACGAACCCGGCGACCGGTGAGGTCCTCACGAGATTCGATCCACTGACTGAGGACCAGATCGACGACCGGCTCGCCCGTGCGGTGGCCGGCTTCGAGGAGCTGCGCCGCACGTCGTACCACCAGCGGGCGGGCTGGATGCGGGCGGTGGCCGACATTCTCGACGCGGAAGCAGGTGACATCGCCCAGCTCATGACCACCGAGATGGGCAAGACGCTCGCGTCGGCCAAGGCTGAGGTGGCCAAGTGCGCCACCGCCTGCCGCTTCTACGCCGAGCACGCCGCCGGCTTCCTCGCCGACGAGCCGGCCGACGCGCAGGCGGTCGGCGCTGTGCGCGCGTACGCCCGCTACCAGCCGTTGGGTCCCGTGCTGGCGATCATGCCGTGGAACTTCCCGCTCTGGCAGGCGATGCGGTTCGCCGCGCCAGCGTTGATGGCCGGCAACGTCGGCCTGCTCAAACACGCCTCCAACGTGCCGCAGACCGCACTGCTCCTCAGTGACGTGTTCCGACGGGCCGGTTTCCCCGAGGGGGCGTTCCAAACCCTGTTGATCACCTCCGGTCAGGTCGAGCAGGTCCTCACCGATCCTCGGGTACGCGCAGCGACCCTCACCGGCAGCGAAGCGGCGGGGCGGGCGGTGGCGCAGATCGCCGCCCGGGTCGTCAAGAAGATGGTGCTCGAGCTGGGTGGCAGTGATCCTTTCGTGGTGATGCCCTCGGCCGACATCGCGCGGGCCGCCGCGGTGGCGACCACGGCCCGGTGCCAGAACAACGGTCAATCCTGCATCGCGGCCAAACGGTTCATCGTCCACACCGACGTCTACGACGCCTTCACCGAAGCGTTCGTGGCGACCATGACGTCTCTGACGGTCGGCGATCCGATGGCTGACGGCACGGACGTGGGCCCGCTCGCGCTCGAGTCGGGCCGCGATGACGTCGCCGACCAGGTGGCTGACGCGGTCGCCAATGGCGCCCGGGTGCTCTGCAGCGGCCACGTACCCGACCAAC
>CAYTMR010000212.1:0-4727 GCA_964438855.1 uncultured Micromonosporaceae bacterium
CGCAGTCGTCCTTGTCCCACTGCAGCACGGTGCGGCCGGGCATCCGGGCGTGCTCGACCGGGCACACCTCCACGATCGGCCGGTCGCAGATCACCATCCCGCCAGAGTGGATGCCGAGGTGCCGGGGCAGGTGCTGCAACTCGTCGGCGTACGCGAGCACCTGCTGCGGGATGTCGTCGTACTCCGAGGGTGCGGGACTCCCCCAGCGCTCGATCTGCTTGCTCCACGCGTCCTGCTGGCCGGGTGAGAAGCCGAGCGCCCGGGCCACGTCACGGACCGCCGAGCGGGCCCGGTAGGAGATGACGTTGGCGACCTGGGCGGTGTGCTGTCGCCCGTACTTCTCGTAGACATGTTGGATCACCTCTTCTCGCCGGTCGGATTCGATGTCGACGTCGATGTCTGGTGGCCCGTCCCGCTCCGGGGTGAGGAAGCGCTCGAACAGCAGGCCGTGTTTGACCGCGTCCACATTGGTGATCCCCAGCGCGTAGCAGACCGCCGAGTTGGCCGCCGATCCTCGTCCCTGGCAGTAGATCCCCCGTTCGCGGCAGAAGGTCACGATGTCGTAGACCACGAGGAAGTAGCCGGGGAAGCCGAGCTGCTCGATCACGTCCAGTTCGTGGGCGATCTGCCGCCGGGCCACCGGATCGTCACCGTACCGTTGCCGAGCCCTCTCCCAGGTCAGCTTGCGCAACCAGCTCATCTCGGTGTGCCCAGGCTCCGGGATCGGGTAGTCGGGCAGCTTGGGAGCCACCACGTTGAGGTCGAAGGCGAGTTCGCGGCCGTAGGCCGCGGCTCGGGCCACCGCACCAGGCCAGGCGGCGAACCGAGCGGCCATCTCCTCACCGCTGCGCAGGTGGGCGGTGCGGGCCGGGGGCAGCCAGCCGTCCATCTCGTCCAGACTGCGTCGGGCCCGCACCGCGGCCAGCGCGGCGGCCAGGCGGCCACGGCGGGGATGGTGGTAGTGGACGTTGTTGGTGGCCACCGTGGGCAGCCTGAACTGGGCGGCCAGGTCGGCGAGCGTGTCGTTGCGCTCGTCGTCGAGCGGGTCACCGGTGCAGGTCAGCTCCACCGCCACGTGGTCGCGCCCGAACAGGGCCACCAACCGGTCCAGGGCGGCGCGGGCGGCGGCCTCACCGCCGGTGGCCAGCGCCGAGGGCACGTGCCCCTTGCGGCAGCCGGTGAGCACGAGGACGTGGTCGCGTAGCGCCTCGGCCACCGGTTCCAGGCCCTGGTAGTCGGGCTTGCCCTTCTCACCACCGCGCAGGTGCGCCTCGGAGATGGTGCGGGACAGTCGGGCGTACCCGCCCGGCCCTCGGGCCAGCACCAGCAGGTGCCGGCCGGCCGGGTCGGGAACCCCCGGCCGTGGCTCGGGTGACTTCCCGGGCTCGCTCAGGGACAGTTCGGCTCCGAACATGGTCGGTAGCTGGAGCGCCCGCGCGGCCTCGGCGAACCGCACCACTCCGTAGAACCCGTCATGGTCGGTGAGGGCCAACGCGGTCAGCCCCAACCGGGCGGCCTCCTCGACCAGCTCTTCCGGCTGGCTGGCCCCGTCGAGGAAGCTGAAGGCGGAGTGGCAGTGCAGCTCCGCGTACGCCACCTTCGCACGCCCGCGGGCCAGCGGCGGTGGCTCGTACGGTGGGCGTTGGCGGGTCCAGGCCGGGGCGTCTCCACCATCGGCGTCGACCGGGTCCACCACCCGGCTGGCGGATGGATCGCCTCCGGGACGACTGGAGAGGATCCGTTCCAGTTCCGACCATGGCATCGCCGGGTTGTGCCAGCCCATCACCGCCACCCCCTGCGCATCCGGCTAGTCATAGCGCCCCTCCACTCGCCACTGACCACCGCAGAGACCCAGCAACAGCGCTTGGCCGTCGGCCAGGCAGACCTGGAACCGGGCCACCCGCCGGGCCTCCTGCGGCGCCCACCAGCGCTCCTCCACCGGCCACGGCCCGGCCCAGGCGGTGATTTCCACGGGCGGGGCGTCCGCCACCGCCAACCGGGCCGGTGCGCCGCTGACCTCGAGCCGCGCGCTCACCCGCACTGGCGCTCCCGCCGCGTCGCAGACCGTCGCCGGCAGCGGCTCGGGGAACACGGTGGCGGGGTTGGGTGGAGGTAGCCGGCCCGGCCACGGCGCCGGAGGATCGGGCTCCGGCGCCTCACCCCAGGGGAGCAACCGCACCTGGTCGGCGGGGGTGCGCCCACCCCGCTGCACCGCGGTGAGCACCGCGTCGGGCCCGAGCAGGCCCAGCACCCGGGCCACCGCCCGCTCGGCCCGCCGATCGGCCTCGCCCGTCTCGCCCCAGAGCCCGGGCTGCTGCTCGACCTGGGTGAGTAGTCCTTCCGGGATGAGCCGCAACCGCCGAATCCCGCCGAGCGGTCGGGTGGAGGTCAGCCACCCTTCGAGCTGCCAGCGCACCCGGTCGGTGATCTCTTCGGGCGTCAGCCGACCGTCGTGCCGCCAGGTGCGGTGCAGCTGCTGCCCGTGCTCGGTGACCGCCTCGATGTCCAGGCGGGTGCAGGCCAGCCCGTGTCCGGCGAGCCGCTCGTGCAGCCGCTGGGCCAGGATGCGGGCGGCGAACGCGGCCACATCCACCCGGTCGATCGGCTCGTCGTAGTCCTCACCGACCACCAGGTCGGGAGGTGGGCGACGGATCGCCAGCGGCCGGTGGTCGGTGCCGGTGGCCAGTCGGTGGGCCAGCGCAGCGTCGAATCCGAACCTGGCCAGCACGTCCCCGGCTGGTAGCGCCGCGAAGTCGCCGAGGGTCCGCAGCCCGAGCCGGCGCAGCCGGTCGGTCAGCTCTGGGCGTCCCAGGGCACGCACGTCGATCCCAGCGAGAAACGTCGGGGTCTGTCCAGGCGGCACGATCCGGCCGGCACGGGCGGCCAGGCCGGCGGCGAAGACACCGTCGGCGATGCCGGCCTGGGCCTCCACCCCACACTCCTGGGCGATCTGCTCCACCACCTGTTCGGCGGCGCGTTCCTCGCCGCCGAAGTGTCGGGCCGGACCGCGTGCGGCGAACGCCAACTCGCCCGGCCGGACCACCTCCACTCCGGCGACGACCTGCTCTACCGCGGCGACCACCGGTTCGAAGGCGCGGGCGTCCCGGGCCGGGTCGTGTGGAAACACCCGTAACCACGGACAGCGGCTCTGCGCTTCGCGCCGCCGCAGCCCCAGTCGGACGCCTTCGGCGCGGGCGGCCGGGGAGCAGGCCACCACTCGGTTGGCGTGGATCACCGCCACAGGCGCTCCGACCGGCACCTCGTCGAGGATCCCCGCGGCGATCACTGGCCAGTCCGGGCACCAGACCAACACCGTCCTCACAGGAGTCAGGGGCATGAGACCCTCCCTGGAAGGACTCTGAGGGTGGGTCGATCGGTGATCGGGGCGCCCCGACGGACCGGCCGCTCGGTGCGCTGTTCGGTCACCGGCACGAGAGTGGGGCGGTTCTCCGGCGCCTCAGCGAGCCGGCCAGTCGGGTCGGGCAGTCGAACCCGGACCTGTCTTGGGCGCTCGGCAGCGCCCCGTCCGCGCGCGGTGATGGTCAGCTCGCGGCAGCGCAGCCGCCCTCGGCCGAGACCCAGTCCTGACCACTCGCCGGGCCCGGCGGTCAGTGTGAGATCGACTCCTTCCCATGCGCCGTACGGCATGAGGACGGCGCCCCGCTGACGGGCCCGCGCCGCCAGTCGACGGGCCAGCCGCTGATCGACCGGTCTGGGTGGGGCCACGACCACCAGGTCGAACCCGTCGAGGAGGGCGGCGACCACAGCTGTCCACTGCAGGCCTGGGCGCGGTACCCAGGCCAGCCGCTCCAACACCGCACCGGCCTGCGCGGCGGCCAGTGCGCTCAGAGCCGGCATGCCCACCACCGCGGCCCACCCTCCACCTGAGGTGACCGGTGCGAGCAGGGCCAGGACCAGGGAACTGGCCCCCGCGCCTACCGCCACGGTGGTGCCACGACGGAGCGCACCGCCGGGCAGTAGCGGTCGCAGCGGCGCCGCCACTGGTAACCAGCGGTCGATCCCGCCGGCCTCGGTGGCTTCGGCCAGTTCACTGGCCCGATAGACCTGCCCGGCCAACCCGGCTGTGAGCTCCACCTCCCCGGAGACGTCGAGCAGCGGGAGACCCCCCATGCCTCTCCCCCGTGCCACTCCTCGGCGTCAAGCCCGGGCCGCGACCGGTTGGGGCGCCGTCCCGAGGGCCACCTCCACCACCCCGGTGAACTGCTCCGCTGCTCGAAGCAGGTCGTCGGCTTCACGCGCGGTGACCACTCGCGGGATGCCAGCCTCGGCCGCTGCTCGCTTGGCGGCTCCAGCGGCGAAGTAGGCCGCCCACTCTCTCAGGTCGGGACTGACGCGGCTCAGCAGCACCCACACGCTGGTCATCCGGCTGCGACGACCGGGGACGGGGGTGGCACGGGCCGCGAGCACCGCCGCGGCGGCGCGCAGTGCGGCCAGGTGGGCGGTGGCGTAGCGCAGGCCGTCCGACCGGGTCACCGCGGCTTCCTCCAGCCCTTGCCGTGCTAGCCGGAGCAGCTCGACTGCGGGACGGTGAGGCAGGACGTGGGCAGGGACAGCCGTGTTGGTGGTCATGAGCCCCTCCATCTCGGTCCGATATCGGTGCACTGTGGGTGCTGTGGAGGAAGGCACAGCAGGGGGCGCTGGTCCAGGCGGGGCGTCCCCCCACCCCCCCCACCCCCCCACCGAGCCCACCACCCCCCCCCCCGGGG
>CAYTMR010000213.1:0-3432 GCA_964438855.1 uncultured Micromonosporaceae bacterium
GTTGTCCGGGTACTGCTCGTCCGCGGTCAAAATCTCGAGAGCGTCGCCCAGTTTGTACTGGAAGGCCGCGGTCGCCTTGCCGATGTCATGCAGACCGGCCCAGAACGCGATCAGTTGTCTCGCCTGCTGCTCGTCTACCCCGAGGCGACAGGCGATGGCCACGCGCTGGCGGGCCGTCAGATAGTGATCCCATAGAGCAAGTGCGACCGCAGCCGTGTCGAGCAGGTGCCAGAGCAAGGCGTACGGCCTGTCCAGCCCACGTCGCTTGCCGAGGATCCGCAGATCCGGCTGTTCATCATCCATGGTCGGACTCCTGGCTCCTCGTCACCGGTGACCACCATCCACGACGGACCAAGGGTCACAGCCCAGCGACGAAACGTACACATGGGGTGCGACACGCACCGCCGGTCAGGTAGCAGTTGGGGCGGACCACACGAGTACGCCGGTGCTGATGGCTGGCTCGTCGAAGACGAATGATGTATCACCGGCACCAATAGCCCTTTCTCAGGCTGGTCAAGTCTCAAGATCGTATCCGTGTGCCGGATGATCCGAGGGGTGGTTCCCGGTGCTGCGCAGTTCAGCCCTTTTCGCAGGTGGAGGTAATGATCCGGGACTTGACCGCACTGTCAGTCCTGATGGTGATCAGGGTTCAGAGGTTAGTGGCTAGTGGATACATGCTCGCATGTTAGCCATGGCAACCGGCGGGCGTCCACATGGTTCATGAACTCCGACTCGACTGCTTCTGTGCCTGCGGCTCCGTGCCGGGCGGGTCCACGCTCACCCGAGATACGACTGCTCGGCTGGATCCGAGTGGAAGTATCTTGAGGCAGGGGTCAGAGGTTGCAGAGCGGGGTGCCAAAGTACTGACAAGCTGGACTTTAAACGGACTCTCGACGCCTACCAGGC
Organism: uncultured Micromonosporaceae bacterium; assembly: GCA_964438855.1. Taxonomy (GTDB): domain Bacteria; phylum Actinomycetota; class Actinomycetes; order Mycobacteriales; family Micromonosporaceae; genus Natronosporangium. Next base: position 907 of record CAYTMR010000213.1, read on the forward strand.
GAAGCGTAACGAATTTCGCCTCGTAGAGGTGCCAGACATGCAGTACCTCATGATCGACGGCCACGGTGACCCGAACACTTCGCCGGACTACGCTGCCGCTCTCAATGCGCTCTACCCCCGTAGCCTTCAAACTGAAGTTCGTCAGTAAGCGAGATCTCGGCCGGGACTACGTCATGCCGCCGCTGGAAGGGCTGTGGTGGGCTGAAGACATGGCGTTCTTCACCTCGGCGCGGGACAAGTCCCGTTGGGACTGGACGATGATGATCATGGTTCCGGGCTGGATCGACCAACCGATGTTCGAGGCTGTGGTCGAACAGGTGGGCGCCAAGGACCGCCCTGCCCGCCTGAGTGACATCCGGCTAGCGTCCCTTTCAGAGGGCCTTTGTGCGCAGACGTTGCACATTGGGTCGTACGACGACGAGGCTGGTGTGCTGGAGACGATGCATCACGAGTTCATCCCCAGCAATGGCCTACGAATGGTCGGCAAGCATCACGAGATTTATCTCAGCGACCCTCGCCGGACCGCCCCGCACAAGCTTCGCACCATCCTCCGGCAGCCGGTGCGCCGCGCCAATTAGGCTCAAGCGAGCGTTGTTTGACTCACCGCCGAGGGGTGTCGCTCGCCAATGATGACCCGGCAGCGGACATCTACTTCCTGTACCCGATACCGGGCGATCTGCTTGGAAGGAGTCGGCGGGTCCGACCTGCTCGCTGCACTACATCGGCGGGCCTCGCAGCGGGTTGATCGTTGACCGATGAGTGCTCGCTAGAGGGCGATCAGGAGTTGGCCCGCTAGCCGGTAGGGCCTGCCGCTTCGGTGCGTCCACCATTTGAACCGGGTGCGGCGCTGTCGGCCCGATGTCGGAGGCCGTAGGTCCTGACTGGTTGCTCAGACACGGACGAGGGTCAGGGGTCACCGTACGAGCAGCAGGAGCGCGCCGAGGCCGGCAGCGGCGGCGCCGGCCAGGCCCAGCACCAGCCAGGCCGGTGGGGCGGTGGGCGGGCGGCGTCGTAACTGGCGCCCGCGAAGCCCGGCGGCGAACAGCGTGACCGGGGCGGCGGCGATGAGGACAGCCGCGACGGAGGTGCCCGAAGATTCACCCGCGGTGAACCGGAGCACCACCGCCGCGCCCGCACTGACAGCTAGCGCGGTGCGCCACCACGAGAGCACTGTCCGCTCTGGCTGTAGCCCTCGCTCACGGCTCACGGTGACCACCACCGGGTTGCCAACACCGCCACCTCCACCAGAGAGAGCACGGCGACGACGAGCAGCGGCAGCCGGCTCACCGGTAGTGGCTCGTCCCGCCTCAGCTCCACCTGCCGCCATCGCCGGTAACTGCCTACCGCCACCGCCACACCGAGCCCCACCAGCCCGATGCCAGAGGCAGTGTCGATTGGACTATCGAAAAGCTGAATGAGAGCTACTCCGGCGGCTATCAGAGCTAGGCCGGTACGGAGGTACGCGAGGCACGGGGCTACTCAAGGGCAAGGGCGGCTCCATGCACCTGACCAGCGTGGAGCACGGGTTGATGGGTGCGCGATCGTCGGCGCCCACCTGCCCATCGCCGCTGGCGCCGCCTGGGCGGCCAAACACCGGGGCACCGGTTAGGCGGTGGTCTGCTTCTTCGGGGATGGCGCGACGAATATCGGGGCGTTCCACGAGGCGATGAACATGGCCGCGGTTTGGAAGCTGCCGGTCATCTACGTCTGTGAGAACAACCAGTACATGGAGTATTCCCCCATCAAAGCGGTCACCGCGGTGGCGCACCCAGCGGCCGACCGGGCAGGTGGTTACGGGCTTCCGCGGATCATCATCAACGGCAACGACCCGGACGAGGTGTACACCACAGCGTCCGACCTGCTGGTGCGCTGTCGCGCCGACGACGGGCCGTTCCTGGTGGAGAGGCGGTGACCTACCGACACCGTGGCCACTCCATGGCCGACTCGGGAAGCACCACGACGCGGAGGAGGTGGCCGCCTGGATAGAACAGGACCCGGTCCCGCGGTACCGGGAACGCCTTTTGGCCGAGGGGTGGCCGAGGAGACCCTGCAGCAGATCGACGAGGCGGCCGCCGCCGAGGTTCAGGTAGCGGTCGACCAGGCTAAGCAGGCTCCCCGGCCGGATGTGGCGACCCTGGAAACCGATGTGTGGGCTGATGGAGGTGCGGCGTGGCACAACTGACGTCGGGTCTTCACGGTGGAGGAGAATCCGCGGCCCTGCGGGTGGGGTGCGGAGGTGTCGTCGCTACTGGTGGAGCGTGCTTACGAAGCGCTGCGAGCACCGATCACCCGGATCACCATGCCGTACGTCCCGGTTCCGGCCTCGGCCACGCTCGAGGACGCCGCACGGCCGTCCGTCGACCGGATCGTGGAGGAGGTCGAGACCGCGTTCCGCTGACGCAGACGCGACGAGGTCAGTGGCCTAGGCGCTGATCGGCGGCCGCGGGTCCTTAGCGGTGTCGGGGGGGCGCGGGCCGCCCCCCCGCCCCCCCCCCCGAAGCGCGACAGCAGGGGGGGGCCACATGA
>CAYTMR010000213.1:3442-4706 GCA_964438855.1 uncultured Micromonosporaceae bacterium
GCGGGGGCGTGGGGGGGTGGGGGGGGCCGGGGGTCCTTGGGGGTGGGGGGGGCGGGGGCACGCCCCGGCCCCCCCGACCCGATAGCGTCAGGCATGTGGGCTCCCCTTAGAGTGGCGGCGCCTGTGAGCTTACGTCCACCATGAACCTTTTGCCGGGAATATCAGTGATGGTGTATGGTTCCCGCGATGGTTGACCCCGACGGCCCTCTCACCGACTGGCACAACCGCCTGTTCCTGCTCCTGGCGTTCCTCAATGACCGCGAGCTCGCCGGCGCCGGCGTCACCCTCGACTACTCGCGGTCTTCACTCGTCGCCCTGGAGCGGGCCGTCCTCGACCAGTTCGCCCACCCGGCGCAGGTGGCGTGGGCGACCCGCCGCACCTTCGTCGAAGGGCTGACCGCGTACCTCGGAGAGACCCTGATGCGTCGAGTCGGGGAGCGTGGGCGTGGCGGAAGGAGCCGGCGGCCGGCGGGCCGCGCGGTGGGGTGCCGCAAGTGTCCGCCGACCCGGCCCTGCGCCTGGACTTGGTTTCGCCGCGCTCGACCTGCTGAGGGAAGCGGTCAGTGTCCGCGACGGTGAACGCTTCACCCTGACCTACGAACGGTGGGCCCACGCGGTCGACGACCGGATGCGGGTCGTGCCTGGCTGGCGTCCGCTCAAGCAGCCAACGGCGGCGGACCCGCCGGGGGACCCGGAGTCAGCGCCGCTGACCGCATGGCTCACGCGCCGAGCCGCCGCCCACCTTGACTGGGCCGGCGCCTACTCACCGGAGCGCTCGTGGGCTTTCACGCCCTACTCGCTGTCGGCCCTCGAAGCACTGGTACGCCGGATCACGCCGACGGCAGAAGAGCTGAACGACCCGGCCAACCGCGAGTTCCGGGAAGGCGCGGCCTGGTACCTGGACGAGACCGCGCGGCGGGCCTTCGCCGGACAGTGGAACTTGAACCTCCGCCGTTCTGGTGAGCGCAACTTCCCGTACGTGGAGAAGCTCGGGTCGCGAGGAGCGCGGTTGACCCCGGTGATCGTCCTGGAGGGCCGCGTTGAAGGAGCCGGGTCACCTAGCGCACCGCTGGCAGCTGATCTCAGGGCGGCCGTTGGCCGACTGAACCAGCCACGATCACACGACGAGCCCTGACCTGTGGGGTTGATCGTCAACCGTAGGCTGCCGGCATGACTGCACGTCATGTACGGGGCCGGGCCCTGGCCGCTCTAGCTGCCTCAGGCCTGTTACTGGCCGGATGCGCCGATGATCCGAAGTGGAGCG
>CAYTMR010000214.1:0-4701 GCA_964438855.1 uncultured Micromonosporaceae bacterium
TCTTCAGGCCGAACTCCTCGACCCGCGCCTCATCCGGCGTGATGGTGGCGCACTTCACCCCCACCCCGTGCCGCTTGATCGCGTTGGCGGCATCGACCGTCACCTGGTCATCAGTGGCGTCGCGGTGCTGGATTGACAGGTCGTAGTACTCAAGCTCCACGTCGAGGTACGGAAGGATCAGCTCCTCCCGGATCTTCTTCCATATGATCCGGGTCATCTCGTCGCCGTCGAGTTCGACGACCGGGTTGGTCACCTTGATCTTCGCCACCGGACGCTCCTCGTAGCAGGTCGGCATTAACAGTACGAGCGTACTGTACGTCAGCCGCTGAGGTGGGGTGAGCACCACCTACAGAGCCGTGCCTCACTCACCCAACCGCGTGTCCGCCCAGTGCACCGGCTTACGGCCGACCGCCACGAGAGCGTCGTTTGCCCTGCTGAACGGCCGACTGCCAAGGAACCCGCGGGCGTTCATCGGACTGGGGTGCGCCGCCTCCAGCACCACGTGGTGGGCGGCGGTGACCAGCGGCGCCTTACGCCGGGCGTACCCGCCCCACAGGAGGAAGACCACACGCTCGTCGCTGGCGTCCAGCGCCCGGATCGCCGCATCCGTCACATGCTCCCAGCCCTGCCGGGCGTGCGACCCCGGTTTGCCGGCCCGCACCGTGAGGACGGCGTTGAGCAGCAGCACACCCTGGGCCGCCCAACCGCTCAGGTCGCCGCTGGCCGGTGGGGTCACCCCCAGGTCGTCCCGCAGCTCTTTGAAGACGTTGCGCAGCGACGGCGGCACCGCGATCCCCGGTGGCACGCTGAAAGCGAGACCGTGCGCCTGCCCTGGACCGTGGTAGGGATCCTGGCCGAGGATGAGCACCCGCACCGCCTCCGGCGGGCACAGCCGGAAAGCGCGGAACAGGTCAGGCAAGGGCGGGTAGACGGTGTGCTGGCGGTACTCCGCGGCCACGAACTCACTCAGCCGGGCCACCACGTCAGGGTCGAGGAACGGCTTCATCGCGTCGCGCCAGCCACCGGGCAACAGCGCCATGAGGTCCAGAGTCACGACAGGCAGCTTAGGAACCGGGTACGACTTGTCGGGAACCTCGGGCGTGGTGGCAGCGTCGGACACCACATGACGACCTCACCATTCGCCCGTACGGTGGCCATCGCCACCACCCTGCTCCTGCTCGCGGCGGGTTGTGCAGGCGAGGCAGCCGAACCCGAGTTCACCGCAGGCGACGGGGTCTCCTACGGCGACGACGACGTGGTGCTGCGGGTGGACTACACCGGTGGTTTCGTCGACCCCGCCACGACCATCACTCGCCTGCCAGCGCTGAGCATCTACGGGGACGGGCGGGTCATCACCGAGGGACCACAGATCGCGATCTATCCCGGCCCGGCGCTACCGAACGTGCAGGTCCAGCAAATCTCCCGGCAGGACGTGCGGGTACTGGTCGAGCGGGCATTAGACGCCGGCGTCGGCGCCGGCCTCGACTTCGGTCACCCGCCGATCGCCGACGCGGCCTCCACCCGCTTTACCGTACTGACCCAGGTGGGTCCGCAGAGCAGCACGGTGTACGCCCTGGGGCCGCCCACCGACGACGGCGACCTCAGCGACGAGCAACGCGCCAACCGGGCGGCGATGTGGGACTTGTTCGAAGCCCTCACTGACCTGCCGAAGACCCTCGGCGCCGACGCCGTCAGCGAACCGCAGCCGTACCGGCCCACGGCGATCGCGGCGGTGGCCACCCGGTGGGAAGCCAACGAGCTTCTCGAATCGCCACCTGAGCTGGCCTGGCCAGGGCCCGCGCTACCAGGTGACCCGATAGACGCCGATGGGTCACTCCGCTGTGTCACGGTCACCGGTGACGAGGCGTCTGCCCTGCTCGACGCAGCGGCGGAGGCGAATCAGGAGACTCCGTGGGTCTCCGGGGACACCCGGTGGCGGGTGACGCTGCGCCCGCTGTTGCCGGACGAGGCCGGCTGCGGCGACCTGCCATGAGTCTCCTCCGTCGTAGGGCGCCCTCGGGACGCCCTACGACGGAATCGTCACAACGTCGCGACGTCGGCCTGCTTGGCCCGCACCGCCTCGGCGGCCTCCTTGAGGGCGGCCAGCTCCGAGTCGGTCAGCGAGGTCTCCACCACCCGGCGCACCCCGGTCGCGCCGATCTCCGCCTCGACACCGAGGTAGACCCCGGAGATGCCGTACTGCCCCTCCACCCAGGCGCAGACGGGCATCACCGCACCCGAGTCCTCAGCGACCGCGCGCACCATCGCCGCCGCCGCGGCGGACGGCGCGAAGTAGGCCGAGCCGGTCTTGAGCAGCGCGACGATCTCGGCGCCACCATTGCGGGTCCGGGTGACCAGCTCCTCGATCTTGTCCGCCGGCATGAGCTCGGCCAGGGGGCGGCCGTTGACGGTGCAGCGGGAGGGCACCGGCACCATGGTGTCCCCGTGGCTGCCCAAGGTCAGCGTGCGCACCGCACTGATCGGCACGTCGAGCGCTTCGGCCACGTTGTGCGTGAAGCGGGCGGTGTCGAGCATCCCCGCCTGGCCCATCACCCGGTGCTTCGGGAACTGGGTCGCCTGCTGCGCCAGCGCCGTCATCTCGTCCAGCGGGTTGGAGACCACGATCACGACCGCGTCGGGTGCGTACCGGGCGACGTTCTCCGACACCTGCCGCACGATCTTGGCGTTGACCTCCAACAGGTCCATCCGGCTCATGCCTGGCTTACGCGGCAGGCCCGCCGTGATCACCACGACGCCGGAGCCTTCGATCGCTTCGTACCCCTCACCGTTCGGCCCGGTGGTGACGCCCACCACTGTGGTCTCGTGCCCCTCGATGGGCCGCGACTGGTTGATGTCGAGCGCCAGTCCTTCCGCCTTGCCTTCAACGATGTCGGTCAGCACGACAGTGTCGAAGATGTCGTACTCGGCCAGCCGCTGCGCGGTGGTCGACCCGTAGAAGCCGGCACCGACGACGGTTACCTTTTTGGCAGCTACCATTCCCGCACCCTAACCGGTTACCACCGAGTACCCCCGGCGGGGCACGACGGATGTGGCGCAGTCGAAGCGCCTCGTGACGAGCACGTGGCGGACGCCACGATCACACGTCGATCGGTTGATACGACCCGGCTGGCACTCAGGGACCCGATCGCCCGGCGCCCTCTGGAAGGCACCGACCCCGTGGGGTACCCGCAGCGTCCCAGCCCATCGCCCTGGCCGTATCCGTCGGGCCGGCCCATTCCATCCGGCATTCCATCGCAGCCAGGACCCTACGCCCACGCGCTGTCTACGGGCGATGAGCAACCGCACGAAACGCCAACGCCCAGCGCTGCTCGGTCACCACAGTTCCACCGACGCAAATCGGATGGTAAGCGGCTGATGACATAACCGCTGGTGTTGAATACTGTGATGCCGCGATTGATGAGCGCTTTCGCGATTGTGTACCGACGTGACCGTCGTCCGCACACAATCAACGCCTGCCCGTTGGTAGGACTCGGCTACGCTCAGGGAGCAATTTCCACCCTCCCCTGAAAGGCGACGCCCCCATGGGGTATCCACAACCTCCGAGCCAACCACCGTGGCCACACCAGCCTACCCAGCCCGCTCCATCCGGCCCTCCCGCGCAGCCAGGGCAGCCACTCCCGCCGGGGCAGGTCCCACCGCCCCAGCCTCCACCTCCGCCCTACTCGCCCGACGTTGCAGGGGCCCCGCAGGGTCCGCAGTATCCGGGTGCTCCACCGCCGCCACCGGCGGGCTGGCAACAGCCAGGACCCTACGGCCCGGCCTACCACCAACCCTACGGAGCGCCGCCGCCCGGCGGTCGCAGTAGCGGCAAGACAGTCGGCCTCATCGTCGGAATCGTCGCTGGATTCGTCCTGCTGCTCGACGTCGGCGGCGGCTTGTTGGTCTGGGCTTTCGGCAGCGGCGGAAAGAGTCCTGAAGCCGCGGTGGAGACGTACTTCCACGCCCTCGAAAACAACGACTGTGCCGCGATGATGGACGTGATCTCCGAGGAGACGTGGCGGATCAGCGGTGCCACCACCAAGTCGGAGGCGATCGAGATGTGCGAGGAAACCTTCGGCATGGCTGGTCTCGACGTGACGCTCGACGTCAAGGAAGTGCGGTTGGTCTCAGAGAGTGGGGACACCGCGGTGGTGCAAGCCACGGTCGTCGTCACCGCGGGGGACTCGACGCCGCCGGTCACCAGTACCACGCAATACACCCTGCGCAAGTCGGGTGGCGGCTGGGTGATCGAACACACCGAGCTGCTCTTCGAGGAGGAAGGCGCTTTCGACTGAATGACAGTGGAGACCGGTGCACCGAGTGGTTTCTCGATGCACCGGTTGCGCCCAGACCAGCGCCGCCTCCGATCGCTAGGCGGCGCTTCGCCTCTCTGCCGACTCGACCACGTTCGCCAACAACATCGCCCGGGTCATGGGGCCGACCCCGCCGGGCATGGGTGCGAGGAAACAGGCTACCTCGGCGACCGCCGGGTCCACGTCGCCGGCGAGCTTGGCCCGCCCAGTCGCGGTGGTCCCGACGCGGGTCACGCCCACGTCCACCACGGCGGCACCCGGCCGGACCATGTCGGGAGTGACCAGACCTGGTACCCCGGCCGCGGCGACGATGATGTCCGCGCGCCGGGTGTGTGCCGCGAGGTCCCGGGTACCGGTGTGGCACAGGGTGACGGTGGCGTTCTCGCTG
>CAYTMR010000215.1:0-4695 GCA_964438855.1 uncultured Micromonosporaceae bacterium
GCCAGGCGCTGGCGCTCAGCTACGCTAAAGGCATCGGCGGCACCCGCGCGGGCATCATCGAGACCAACTTCAAGGAAGAGACCGAGACCGACCTCTTCGGCGAGCAGGCCGTGCTCTGCGGCGGTACCGAGGAACTGGTCAAGACCGGTTTCGAGGTGCTGATCGAGGCCGGCTACGCGCCGGAGATGGCCTACTTCGAGTGCCTGCACGAGCTGAAGCTGATCGTCGACCTCATGTACGAGGGCGGGATCGAGCGGATGCGGTACAGCATCTCCGACACCGCCGAGTACGGCGACGTGACCCGGGGCCCGCGGGTCATCGACGAGCGGGTCAAGGAGGAGATGCGGCGGATCCTGGCTGAGATTCGTTCCGGGGAGTTCGCCAAGGAGTGGGTGGCCGAGGACGACGCCGGGCGGCCCAACTTCAACAAGCTTCGTGAGAAGGGGGCCGCGCACCCGATCGAGGAGGTCGGCCGCAAGCTGCGCGGGATGATGAGCTGGGTCGACAAGCCGTTGACCGAAACCGCGTGATCGTGTCGGGGCGGGCCGCGATGGCCCGCCCCGTAGCACTTTTTGGTTGCCGGAAGGTTGCGAACGGAGGTCCGCAAAGCGGTCTTATAAATCCATTGCCATAAATGCCTCCGGGTGATGTGCAAAGCGCCCCGGACGGCGGTACTGTCGCACGCATGCGTTTGGAGCGTCCGCACCGCACCGAGCGTTTCGGCGCTGTTCGCGTTCATGAGCTTCAGCGGGTCATCGAGCTCGACTCTGCCAGCGGACCCGGCGACGAAACGGCCACTCGTACCCGAGCCAGCCTTCAGGTGTCCACCGAGGCGATACGCGCCATCGAGCGCGACATGGCGATCGTGGTGCCTTGCATGAACGAGACACGAAAGGTGATCGAGGGCGTACTGTCGGGCATCCCGCACGACTGCCTCATCATTCTCGTGTCCAACAGCAGTCGGCATCCGGTCGACCGGTACGCGATGGAGGTCCAGACGGTCGACGAGTTCTGCCAGTTGGCCGAGCGCCCCGCGATCGCGGTCCACCAGCGCGATCCGGGCCTGGCCGCGGCGTTGAAGGCGGCCGGTGCGATGGACCTCATCGACGAGCAGGGGCTGGTCCGCTCCGGCAAGGGCGAGGCGATGCTGATCGGCCTGGCGCTGGCCGCGTTGACGGGGCGCAACTACATCGGATACATCGATGCTGACAACTTCGTCCCGGGGGCGGTCCACGAGTACTGCAAGGCGTACGCGGCCGCGCTGCACCTGGCCGACAGTCCGTATGCGATGGTGCGCATTTCCTGGAACTCCAAGCCCAAGCTTCGCGACGGCCGGCTGTTCTTCAGCCGCCGAGGGCGCACCTCGGAGGTGACCAACCAGTTCCTCAACCAGCTCGTGGGGGAGTACTCCGGCTTCGGCACCGAGGTGATCGCGACCGGCAACTCCGGCGAGCACGCCATGACCATGGCCCTGGGCCTCAAACTGCGCCTGGCCGGTGGTTTCGCGGTGGAACCGTTCGAGTACCTCGACATGTTCGAGCAGTTCGGCGGGGTGGTGGAGTCTTCCCATCCGGACGTGATGGAGCGCTCGGTGTCGGTGACCCAGATCGAGACCCGCAACCCGCACTTCCACGACGACAAGGGCGACCACCACGTGCAGGACATGCGGCTCCAGGCGCTGAACGTGCTCTACCACTCGCCGGTGTGCCTGCCGTCGGTCCGCTCGGACATCCTCGACTTCCTGGTGGCCCAGGGGGCGCTGGCGCCGGGGGAGGAGCCACCACGGGAGCGGATCTACCAACCGGTCGGCACGCTCGCGCTGGACCGGCTGTGTGACCTGGCTACCTCGGACGCGCACACGCTGCACCAGTTCGCACCGGACGCGGACCAGGAGTTGCTCAGCGGGGCCAGAGTGACCGCCGGGTCGGGCAGCCGTTAAGGCATCGTTCGGTCTTTTTCGTTGCTCTCGGGCCGCGTGAGCACTGTCACGCCGGTACCGGGCGGTTTCCAGAGGGTTAAGGACCTACCATCGGCACATTGCCACGTAACCGCCAGTCGGGTTCGTGCCACGCACGCCCCAGCGCGCCGACCGACCCTTCCGCGAGGAGATCATGACTCCCGTCGTACTGATCACCGAAGAGCTGGCCCCGGCCGCGATCGACATCCTGGCGCAAGACTTCGACGTCAGGCATGTCGACGGTACCGATCGGGCGGCGTTGTTCGCAGCGCTCGCCGACGCCGAGGCTGTGATCGTGCGCTCGGCGACCCAGATGGACGCCGCCGCTATCGAAGCCGCTCCGCGGCTGAAGGTGATCGCCCGGGCCGGGGTGGGGCTGGACAACGTCGAAGTGCCAGCCGCGACCGCCCGGGGCGTCATGGTGGTCAACGCACCCACCGCCAACATCGTCTCGGCCGCCGAGCAAGCGGTGGCCCTGTTGCTGGCGGTGGCTCGCAACACGGTCGCCGCCTGCACCGCGCTCAAGGCCGGGGAATGGCAGCGTTCGCGCTACACCGGCGTCGAGATTGCCGGCAAGACCATCGGAGTGGTGGGTCTGGGCCGCATCGGTGTGCTGTTCGCTCAGCGGATGGCCGCCTTCGGCGCGCGTTTGATCGCCTACGACCCCTACGTGCAGCCGGCGCGGGCAGCGCAGCTGGGAGTGCGCCTGGTGGGCCTGGAGGAGCTGCTGCGGCAGTCCGACTTCATCTCGATCCACCTGCCGAAGACCCCCGAGACGGTGGGCCTGATCGGTGCTCGGGAGCTGTCGATGGTCAAGCCGGGGGTGCGGATCATCAACGCCGCCCGCGGCGGGCTGGTGGACGAGCAGGCGCTCGCCGACGCGCTGGCTGAGGGACGGGTGGCCGGGGCGGGCATCGACGTCTACGCCAAGGAACCGTGCACCTCGTCACCGCTGTTCCAGTTCGACAACGTGGTCGCGACGCCCCACCTAGGCGCCTCCACCTACGAGGCGCAGGACAAGGCCGGCACGGCGGTCGCGCGCAGCGTCAAGTTGGCCTTGCAGGGTGAGTTCGTCCCTGACGCGGTCAACGTGCAGGCCGGCGGCGTGGTCGCCGAGGAGGTCCGCCCGCTGCTGCCGTTGGCTGAGAAGCTTGGCAAGGTCTTCACCGCGGTGGCTGGCGGGGTCGCGGCCAGCGTCACCGTCGAGGTGCGTGGCCCGGCGGTCGGCAACGACGTGTCGGTGCTGCGCCTGGCCGCCACCAAGGGCCTGTTCAGTGGCGTGGTGGAGGAGCAGGTCACCTACGTGAACGCGCCGCTGATCGCCGCCGACCGGGGAGTGGAGGTGGATCTCGGCACGTTCCCCGAGTCGCCGGAGCACCACAACGTGGTCTCGGTGCGTGGCGCCATGCCCGACGGTCGGTCGGTGAGCGTGTCGGGCAGCCTATGGAGTAACGGGGTCCGGGACACGGTCAAGCTGACCGAGGTGGACGGTTTCGATTTGGAGCTGGACGCCGAGGGCATCCTGCTGTTCTTCCGGTACGCGGACCGGCCCGGTGTGGTGGGCCTGATCGGGACCGCGCTCGGTGCCGCGGGGATCAACATCGCCGGCATGCAGGTGTCGCGGCGTACGGTCGGTGGTGACGCTCTGATGGCGCTCACCGTCGACTCGGCGGTCAGCGCGGACCTGTTGCAGCAGGCGGCCGCGGAGATCGACGCCACCACGGCTAGCGCGGTGGATCTGCGCCTGGATTAGGAGAGCTTGCTCGGTGGAGCGCGCCGGTGGCCGGGCCACCGGCGCGCTCACGCGTCTTCGGGCAGGTCGAATTCGCCGTCCTTGGCGCCGGCGACGAAGGCGTCCCACTCCGCCTCGGTGAAGATCAGCACGGGACTGTCGGGGTTGTGTCCGTCTCGCATCCCGATGAGGTCGTCGACGAAGGCGATCTGGATCCGGCCGTTCTCGCCGGCGCTGCGCCACTCGGCGCGGGAGAGGTCGAACCGACCCTTCAGGGGATGCTCCACGGAGGTACGCTCATCAGCCACACCGCGATACTAGTGCCCGTCCGTCCGATTTGGCGATGCCGAGGTGAGCAGGTCGGACCGGGTTCGCTCGCGGTTTCCCAGCATGCGAGATCAGGGTGTCGCGCACTGGGACGTTGACTTAAGGTTCGTTCGGTGCAGAGAAGGAGGGGTCGCGACGTGGCGCGAATCGCAGTGGTGGCCGGTGACGGCATCGGCCCGGAGGTGATCGCCCAGGCCCTGAAGGTGTTGAACGCGGCCCTTCCCGGCGTGGAGACCACGGAGTACGACCTCGGTGCCGCCCGCTACCACCGCACCGGCGAAGTCCTACCAGACTCGGTGCTGAGCGAGCTGGGCCAGCACGACGCGATCCTGCTCGGAGCGGTGGGCGACCCCAGCGTGCCACCAGGGGTGCTGGAGCGCGGTCTGCTGCTGCGCCTGCGGTTCGCTTTCGACCAGTACGTCAACCTCCGCCCGTCACGGCTGTGGCCGGGCACCACCAGCCCGCTGGCCAATGTCAAGCCAGGTGAGATCGACCTGGTGGTGGTGCGTGAGGGCACCGAAGGGCTCTACGCTGGCGCCGGAGGTGGCCTGCACCGCGGCACTCCGGCCGAGATCGCCACTGAGGAGAGCCTCAACACCCGGCACGGCGTGGAGCGGGTGATCCGGGACGCGTTCGCCCGCGCTGCGGCCCGGGAGCGCCGTCGGGTCACGCTCGTGCA
>CAYTMR010000216.1:0-4688 GCA_964438855.1 uncultured Micromonosporaceae bacterium
ACTGGTGACAAGTTCGTCAGCGGTGCCGTACCCTTCATGCCAGACAGGATCGATGGATCGGAGAAATTCTCCGAGAAGGCGGTGTGCATCGTCCCGTCAGTACCGTAGAGCCGGACCACCGTGGGCAGGTCGTCCTCCAGCGCAGGAGCCTCGTCGCCGCCGCAACCGGCCACGAGAGCGACGACCGCAGCGCAGACGGTCACAATGTGCAGGCGGTTGATGCGCATCTGGTGGTACCTCGCGTAACTCTTGGCCAGCGGCCTCGCGCAGACTTCCGCCGGCACCCTAACGCGCCAGACCACGCGACGCTAGCGGTTGATCGCTTGACGCGCCCACATACTCTGCCGACGTGGATCCGACGGATGCCGCATCACGGGACGCGGCAGAAGTGCTGCACCGAGCGCTCGCCGGGGAGGACGAGGCCGTGGTGGGGGCGTTCGAGGACGTCGTCCACCGAGCTGGCATGGCCGGTGCGTACGACGTCGCCTGGTGTCTGGCCGCGACCACCCTCGGCTCGAACCTGCGACCCGGCCACTGGACACTGGACTTTCCCGGCATCGATCACGCCGAGTACGAGACTCGGTGGGTCGCCCGGTTCCTCAGCGCCTACGCGAATGGAGACTCGTCCACCGGAAACGCGTTGTTCCACGCAGCGATCGCGGATGGACACCTCTCCGAGTGCCTCCTGACCCTCGCCGGGTCAGCGGCTGCGACGCTCCGACACCGCCGACGCTGAGCCGGCGCCCCGACCGGGGAAAACCTCCTCGACACGGGCGTACCGCGCGAGCAGATGGTGTCGGCCCTCTTGGGTGACAATGGGGCACAGTCTCGACCCCTCGAGGAGGCGCCGATGCCGATGCCGACCATCACCCATCTCCGCCACGTCGACATGGCGGTCCCTGACTTCAAGCGACAACTCACGTTCTATCAGGACATCTGGGGTTTGACCCGAGTCGCTGAGGACTCCGGTCTCGCGTTCCTCGCCGCGGAGGGTTCGCCCGAGCAGTACGTGGTCCGCCTGCGCCAGGCCTCGGAGAAGCGGCTCGACCTGATCTCGTTCGGAGCCGCCAGCACGGCCGACGTGGACGCCTTCGCGGAGCGGCTGGCGGCGGCCGGCGTGCGACTGGTGAGTGAGCCCGGTACGTTGCAGACCCCCGGAGGCGGGTACGGCTTCCGGTTCTTCGACGTCGACGGCAGGACGGTGGAGATCTCCAGTGACGTCGCCCCACGCGCTCACCGAAAGATCGAAGAGCGCGAGGCGATCCCGGTGCGGCTGTCGCACGTGGTGGTCAACTCCCCCGACCCGGCCCGCACCCGCGCGTTCTACGAGCAGCATCTCGGGTTCCGGTTGTCCGACACGTTGGCCTCGCGGCATTTCGGCGACTTCATGTACTTCATGCGCTGCAACATCTGGCACCACAGCTTCGCCATCGTCCGAGGGCCACACGTCGCGCTGCACCACACGTCGTACGAGATGCGCGGCATCGACGAGTACATGCGCGGCACCGGACGGGTGATGCGTGCCGGCTACCGCAAGATCTGGGGGCCGGGCCGTCACCTGGCCGGCGACAACACCTTCAGCTACTTCCTCGATCCCCACGGCAACACCGTGGAGTACACCACCGAGCTGACGAAGATCGACGAGGACACCTGGCACCCGAGCGTGTTCGACCTGGAGGATCCCGCGACCGCCGACCAGTGGGGCACCGCCAACCCGATGAACGAGGAGGTCGCCCGCGAAAGCAGCAACGATCCTGACCCCGGACTCTTCATCGCGCCACCAGTCTGATCACCGCGATACGGTGATGATGACGGTGGCCTATCGCGAAAGGGGGTCTCCGGTGCCCGACAGCGCGGCGTACGGCCCTCGGGAGCTCGACCTGAACGCGCCGAGTGCGGCGCGCGCGTACGACTACTTCCTCGGTGGGGAGCACAACTTCGCCAAGGACCGCGAGTTCGCCGAGCAGGTGCGTCAGGTCGTCAGCTGGGTTCCCAACGTGGCCCGGCTCAACCGCTCGTTCCTCAACCGGGTGGTGCGGTTCTACCTCGACGAGGGCATCCGGCAGTTTCTCGACATCGGGTCGGGCATCCCCACCGTGGGCAACGTGCACGAGATCGCCCAGAGCCGGGTGCCGGACGCTCGAGTGGTCTATGTGGACTATGAGCCCATCGCCTACACCTACGCCCGGCAGCTGCTCGCCGACAACCCGCACGCGACGATCATCCAGTGCGACATCCGGGACCACGAGTCCATTCTGGACCATCCTGAAACTCGAGCTCTGATCGACTTTTCAGAGCCTTTGGGGCTGCTGATGGTAGGTGTCCTGCTCTTCATCGGCCCGGACGACCGCCCAGGCGAGCTGGTCAGGCGCTACCGGGAACGGCTGGCACCCGGCAGCTACCTGGCGATCTCGCACATCGCCGACGAGGAGGCGGGACCGCAACTGCGTGAGGAGGTGGCGCGGTTGGTGGCCGCCTACGCCCACGCCGATGAGCACGTCTACGTCCGGACGAAGGCGGAGATCACGTCGTGGTTCGACGGGATGGAGTTCGTCCCTCCAGGAGTGACCTTTCTGCCGGACTGGCGACCGGACGGCCCCGAAGAGGCCGACGACCCGGCCCGGCTGCTCGGCTACGGGGGTGTGGCGCGCCAGCCCTGACCGCCCAGCGACAATCCCAGCGCCCGCAGCACCGGCCCGGCCAACCGCCCCCGCCGCGCCATCTGGGCCGCCATCTCCGCAGGCACAGGACGACCGAGAAAGTAGCCCTGCCCAATGTCGCAACCCACGGCGCGCAGTCGACGGGCGTGGTCGCTGCTCTCGATCCCCTCTCCAGTGACCACGAGCCCTGCGGTATGGCCTAGCTGCACGACGGAGCCAAGGAACGCGTCGTGGTCGACGTCGGCAGCGACCGGCCGCGACGCGAAGGCTCTGTCGAGCTTGAGTCCATGCAGTGGCAAGGCACCCAGGTAGGCGAGGTTGGAGTACCCGGTGCCGAAGTCGTCCAGGGCGATCCGCACGCCGAGGCGCACCAGGTTGGTGAGCAGGTCAGTGATCTCGTCGCTGTCGCCGATCATCGCGTGCTCGGTGATCTCGAGTTGGAGTCGGTGGGGAGGTAGCTGGGAGCGGTCCAGAATCTCGACGACGTTGGCCAGCAGGGCCGGGTCACGTAGTTGTCGCACGGCGAGGTTCACGCTGATGAACGGCGCGTCGCTGGACGTGGCCCAGGTGGTCGCCCAGCGGCACGCCCGCTCCAGCAGATGGCTGCCGAGCGGGACGATGAGCCCGGTGTCCGCCGCCAATCCGATGAAACGGTCGGCGGTCAGCAGCCCGTAGTCGGGATGCCGCCACCGAGCCAGCGCCTCGAAACCCGCCAACCGCCCGTCTCGTAGCCAGATCAGCGGTTGGTAGGCGAGGTCGAACTCACCGCGGCGCAGCGCTGCCGGCATCGCCGCCGACAGTCGGTAGCGTTCCGCGTCCTGCGCGCTCCGGTCCGGCTCGAACAGTCGCCACCGTCCGCGTCCGTCCTCCTTGGCCCAGTGCAGCGCGATCTGCCCCCAGCGCAGCAACTCCGCCGGGTCGGTACCGAGTGCCGGCTGCTCTACGACGCCGGCGCTGGCAACCAGAGACAACTCGTGATCGTCAATCTGATACGGCTCCGAGAGCACGGCCAACGCCCGGTCCGCGACCTTGACGGCATCCTCCTGTGAGGAGGTCTCAGCGATCAGGACAGCGAACTGGTCACTGTCTACTCGCGCGACCAAGTGACCCGAGACGCGGGTCAGGGTACGCAGTCGCTCCGCCGCCGCCACCAACAACCGCTCACCGACGCGGTGCCCCAGAGCGTGATAGAGGCTCGCAAAACAGTCGAAGCCAACGCAGCAAAGGCCGAGTCGGCTGTCCGGTCCAGCCGCCTGGACGACGCGGGTCACCCGCTCACTGAGCAACCGGCGATTGGGCAAGCCGGTCAGCGAGTCGTGGGTCGCCAGGTAGCGGAACTTCGCCTCGCTCAAGCGCTGCGCCTCCTCGGCCTGAGCCTGCGCCATCAGAGCGGCGACACGGATCTTCTCCTGAGCCTCCAGCGCCCGGTCGCGTACGCCGCTGACGAACCCGGCCGCCACTCCGCGCGCGAGCTCCAGCGAGCGCTCACGCGAGCCTCCGAGATCGGTCGCCTTGGCGTACAGCAGAGCGACGGTGTGTCCGAGCACCTCCGGGGCGGAGAAGCCCGCGGCGACCAGGTCCAGGCCGACGCCACGGACGGCGTCCGGATCGAGTCGCTCAGCCTGGGCCAGCGCGGCCAGACGCCCTGCCAGTCGGGTCAGGACCTCGTGACGTTCGGCCGGCGTCAACGGGGTGAACCCGATACCGGCTAGGGCCCGCCCCCAGGCGTCCACGAAAGCGGCGACGCCGGCGGGTCCGCGGTCCCGCCGCTCCATAGCTGCCCTTCCCGCTGCCCTGGTCTGAGATCAGCCCAGGCTCAGTGCTCCGGCGACGAGCCCATCCTATCGGCGTGAACGGACGACTACTCCGAGTCAAGAAAATCCGCGCGCGAGGAGACGCCAAGAAGCAGCAGACGTACCGCAGGGGTGTGAAAGGTGATGCGCCGCGCACACAGGCGACCGCGCCATCGCACTGGTGGCCAGGGGCGGGGTCGAACCGCCGACCTTCCGCTTTTCAGGCGGACGCTCG
>CAYTMR010000217.1:0-4687 GCA_964438855.1 uncultured Micromonosporaceae bacterium
GCAGGGCAGGTTCGACGTGACCGAGACCGAACACTGCCGCAACACGAAGATCCGCCTCATGGAAGGAGTGCTCGATCATGCCCAAGCACTTGCACCCCACGCCTGACCCACTCACCCAGCGGGTGCAGCAGCAAGCCGCCGGCTTGCGACAGATGGTGGCTGCCGCAGCGGCGGTGCAGCAACAGCGGGTTCAGGCGGCCCGGGAGAGAGGCGCACCGCGTTGGACCGACGTCTTCACCACTCAGTTCACTGAGTTTTCCAACCGCCCCCGCTGACCGGACACGGTGGCCCGGTCAGCGGGGGACGGCCGCGTCGATCAACGGCGCCGTGACCGGCTCCCCGTGTCCGCCTCGTCGTCCTCGTACTCGTCGAGGTACTCCGCGTACGGATCGTCGTACTTCTGGGCTTGACGCTCGGCGGAGAGTTCGCGTTGCAGCGCCTCAAGGTCGGTCTTCGGGGAGTGATACTTCAGCTCCCGGGCCACCTTCGTCTGCTTGGCCTTCGCACGGCCGCGCCCCATGGCGACCCCCTCGCACAAAAGTCGGGGCAGCCCTAACGGCGGGCCCCGATGACGTTCAGCTCTCTCGTGGCTCTTACGTTACATCCCAAGGGCGGGGTTTGACACCTCGACCCCACCTCCTCGGGCAAGCATCACACCGAACCGACCCGAATCATCCTTATACGTCCGATTTCAGCTATCCTTTGCTCCGCTCGCCGGTCGGCTGCGGCCGCCGGAGGCACGCCCTCGACCTGGGAAAACGTCAACAGCTCGCGCGTGGCGTCGTAGATTCGTCCGACGTGCGCCTTCGCCCGCTCGGGATCGAAGCCGCGGATCTCGTCCGCCACTTGGATGAGCCCACCGGCGTTGATCAGGTAGTCCGGCACGTACAGGATGCCGCGGTCGACCAGCGCCTGGTCGATCCCGGGGTGGGCGAGCTGGTTGTTCGCCGATCCGGCGACCACCCGGGCCCGGAGCATCGGCACGGTTTCGTCGTTGAGCGCGCCACCGAGGGCACAGGGCGCGTAGATGTCGATGTCCGACTTGATGAGCGCGTCGATGTCCTCGACGAGGGTCATCTCAGGGTGAGTGGCGCGGGCCCACTCTCTCGCCGCCGGACTGATGTCCGTAGCGATCACGCTTGCGCCGTCAGCGAGCAGATGACCGGTGAGGTGCCGGCCCACCTTCCCGAGGCCTGCGATGCCTACCCGACGACCGGCCAGGGAGGAGGTACCCCACACGTGCTCCGCGGCGGCACGCATGCCCTGGATGACGCCCCACGCGGTGTAGACCGACGGGTCGCCGGCGCCGCCCTGCTCCTGGCTGCGTCCGGTCACGTAGCGGGTCTCTCGGGCGATGACGTCCATGTCCGAGGCGTCCGTGCCTACGTCACAGGCGGTGATGTACCTGCCGCCGAGTGACTCCACGAAACGGCCGTAGGCACGCAGCAACGCCTCGCTCTTGAGCGTGGCCGGATCTCCCCAGATCACAGCCTTACCGCCACCCAAGTCCAGACCGGCCAACGCACTCTTGTACGCCATCGCCCGCGACAACCGCAGCACGTCGCGCAGCGCATCCTCCTCGGTGGCGTACGGGTAGAAGCGTGTGCCTCCTAGCGCGGGACCCAACGCGGTGGAGTAGATCCCGATGATCGCCCGTAGCCCGGTCGCCTTGTCGTGGCAGAAGACCACCTGCTCGTGGCCGAGGTCCTCTTGAAAAACTCCCATGCCTGCTCCCAACGGGCCAGCTCCGCCAGGCGGAGAGACGGAAGGCGCCGACCACCTGTGGTGGTGGTGGGTCGGCTGTGGCCGACGGGGTACCGTCGTCCGCCCCTGAGCCTATCCGTGCGTCGTGTGGGAGGATCGCGCCGTGCCGCCGTTGTTCGCCTCCTACCTACGGGTATACGAGCCGCTGTCCGCGTTCGACCGGGAACGACAGCGGTACTGGCGACGCTACGTCGAGGAAGGGCGTGCGGTGGCCGTCACGGACGGACCACAGCGCCAACGCACCGCCGTACTGGAGGCCCTGGGCACTGGCTGGACCCGCCTACCGGAGCTGCCCGACGAGGCGTATGTGATCGAGTCCGAAGGGAGCATCCTGGTCTGCCCCTGGAGCCTGCGAGTACGGGTCGCTCAGGCCGCCCTGCACGCTCGCGACGGGGTGCCACCGATCCTGGCCGACGCCTTCGTGCCACCCCGGTTCGCCGGTCTGGCCCGGGCGGTCGTCGACGCCTGGCCACTCGAGCAGCGGGCCGTCCACGAGCAGGTCGCCACCTGGGGGGTGCCGCTGCGATGGTTCGTGTTCTTCACGGGCGACGAACGTGAGATCAGCACGGAGCGGCCTCGACAGCTGCGATACCGCACCGACATGTCCAAGGCGAGGCGCCGGGCGCACCGGACCCTGGGCATCCTGCGTCGTTCGGTGGGAGAAGTACCCATCACTGAGGCCGTGGCGGACAGCGCCCGGTGGTTGGAGCAGTTCCACCCCGCGTCGGTCGTCGAGCTGGACTACGGCGGTCTGGCGGAGCTGCTGCCGCCGGCGCAGCTGATCGCCGACGACTCTCCCGACCTGGCCGCCGTCGGCTTGGCGGCGCTGGCGAGCGGAGACACCGAGGCGGCGTCCACCGCGTATGAGACGTTGGTCACCCGCTGGCGGGCCGTGCAACTACTGGAGCGTGCCAACTAGTGAGACAAGAGTGGCGCCAATCAATGGTCGTAAAGCTCTCATAGGAGATAAACGGCGCATTCATCATACGTCCATCCACTTACCTTCGGCCGTTCGGCCCATGTCGGACATCGGGGACTAGCCGGACCATGGAGTCGCGCCGGCCGGAGGGATCCCGGCCGCACGCGCAAGGGCGATCTTCCGCACCCCCGCGGGAGAGTCCGGCAACTGTGGAGGAAGTACCGATGGCGTCGCGCACACACGAACCAGAGCCACTACTGACCCCGGCCGAGGTCGCATCGATGTTCCGCGTTGACCCGAAGACCGTGACCCGGTGGGCGAAGGCGGGCAAGCTCAGCGCAATCCGCACGCTGGGCGGGCACCGCCGCTATCGTGAGTCCGAAGTCCGTGCTCTCCTGCAGGGTCAGATCCCGCAGCAACGCACGGGCGACTGACCACCGACACGCACGGGCGACTGACCACCGACCCAGGCCGGGCGCCTGGGTCGTTCCCCGTCTCACTATCGGTGGCCCGCGGCCGGCCAGTGCGACCGGCCACGGGCCACCGATAGTGCTGTCAGGGCTTGACCACGGTGTCCGGCGTGCCGTCCCCGTCCGTGTCGACCATCGTCAGGTCAGGGCGACCGTCGCCGGTCGTATCCACCTCGAACCGGTCCGGCCGGCCGTCTCCGTCCGTGTCCGTGAGCCAGACGTCTGGCTTTCCGTCCCGGTCGAGGTCGATGCTGACCCTCTGCTCCGGCGCGGTGGACTCGCTCATGTGAAGGCTCCTCTCTGCACTCCGGACACCGTACTCGCCGATGGCACCGCCGCGGGTACGTCGCGGCAGCGGCCCGTCAGCGAGTGATAGGAATGCCGGCGTCGACCAACGCCTGGATGATCTGAGCGCTCTCCGCGAAACCGATGATCAAGATGCCCTCGGGCGCCTCGCGACGCACCCGCTGCACCAACGCGTCGAGTTCCGGGATCGGCTGGGCCGGGTCGGCCATGACCGGGTAGTCCAGCTGGATGATGTCGCCCACCGGCATACCGAACCCGCGGAGCGACGCCACGGTGTTCTCCCGCAGGCCCTCGCCGTACTCGTCCCCTCGATAGATGATGGCGACCTTCGCCACACCGTCACGCATGATCATGTCGGCGAGTGCCGCTCCCTGCAGTAGGTCGGAGGGTGCGGTCCGGAACAGGTATCCGTCGTGGTCCAGCGTCATCAGGTCGTGGGCGGTGCTGGCAGGGCTGAACAGGATGCGTTTCGCGGCCACCACGTCCGGCAACACCGCCGCCGTCACCGTCGAGGCCGCGGCACCGATGATCACGTGCACCCCAGCCTCGATGTGGTCGGCCACGGTCTCCTTCGCGACCTCCGGTCGGGTGCCGTCGTCCCCGTCGATCCACTCGACGTCCACCCCGAACACGCCGCCGGCCTCGTTGATGTCCGCGACCGCCAGCAGCGCCCCCGCGCGCAGCGGTGGATACGTGTAGGACAAATCACCAGTCTTCGGGAGCAATCCACCGATCTTGAGCGGCTCGACGTCCCACGGTCGACTGGTGGGGCGTGGGCCCGGCTTCGGCGGTGTCTCGGTGGTGGTCGCGCTCGCGTCCCCGGCGCCGACGAACTCCGTCTTGCCCGGATCGATCCGCCCGTCTGGGCCGAAGTGCTGGGTGCCGTACGTCGCTACGGCGGGCTCACCGTCCTCGGTGAAACCGCCCTGACGCAACACCACCCCGCGGTACTGCAGATCCTTGCCTTCCCGCGCCAACTTCAGGCACGCGGCTACGGTGTCGCACGGCTCGCCGCCGGCGGTGACGCCCTTGATGTAGCGGCGGACCTTCTCTGGATCCGGGGTTCCTGCCAGCTCCGCGGCGAGCGCACTGATCACGACCGCGTCATAGGTTTCTCCCGCATAGTTGAAACCTTCTAGGGACGGGTCGATATCGAGCAGGCGGTTGGTGAACACTGGTGACAAGTTCGTCAGCGGTGCCGTACCCTTCATGCCAGACAGGATCGATG
>CAYTMR010000218.1:0-4601 GCA_964438855.1 uncultured Micromonosporaceae bacterium
GCGACACACCATGAACTTGATCACCCAGGCCCACTTATGAAACACGGCCTAGTGCCGTCCGGGCGGTGTAGCACCCACAGCTGTAGCGCCAGGGCGTAGTGGGCCGCCAGCCCGACTGGTAGGGAGATCACCGCGCGCAATGCGCCACTGGGTCGAGCAGGCACGCGAGCTCGTCTCTGTGGTCCGGGAAGTGACGGTGTGAGATGGCGAAGACGCCGAAGGTCGATCTCGCTGAACTAGAGGTGGTGTGCCAGTCGTGGCCCGCCACAGCGTCTGACCGAGCAAAGCTTCACGCGCTGCTCCTTCGCCTCCGTATGGAGCGCCTCGTGGAAAGGCTTCCCGGGGCCATCTTCAAGGAAAAGCCCGACTCTCGGCACGTCGTGCGGCGTCTGAGACTCAGTGTTGGCGCCCCAGGGCTCGACATGCAGGATCGATCCCGCCGCCTCCGTGTCGTCACAGCTGCTGTCACCGCCTACCAGGAAGTGTGTGACCTGTTGCACGGTCGCAACCCTGACCCGAACCCACCTCTGCCCGACGTCGATGCCTGGGCAGTGGCAATTCGTGCCCTCGAAAGGGAGCTCGACCGTTCGACATCACCACTGCACCTGCGTAGACCGCCACAGCGGCCGGCCTAGACACCGGCCAGTAGGAAGCCACTCGCACTGGCGGCCGTCTCATCTCACCGGCTGTGCCCGGTAGGCGGTCACGGCCTGTCGGGTCTCCTCCTCGACCAGGTCGGCGTTGATCTGCGCCGCGGCCGCAGCGCCCGCGGCCGCGGCCGCACCCACCTGTGCGACCAGGTCGGTGACGTTACCTGCCACCCATACTCCCGGCACGGTGGTGCGTCCGGTCGAATCAGCCGGTAGATGCTCGCCGATTCCCATCGGGTGAGGAGCCGAGCTCAGTTCGAGTGGGGTGAGGAAGCTAGCACGCGCCTTCAGGTAAGTCGACACCGCTATCACGCTACGCGGGACCGCGTAACCGTCGGCCAGGCGTACCGCCGTGATTCGGTCATTGTCGATCTCCAGAGAAACCACTTCGCCGGTCACCACCGGGATGTCCCGCGCGGCCAGTTTCTCCGCTTCCTCCGGCCCCGGCATTGGCCAGGTGTGGGTGAAGAACGTGACATCGTCGCTCCACTGCCGGAACAGCAGCGCCTGGTGAACGGACATCGGGCCGGTGGCCAGCACGCCGATGGAGCGGTCCCGTACCTCCCAGCCATGACAGTACGGACAATGCACGACGTCCCGACCCCAGCGGGCCGCCAACCCGGGGATGTCGGGTAGTTCGTCGACCAGCCCGCTGGCCACTAGTAGCCGCCGCGACGTGGTACTCCGGCCATCAGCCAAGGCCACGGTGAATCGGCTACTGTCGCTGCCGTCGACGGAGGTGACGGCAGCGACCTCACCTGATACTACCTGGCCGCCATAGCGGCGGACCTCGGCTAGGCCTCGGGCCAACAGGTCAACCGGCGCGACCCCGTCGTGTCCCAACAGCCCGTGCACCCCGCTGGCTGGGGCGTTCCGAGGAGACCCGGCGTCGATCACCACCACGGATCGACGCGCCCGCGCCAGCGTCAGTGCCCCGCTCAACCCGGTGGCACCGCCACCGATCACCACCACGTCGTACCGGTCGTTCACATGTCCCGTCACCATGACCACCTCCGCGGCAAGGATGAACCCTCCGCCACAGCCACGCCAGCTTCGTTGCGGATTTGGCAAACTAATCAGGTGGGCGGGGATTTCGAGCAGGTGCTCACTGGACTGGGCGCCCGACTACGGTCGTTGCGCCGGCAGCGTGGTGTCACTCTCACCGCCCTGTCTGCCAATACCGGGATCTCGGTGAGCACCCTGTCGAGGCTGGAGTCCGGTGCCCGCCGACCGACCTTGGAGCTGCTGCTGTCGTTGGCGCGGGCGTACGGAATGACCCTCGACGACCTCGTCGACGCTCCGCCCACCGGCGATCCCCGGGTACACCTGCGTCCGGTCACCCGCCACGGGATGACCATGGTGCCATTGAGCCGCAGAGTCGGTGGCATCCAAGCCTACAAGCTTGTCATCCCCGCCAGTTCCCCACGGAATCCGGAGCCGCAGGTCCACGAAGGATATGAGTGGGTGTACGTGCTCGACGGGCGCCTGCGGGTGGTGTTGGGCACCCACGATTTCGTACTGGTGCCTGGCGAGGCAGCCGAGTTCGACACCCGCACCCCGCACTGGTTCGGCGCCGCCGACGGTGAGGCGGTGGAGTTTCTCAGCTTGTTCGGCAGTCAAGGGGAGCGGGCGCATCTGCGAGCCCGCCCCGCCCGGCGAAACAAGAGGTAGGGTGGCGCCCTTGCGGCGCTACCCTAGGGTCGGGTTCTCAGCTCGCTGTGGCCGTCACCGGATTGCCGTAGTCGTCCGTGACCGGCAGCCCTTGGACGTCGAAGACGAGCTCGTTGTACGCCGGCGCCGCGGAATTGCCGCAGTTGGCCGGCGCGCCCTCGCTCGTACACGGGTAGACGACGTTGTCGAGTACCACGAAGTGGACGTCGCCAATGTCGAACGAGTAGTAGGCGGGGCCGTACTCGCGGCGCCACGTGTCCGCCGAGTGGGCGTCGTCGGTGGCGTCGAAGTCGTAGTCGTGGTTACCGTGCACATAGTACTGTGGTAGCCCGACTGCGCTCATCATCTGTTTGAAACGGGGCAGCAGTCCCAAGTCGTCACCCATCACGTCGCCGAGCAGGATCATGCACTCGGTGTCGGTGAGGTCCCAGGCGAGCAGGTCGTTGACGATGCTGTCGCGTACGTAACCGACTTCGGTGTTGGAGTACGGCTAGGTGTCACCCATCACCACACAGCTGAAGTCGGTGGTGGGGCGCACCGGCACCATGGGGAAGTTGATCGCTGCGGGTAGAGGGCCGGTCGGCGGAAGCCCACCGAAGCGCAAAGGTGGTGATCCGGCCGGCTTGTGGTGGTAGGCCATCTGCGGGATGTTGTTCTCATCCAGTGGTACGGCCCAGTCGTGGGGTTTGGTGACGAAGATGGTCATGTCGTCGCGGACGGGAAGTTCGTACCGGCCGGTGGCGTCGGTCAGGACCACCTCACGACCGTTGGAGACCGCGACGCCTGGGATTCCCGGTTCGGTGCGCGGCTGGTGAATGCCGTCCATGTTGCGGTCGTGGAACACGACACCAGTCGCGCTCTGACGGCTGGACCGTGACATTCGGGCGGCGTGGTCGGGAACGACGTGGATCGACGCGACGTAGTCCAACTCCGCGGCGGTCGGTAGCGTGTCGTCGTTCGGGTGCAAGGAGTCCTGCGCGTTAGCGGAGCCGGTGACCAGCGTCGTGGACGTGACCGCGGCGGCGACGCCGACCGCGAGTAGAGCTGATCTTCCCCGTGACCTACGGATCAACACCAATCCCGCCAAGGGGGTGATGGACGTGGGTACGGGTGAGATAATCAGCTCATTCGAAATCTACGTTTGACGTTATATGGCTCGATCGGGAAGTCCTCTCATCGAGGGCTTGAACCGCCCGCCAACACGACCACACCGACAGGCACGCGGCTCAACTGTTCAGCTCTTGAGAAACTCAAGCAGGTCCTCGTTGAACACGTCCCGGTGGGTGGCGGTCAGTCCGTGCGGAGCTCCTTGGTAGACCTGCAGCGTACTGTTCTTGATCAGCTTGGCCGTCTTGCGAGCCGTCGCGTCGATCGGCACAAGTTGGTCGTCGTCGCCGTGGATGAGCAGGGTCGGCACGTCGACCTTGCGGCAATCCTCGGTCAGGTCGGTTTCGGAGTAGACCCGGACGCAGTCGTACGCCGCCTTGAGACTCACCGTCATGCACATCAGCCAGAAGGCGTCCTGCAAGCCGTGTGAGACGTGGTGTCCTTCACGGTTGGCGCCGTAGAAGGTCACGCTCAAGTCCCGGTAGAACTGCGACCGGTCTCGCTCCAGGCCGGAGCGGACCTCGTCGAACATCATCCGGGGCAGCCCTTCTGGGTTGTCGTCGGTCTGCAGCAACAGTGGTGGGATCGCGCCGACCAGGACGGCTTTGGCGACCCGGCCCGTGCCGTGGCGGCCCATGTACCGGACGACCTCACCACCACCGGTGGAGTGACCCACGAGGATGACGTCGCGCAGATCAAGATGGTCGAGCAGGGTAGCGAGGTCGTCGGCGTACGTGTCGAGATCGTTGCCGTTCCACGGCTGGCTGGAACGGCCGTGGCCCCGACGGTCGTGGGCGATGGCGCGGAAGCCATTCGATGCCACGTACCACAGCTGGTCGTCCCACACATCGGCGGTGAGCGGCCAGCCGTGGCTGAACACCACCGGTTGGCCGGAGCCCCAGTCCTTGTAGAAGATCTCGGTGCCGTCCTTGGTAGTGACCGTTCCGGTGCTCATGCGGTACCTCCCGAGTCGTGCCCGCGCGCGTGGGTAACGGCGAGTGCAGAAACCATCCCGTTCGCCGTACCCACCGCGGTTGCGATCATGCGCCCGATACGGGCAGGCATCCGCCGGTCCGGTGCGTCAGGCGACCGGCTCCACCGGGCCGGTGGTGACACCACCGTCGACGACGAACTCGCTCCCTGTGGAGTACGTCGCCTCGGTGACCAGGAAGC
>CAYTMR010000219.1:0-4601 GCA_964438855.1 uncultured Micromonosporaceae bacterium
TCTCGCTGCACATGGGCGTCGACGACCTGGGGTCGATCATGCTGGAGGAGAACGTCATCTCCTCGGCGGGGGCCCGGCACCGGGCCAATCTGCGAGAGTTGATCTGGATGATCCGCTCAGCCGACCGGATTCCGGCTCAGCGGGACACCCAGTATCGCCGGCTTCGTGTCCACCACACCCCCGACGACGACCCCACCGACGAGCGCGTCACCTCCCACTTCTCGTCGATCGCGATGCCCGGCGGTGGTACGCGTACCACACTGCCTGTGGTCGGGGCGCGACCAGCTCAGGAGTGAGCCAGGTCGCTAGCCCGTTGCCCGCGATTCTGGTGGTCAGCGGAGTCGGTCTCCGCAGCGCCGAACAGCAACGCCTCCAACCGCTCGGCACTCGCCTGCCGGGCCCGCAGCGCGGCTTCGAGGTTGCGGCGGGCCTCCAGCGACTCGGCGAGGGCGCGGGCGCGAATCTGCTCGGCCTCCCGCTCCGCCTCGGCGCGCAGGGCCGTGGCCTGCTCCTCGGCTGCTTCCAGGATCCGCCCGATCCGCTCGGCCCACTTCGGGTCGGGGACGTCCCGGGGCGGTGGTGGTGGGTTCTTGCGCAGGTACTCCACCTCTTGGCGCGCCTTGGCGAGTTGCTGTCGGAGGATGAGTGTGGCGTCCAATTGCCGCAGTGCCTCTTCCAACCGGTTGGTGAGGTCTCGGAGGCACTGCTGGACCTGCCGGCGGTCGTAGCCGAGCACGGCGAGGTCGAAGCGCGCCAGTTCGTCCCGTGGGGGATTGAAGAGTTTCATAGTCAGTCGTCCCCTCCGTCGACGTGAAGTGTTTTGTCTGAGTTTAGGGAAAATATGAGGATCGCTCGTATTTATCGAGGAGGGCGGATGTTGTCGGAGGAGGCGGCGGGCCGGCGGGCTGGTCTCGACAAGCAACCACCGGAGATCGCCGCGATGTTCGACGGTGTCGCCGCCCGGTACGACCTGACCAACACGGTGCTGTCCTTCGGCCGCGACCGCTCCTGGCGGCGCGCCACCCGCGCGGCGTTGCAGCTGCGCCCGGGCGAGAAGGTGCTCGACGTCGCGGCCGGGACCGGGGTGTCGACCGCGGAGCTGGCCCGCTCGGGTGCCTACGCGGTGGGCAGCGATATCTCGCTGGGCATGCTCCGGGCCGGGGCGCGATCCCGGCCGCAGGTGAGGCTGCTCGCCGGGGACGCACTAGCCCTACCGTTTCGTGACGGCAGCTTCGACGCGGTGACCATCTCATTCGGCCTGCGCAACATCCACCAGCCACGCGCTGCCTTGACTGAGCTGCTGCGGGTGACCCGGCCGGGCGGGCGGCTGGTGGTGTGCGAGTTCAGCCACCCGGTCAACCGGGCCTTCCGCACGGTCTACCTGTCCTACCTGATGCGGGCGCTGCCTGCGGTGGCGCGGCGGGTCGCCAGCAATCCCGTGGCCTACGAGTATCTCGCGGAGTCGATCCGCGCCTGGCCGGACCAAGCGGGCCTGGCGGAGTGGATCAGCGAGGCGGGCTGGCAGCGGGTCCGTTGGCGCAACCTGTCCGGTGGCATCGTCGCGCTCCACCACGCGTATCGTGCAGGGGAGGCCAGCGTCGCCGATGCCGCTGGGGTCTGAGTGAGTGCCGTTTCTCGCGGGGACGACCCAGCGAGGATCAACCGGGGTGCCCAGCTCAATTTGACGATCTTCGAAAGTGCAGTGATGATGATCTTGGAACCCCGAGGGTGTCACTCTGACCTTCTCGTTCTAGACTCCGATCGTGTGAGCTTGTGAAGACTTTCACGAGCCGCGACCGGTGAGACGCGGGCCGATGGGAGGTGAGCCGTGCCGGACCAGGATGCAGACGTCATCGTCGTCGGTGCTGGTCCTGGAGGCAGTAGCGCCGCCTACCACTTGGCTCGACACGGAGTCCGGGTGCTGCTCCTCGAAAAGGGCGAGTTCCCGCGGGAGAAGGTCTGCGGGGACGGCCTGACCCCCCGAGGCGTGGCGCAGCTGATCCGGATGGGGATCGACTTCCAGCAGCCCGGCTGGCTACGCAACCGTGGACTGCGGGTGATCGGTGGTGGCATGCGGCTGGAGCTGGACTGGCCGTCGCTGGCCACCTACCCGGACTATGGTCTGACCCGCACCCGGTACGACTTCGACGACATCCTGGCCAAGCGGGCCGTTAGCGTCGGGGCCACACTGCGGACCGGGCACAACGTGACCGGCCCGGTGCTCGACGACGACGGCCGCGTGGTCGGCGTGACCGCCACCGTCGGAGGAGAGCCACGCACGTTCCGGGCCCCCCTCGTGGTGGCGGCCGACGGTGTGTCCGGTCGACTGCCGCTGGCCTTGGGGCTGACCAAGCGAGAGGACCGACCCATGGGGGTCGCTGTCCGGCGCTACTACCGCTGCCCCGCCAAGCACGACGACGACTACTTGGAGTCCTGGCTCGAGCTGCGCAGCAGCACCGACCCCGACCGGTTGCTACCGGGTTACGGCTGGATCTTCGGGATGGGAGACGGCCGGGTCAACGTCGGCCTGGGCATCCTCAACTCCTCCAAGGCATTTGGTCGCACCAACTACCGGGCACTGCTCGGTGAGTGGCTCGGGTCCACCCCGGCGGACTGGGGCCTGTGTGACGAGGCGAACGCCGAGGGGCGGATCGGGGGCGCGGCGTTGCCGATGGGGTTCAACCGGGTGCCCCACTACACCCGGGGGGTCATGCTGGTCGGCGACTCGGGCGGTATGGTCAACCCCTTCAACGGTGAAGGCATCGCGTACGCGATGGAGTCCGGCGAGATCGCCGCAGAGGTGGCGTGCGAGGCGTTGGCCCGGCCCACGGCGGCCGGGCGGGAACGAGTGCTGAGCGACTACCCGCGGCGACTTCGGGAGCGCTACGGCGGTTACTACCGGCTCGGTGGGATCTTCGTGAAGCTGATCGGGCACCCGCAAGTGATGCGGCTGGCCGTCCGGCACGGCATGCCGCACCCGATGTTGATGCGGTTTGTCCTGAAGCTCATGGCGCACCTGACCGATCCGCGTGGCGGGGACGCCATGGACCGGATCATCAACGCGATGGTGCGGGTGGCCCCCGCCGTATGAGGCAACAGGTGAGGCAATACTGTGATCGATCGCATGACGAGGCGGAGCGGAAGGACGGAGCTGGGTAGGCCATGACGCTGTCGGCGTATATGCCCATCGTCGGGCTCTTCGCCCTCGCCGCGGCTTTCGCGGCCATATCGGTAGTCATCGCGCGGATCGCCGGGCCGCGCCGGTACAACCGGGCCAAGCTGGAGCCGTACGAGTGCGGCATCGAGCCGACGCCGCAGGCGGTGGGTGGAGGGCGGATCCCGGTCAAGTTCTACCTGACCGCGATGATGTTCATCATCTTCGACATCGAGGTGATCTTCCTGGTGCCGTGGGCGGTGGCCTTCGATCAGCTCGCGCTCGGAGGTTTCCTCGCGGTGGCGCTGTTCGTGGTGGCGGTGACCGTGGCGTACATCTACGAGTGGCGCCGCGGCGGTCTGGAGTGGGACTGACATGGGCATCGAGGAGAAGCTGCCGAGCGGCATCCTGTTGACCAGCGTGGAGAAGCTGGTGAACTGGTCCCGTCGGACCAGCACCTGGCCGGCCACCTTCGGGCTGGCGTGCTGCGCCATCGAGATGATGGCCACCGGTGCGCCCCGGTACGACCTGGGGCGGTTCGGGATGGAGGTCTTCCGCGCCAGCCCGCGTCAGGCGGACCTGATGATCGTCGCCGGGCGGGTGTCGCAGAAGATGGCGCCGGTGCTGCGGCAGATCTACGATCAGATGACCGAGCCCAAGTGGGTGCTGTCGATGGGCGTCTGCGCCACCTCCGGCGGCATGTTCAACAACTACGCGATCGTTCAGGGCGTCGACCACATCGTGCCGGTGGACATGTACCTGCCGGGTTGTCCGCCTCGGCCGGAGATGCTGATCGACGCGATCCTGCGGCTGCACGAGAAGATCCAGCACGAGCCGTTGGGCGAGCGCCGGCGTGCGCAGCTGGCGGCCGAGGCGGCCGCCGGGCGGGGGCCGAAGGTGCCGCCGGGGGCCATGCCGTCCAGCTACCGGTTCAACAAGGCCAAGCGTGCCGAGTGGACGAAGGCCGTGGCCGAGGGGCGCGAGGAGCAGCTGCGGATCCTCGACTGGATGGAGGAGCAGGCGGAGCGTCAGCGGGCGGCCGCCAGCGCGGGAGGTAAGCGATGACCACGCCGAGCGACAAGCCAGGCGGCGGCGTGCCGGTCTCCGCCCCGCCGATCGGCGCCACCAGCGGCGCGCCGGCTGAGCTTCCGCCGACCAGCCGGTCCGGGCGCGGCATGTTCGGCGTCTCCGGCACCGGGGACACCTCCGGCTTCGGTGGGCTGGTACGCCGCAAGCTGGTGCCCGAGAGCGCGACCCGGCCCTACGGTGGCTGGTTCGACGAGGTGTGCGACGCCCTGGAGGAGGCCTACCCCCGCTTCCACGAGGCGATCGAGCGAGTCGTGGTGGACCGGGGTGAACTGACCCTCCACATCAAGCCGGAGCGGATCGTCGAGGTGTGTCAGGTGCTCCGGGACGATCCGGCGCTGCGGTTCGAGCTGTGCAGCAG
>CAYTMR010000220.1:0-4553 GCA_964438855.1 uncultured Micromonosporaceae bacterium
ACAGCGGTACGACGTGGTGGTGACCGACAACCTGTTCGGCGACATCCTCACCGACATCGCCGCCGCCGTCAGCGGCGGCATCGGTCTGGCCGCCAGCGGCTGCGTCAATCCGGAGCGTACCTATCCGTCCATGTTCGAGCCGGTGCACGGCTCGGCGCCGGACATCGCCGGCCGCGGCATCGCCGACCCGGTCGCGGCGGTGCTGTCGGTCGCGTTGCTGCTCGACCACCTCGGACACCCCGAGGCGGCCCGTCGAGTAGAGGCAGCGGTCGCCTCTGAGCTGGCTTCCCGCACCCCGGGTGAGCCGGTGCGGACCGACGAGGTCGGCGACCGTCTTGCTTCCCAGGTAGCCTGACCCGCCCTACCCGGACGGCGTCATTCCTACCCGCCCGCGCGGGGACGCGCGGGCGCCTCATCCTGACTTTCGCCTGCGGTCTTACCCCCGATCCGGCGTTGTCGGGTTCTCATTTAACGATCGTTCGGGGTAAGTTGGCCCCACACGGAGGCAAGGAGTACGCGATGAGCGGTGGTGAGAAGCTCGAGTTCGAGATCCAACGGAACCCTCGTCCGGTAGCCGCCGCTGAGCGCGACGCGCTGTTGGCCAACCCTGGGTTCGGGCGGATCTTCACCGATCACATGGTGTCCATCCGCTACGCCGAGGGCAAAGGCTGGTACGACGCCCGGGTGGAGCCGTACGGTCCGATCTCCATGAATCCGGCGACTGCGGTGCTGCACTACGCCCAGGAGATCTTCGAGGGTTTGAAGGCGTACCGCACCGTCGACGGCGGGGTGGCACTGTTCCGTCCGGACGCCAACGCGGCGCGCTTCGCTGCCTCCGCCCGGCGCATGGCGATGGCCCCACTGCCGGAGAGTGTCTTCCTGGATTCGCTGCACGCTCTGATCGAGATCGACCGCGACTGGGTGCCGCGCCAGGACGAGGCGAGCCTCTATCTGCGCCCGTTCATGTACGCCAGCGAGGTCTTCTTGGGGGTCAAGCCCAGCGCCGAGTACCTCTACCTGGTCATCGCCTCGCCGGTGGGCTCCTACTTCTCCGGTGGTGTGAAACCGGTCACGGTGTGGGTCTCCGAGGACTTCACCCGGGCAGGGCCGGGCGGCACCGGGGAGGCCAAGTGCGGCGGCAACTACGCAGCGTCGCTCGCCGCCCAGGCCGAGGCGGAGGCGCACGGTTGCGACCAGGTGGTGTTCCTCGACGCGGTGCACCGCCGCTACGTCGACGAGCTGGGGGGGATGAATCTCTTCTTCGTCTACGCGGACGGCACGCTCGTCACACCGGAGCTGACCGGCACGATCCTGCCGGGCATCACCCGCGATTCGGTCATCACCCTCGCCCGTCACCAGGGCCGCACGGTGGTGGAACGGCCGGTCTCGGTGGAGGAGTGGCGGCGTGACGCGGCCAGTGGGCAGCTGCGCGAGGTGTTCGCCTGCGGCACGGCTGCGGTGCTGACGCCGGTGGGCACGGTGCGGTCCCAGGACGGCGAGTTCACCATCGCCGATGGTGGGCCGGGCGAGGTCACGATGCAGCTGCGTCAGCAGCTGGTCGACATCCAGCGTGGCCGGGTGCCTGACCCGTTTGGGTGGGTTCGCCGAGTGTTGTGAGGAGCCGCCGCCACGCCGGCGGCTCCCACCATGTAAGACGCGACTACCGCCGGTCAAAGTCGCGTGGCAAGCTGCGCCTCGTGAGTACCGTCCTCGCCCTCATTATTGAGCCCTAGCGCGCCCAGCTTCCCCCTCGCTGAGCGCGCAGACCTCCCGCACCCGCGGGGGGTCTTTTTGTTGGGAGAACGAAGGAGATTCGCCATGACCATTCAGGTGTACGACACCACGCTGCGTGACGGCGCTCAGCGCGAGGGGATCGGCTACTCGGTCGCTGACAAGCTCGCCGTCGCAAAACTGCTGGATGAGTTCGGGGTCGGCTTCATCGAAGGCGGCTGGCCCGGAGCGCTCCCCACGGACACGGAGTTCTTCCGGAGAGCCCAGAAGGAGCTGGAGCTGAAACACGCGGTGCTGGTCGCCTTCGGGTCCACCCGCAAAGCGGGCGTGGCGGTGCGGGAAGACCCGCAGGTGCGTGCGCTGCTGGAGGCGGAGACCCCGGCGGTCTGCCTGGTCGCCAAGTCCGACCTGCGGCACGTGGAGCGGGCGCTGCGGACCACTCCGGAAGAGAACCTGGCGATGGTCGCCGACACGGTGGAGTACTTCGTCGCCGAGGGCCGGCGGGTGTTCCTCGACTGCGAGCACTTCTTCGACGGGTTCCGGTTCGACCCGGAGTACACCAGCAAGGTGGTCACCACCGCCATGGCCGCCGGTGCGGAGCGGGTCGTGATGTGCGACACCAACGGTGGGATGCTGCCGTCGCGGATCACCGCGGCGATCGAAGAGCTGGTGGAGCGGACCGGGGTGCCTGTGGAGCGGCTCGGCATCCACTGCCAGAACGACACCGCCTGCGCGGTGGCGAACACCGTGGCGGCGGTGGAGGCCGGCGTGACCCACGTGCAGTGCACCGCTAACGGCTACGGTGAGCGGCCCGGCAACGCGGACTTGTTCGCCGTGGTCGGCAACCTCCAGCTCAAGCTCGGGCTTCAGGTGTTGCCGGAGGGCTGCTTGGAACAGATGGTGCGCGTCTCCCACGCGATCGCGGAGATCGCCAACCTGGCACCGGACACCCACCAGCCCTACGTCGGTTCGGCGGCGTTCGCCCACAAGGCAGGGCTGCACGCCAGCGCCATCAAGGTGGACCCGGTGCTCTACAACCACATCGACCCCGCGCTGGTCGGCAACGACATGCGGATCCTCATCACCGAGATGGCCGGCCGGGCCAGTGTCGAGCTCAAGAGTCGCGAGTTGGGACTGGATCTGGGCGGCGAGCCGCAGGTACTGGCCCGGGTCACCGACCGGGTCAAGGAGCGCGAGTCGCAGGGGTGGTCGTACGAGGCGGCGGACGCGTCCTTCGAGTTGCTGGTGCGCGCCGAGCTGGGGCAGGAGACGGTGCCGTTCGAGCTGGAGAGCTACCGGGTGCTCGTCGAGCACCGGGAGGACGGCGCGGTGGTGTCCGAGGCGACGGTGAAGTTGCGGGTGGCCGGCGAGCGGGTGATCGCCACCGCCGAGGGCAACGGACCGGTCAACGCGTTGGACCAGGCCCTGCGGACAGCGCTTTCTCGGCACTACCCGGTGCTGAGCACCTTTGAGCTGGCCGACTACAAGGTACGGATCCTGGATGGGTCGTTCGGCACGGGGGCGGTCACCCGGGTGCTGGTGGAGACAGTGGACGCCGCAGGGCGGGACTGGACCACGGTCGGGGTGCACGGCAACGTGGTCGAGGCGAGCTGGCACGCCCTGGTCGATGCGCTCGCCTACGGGTTGGCGCACGCCTCCCACTGATCGACGTAGCGATGGGCGGGGCCGGACCTGCACCCGCTGGTGACGACCCCGCCCGCTACGCTCGGTGCGAAGAGAGCCGACCCGCTGGGGTCGCAGGCGATGACGTTCCGGGGGGAGACCATGCGGATCGCGCGGTTCTCACATCAAAGC
This sequence comes from uncultured Micromonosporaceae bacterium, assembly GCA_964438855.1. Taxonomy (GTDB): domain Bacteria; phylum Actinomycetota; class Actinomycetes; order Mycobacteriales; family Micromonosporaceae; genus Natronosporangium. The sequence goes on from CAYTMR010000220.1 coordinate 3,547, forward strand.
GGTATGTCCTTCGGTGTGGTGGAGGGCGATCCCAGTGCAGGTCCCGACGCGCTGACCGTGGCGGAGATCGAGGGCCACCCGTTCGGGGAGATCAAGCTCACAGGCCAGCGGTGGGCGCTGGCGGACGTCCGGCTACTGTCTCCGATCCTGCCCAGCAAGGTGGTGTGCGTGGGGCGTAACTACGCCGAGCACGCCGAGGAGCAGAACGTCCCGGTGCCTAAGGAGCCGTTGCTGTTCCTCAAACCGTCCACGGCGGTGATCGGGCCACGTGACGCGATCCGACTGCCCTGGCAGTCACGCCAGGTCGAGCACGAGGCGGAGCTAGCGGTGGTGATCGGCCCGCCGGGTGCCCGGCGTGCCGACCGGGAGGCCGCCCAGCAGGCCATCTTCGGGTGGACGTGCGCCAACGACGTCACGGCCCGGGATTTGCAGCAGCGCGACGAGCAGTGGACGCGGGCGAAGGGGTTCGACTCGTTCTGCCCGTTGGGCCCATGGATCACCACCGAGCTCGACCCCAGCGACGTGGAGGTGCGCTGTGAGGTCAACGACGAAGTACGCCAGCTCGGCCGCACCAAGGACATGATCTTCGACCCGGTGACGTTGGTGTCGTACGTATCACATGTGATGACCCTGCTTCCCGGCGACGTGCTGCTCACCGGCACCCCGGCGGGGGTGTCTCCGCTGGCCAGCGGTGACACGGTGTGTGTGCGGATCGAGGGGGTGGGTGAGTTGGTCAACCCCGTGGTCGCATTAGAGCGCGTCGTCAGGTAAAGTCGTGTCCGTGCGGCACGCAAGGGTCGCACGATGGGGTATGGGGTAATTGGCAGCCCGACGGATTCTGGCTCCGTTAGTCTAGGTTCGAGTCCTGGTACCCCTGCGGAAGGCGATTAGCCATCCAGCAGGAGGGAGTGTTAAGCTCCCTCACGCGATAGGGGCCCCGTTGTGTAGCGGCCTAGCACGCCGCCCTCTCAAGGCGGTAGCGCGGGTTCGAATCCCGTCGGGGCTAC
>CAYTMR010000221.1:0-4519 GCA_964438855.1 uncultured Micromonosporaceae bacterium
GAGGAGCGCCAGGTTCAGTGCCACAACGATCGCCAGGACGACGAGGATGACTGCCAGGCTGCCGGTGGCTACTGCGCCGAAGAAGAGAATGATCGAGACCATTCCGGAACCGATCGCGACAGTGCCGGGGACCGGACGCTGACCGGTGCTGGGCTTCTCGTGCCGGGTCCGGGGACGGGCGGGGGGGCGGGGCGGTGCCGCCGCGAAACTGTACTTGTACATCACCGAACAAGCCCACCCCGACATGCCAGTGGACCGGCTCCGCCTTGACCTGGTGCAGACCGTGGCCATGGTGGAACTCCTGTTGAGCCGCTGGTATGAGCCGCCCAACCTGGACACCCCGCACTTGTCCACCCTGGTCCAGCAGATCCTGTCCGTCCTCGCCCAACACGGCGGCGCGCACGCCCTCCGCCTGTACCGGGAGCTGTGCGCTACAGGCGCATTCCCGGGAGTAGACGAGCACACTTTTGCGAGCCTGCTGCGGTCCCTCGGCGAACACCAGCTCATCTCCCAAGAACGCAGCGGCCTGCTGCTGCCCGGAAAAATCGGGGAAGCCCTACTCAACCACTACGCGTTCTATTCGGCGTTCGACGTCGCCGAAGAGTACGCGATCGCCACCGTGGACGGCGACATGGGCACCATGCCGCTCAGCCCCAGCGTGGACGCGGGCGCACTCCTCGCATTCGCGGGACGCACCTGGCAGGTCGTAGAGGTGAAACCCGATGAGCGCCGCATCCTCGTCACCCCCGCCCGCGGCTCCGCCGTCCCACCCGGGTTCATGGGCTCGGCCGCCCCGGTCCACGACCGGATCCGGCAGCGCATGCGCGAGGTGTACCTCGACACTGAAGTGCCCCGCTACCTCGACGAAGCCGCAGCGATCCTCCTTGACGAAGGACGTTCCGCGTTCCGTGCCATGGGACTCGCGGACACCGACGTCTACGAATACAACGGGGACACGCTGCTGTTCCCGTGGCGGGGAGACAGAACCGCGGAAACCCTCCGCCACCTGTTCCAGTGGGCCGGAATGAAAGCCGTCCACGTGGGAGCGTTCCTCGCCGTGCCAGGCACACCCGCGGACTCAGTACGTGCCACAGCCGCCCACCTCGTGGCAGCCGACCTGCCCGACCCCGTGGAACTCGCGCGCAGGGTCGCTGATCAACGCCGCCACAAATACGACCGCTACCTAGGCGAGGAACTGCTGTCCCGCTCCTATGCCGCGCACGCCCTCGACCTGGACGGAGCCCTTGAATTCCTGAGCCGGGTCGCCGCGGACCACTGAGCCCGCGGCGGCCTGCCGCCCCGGATCGCCCTGGTCAGGCGGGTTTGATGTTCGGGTTGCGGTGGAACACGTTCTCCGGGTCGTACTGGGCTTTCACCCGTGCCAGGCGGTGATAGTTGTCCCAGCCGCCGAACCCGGACACCATACGGTGCTCCTCTTCATCACCGGCCACGCTGAGATAGACCGCGCCCGTCGCCCACGGACTCATCTCCGCGCGCACACTCTGCGCCCACTGGACCACCCGCTCCTCGTCCGCAGCATCCCGCCACACCCCGAACGGGTACACCCCCCACGCGGCATACCGCCACGGGATCGGATAATCCGTCAACGCCCGCGACACGGTGCCGCCCTGCGGGGCCAGCAGATACTGCGACGGCGACGGAGCCGGCATCCTCTGCGCCCCCGCGCAGTAGCGGTCCACCGCCTCATCCGGCAGCGTCGTCACATGCTCCGCCGACCAGTAGGTGTGGTAGCCGGGCGGACCGTCCAACAGGCACTGCACATCCGCATAAGCCATCTCCGCGGACATTTCCGCCACATGCCCGGCCTCCCGCATCGGCTGCAAGTCACGCGCCACCTCGTCCGGGTCCCGGCCGGTGTGGATGAGCAGCACCGCGCACACCAACCGGCCCACCAGCCACAGCGGCACGAAATCTTCCGACGGCGCCGTCATATACATCAACCCGCCGCACACGTCATCCGTGGACGCCCCCATGAACTCGCGGTAGGCACGCACCACATCCGGGCCCGCTTCGGCATCCCACAGCAGCAAAGACACGTTCACTGACGGCAGCTCGTGCAAGCGCAGCGTCATCGACGTGACCACGCCGAAATTCCCCCCGCCGCCGTGCAGGGCCCAAAACAGTTCCGGATTCTCCTCGGGGGAGGCACGCACCACGTCACCGTCAGCCGTCACCAGTTCCGCGGCGAGCAAATTGTCGCACGCCAAACCGAACCTGCGGTCCAGCCAGCCGCTGCCCCCGTTGAGCACCAGCCCGCACACCCCGATCGTGGACACCCGGCCCCCGGTCGTAGCCAGACCATACGGCTGGGCGGCGCGGTCCAGGTGCCCCATCGTGGCCCCTCCGCTGACCCGCGCGTTCGCCTCTTCGGGATTGACCGTCACCTCGCTCATGCGCCGCAAGTCGATGACGATTCCGCCGTCGGTGAGCGCCTCACCGCCCACCCCGTGGCCGCCGCCGCGGACCGCGATCTCCAAATCGTGTTCGCGGCCGAACCTGACCGCCCGCACCACATCGTCCACCGTCTCGCACTGGGCGATCACGCGGGGACGCAAGTCCACGAGAGGATTGACCACAGTCCTGGCCTGGTCGTAGCCGGAGTCGCCAGGTTCCAGGACCTGTCCGGCGAACTCGGAACGGAATTCTGCGACCGCGGTACCGGTCACTGTCGTGCTGTTGAGCTGAGCCATGGGGACCTCCCCGTCGGATACGGGCCAGACCGGGGTGGTCGGGCCCCGGCCCGCGGCGACCCGGTCGGACCGCCGTCCTGGTTCGGACCCGCTCACCTGGTGAGCCTAGGAGGCCCCGCCAGCGCATCCCACCTTCTTTTGGTGATACTTCGTCAAGTCATTTTTGGGGAAACTGCACGTCATCCCCGGTCCACACACGGTCCCCACGCTGGGAGGGACCCCACAGAAAAGGGCCGCACCCTAGGGGACGGGGCGCGGCCCTGCCAGACCCGACGTCTACACGCTGGTGGTCGGTTCCACGGAACGGCGCTGCCGGATCTCTTCGATCACCGTGTCCCGGGCGGGGACGAACCGCGGCCCTTCCGGGCCGAACACGCCGCGCGGCTCCGGGAACAGCAGCAGCATGACCGGGTAGACCACCGCGGCGGCAAGCAGCGTCACCGGCAGACTGATGTCGATCCCCCCGGCCGCGTTCGCAAACGGCCCCACAATAATCGACGTGTTCGCGAACAGCAGCCCGGCGACCGCCGCAACCAGCCACGCCGCCGCAGCCCGCCAGTTCACCCCGCGGGTGAACCAGTAGGCGCCGCCCTTCTCACCACGGTTGAACACCTGCAAGTCGTCGACCAGGTAGTAGCCGCGCCGAACCACGTACCCGATCATGAGGACCACCATCCACGGCGACGTCAGCAGCACGATCAGAATCGAGAACGCGCTCAACGCGTCGACCATGTTGACGACGAAACTGCCCACGAAGATCAGCACGAGCGCGAGCGTGCCCACCACAGCCGTGCCCTGCACCCGGTTCAACCGGGGCACCAGCGAACTGAAGTCCAGCCCCGTGCCGTAGAGCGCGGTCGTGCCCGTCGACAGGCCGCCGATGAGCGCCACCGCGATCAACGGCAGCGCATACCACAGCGGCGACACCACGGCCAGGCCGGTCACATAGTTGTTCGGGTCGGCGACCAGCGTCGCAGTGCTCGCACCAAACAAGAACGGCACCAGTGTCGCCACCTGGGCAAAGAACGGCGCGGCCAGCAGCGACCGGGTGCTGTGGCTGGCAGGAATGTAGCGGGCCCAGTCGCCGAGGAACCCGCCGAAAGAAATCGGGTTGGCCATGACGGTGAGCACCGCCAGAATCCACGTCGGCCAGAAACTCCCCAGAATGTAGGAGCCGGTGCCCGCGTACGACGGGTCGAAAACACCGCCGTACGCCACCACGCCGAGCAGCATGATGACCGTGCACGCGACCACCGCCACCTTGTTGACCAGCAGCATGAACTGGTAGCCGTAAATGCACACCGTGAACACGGCCACCGCGATCACCCCGTACGAGGCGGCTTGCAGCGCGTCTCCGCCGTCGAAGCCGAGCCGCAGCGCGAGGCCGACGATCGCGTCACCGCTCCCCCACACCGACAGGGAGAAGAAAGTGACAGCGGTCAGCAGCGACAGGAACGAACCCAAAGCCCGGCCTACCACGCCGAAGTGTGCTCCCGAGGAGATCGCGTTGTTGGTGCGGGTCCGCGGTGCGAACAACGCCATCGGGGCGAGGATCAGCGCACCCACGACAACACCGGTGACAATGGCTGCCACTGACGCCCAGAAACTCAACCCGAACGCCACCGGCAGGGTGCCCAAAATGATGGTCGCGAACGTGTTCGCGCCTCCGAACGTCAACCGGAACAAGTCCAACGGGCGTGACGTCTGGGCCTCCACCGGGATCGGAGCGATCCCGTAGCTTTCGATCTTCGTGACCGGTTCAGGCGCAAGACGGGATGCGGACATAGTGCCTCCCAACAAGGGGGAAA
>CAYTMR010000222.1:0-4492 GCA_964438855.1 uncultured Micromonosporaceae bacterium
GAACTGCTGCAGCGCCCGGTGCAGCATCGGCCCGCGCCAGACCACGGCGGCGTTGCCGGCGGTGAACATGCCGATCGAGATGACTTTGACCCCGTGCGCCTGCGGCGGCATGATCATGTCTTCGACCTGGGTGGGCCGGTCGGTGGCGCCCAGCATGCGGGGCACGCTGTGACCGTAGATGTCGGCGTCGATGACGCCCACCGTGAGCCCTCGCGCAGCGAGGGCGGCGGCGAGGTTGACCGTCACGCTGGACTTGCCAACGCCACCCTTGCCGGAGGCCACCGCGTAGACGCGCGTGCGTGATCCCGGCTGCGCGAACGGGATGACCGGCTCGGGGGTATCGCCCCGGAGCTTCGACTGCAGCGCTCGCCGCTGCTCGGGCGTCATGGTGCCGAACTCCACCTCGACCCGGGTGACGCCGTCCACCGCGCCGACCGCAGCGGTGATGTCCGAGTGCAGCTTGTCCTTGAGCGGGCAGCCGGCGACCGTGAGCAGCAGCGTCACCTGGACCGTGCCGTCCTCGCTGATCTCTACCTGGTCGACCATGCCCAGCTCGGTGATCGGCCGGCGGATCTCCGGATCGTGGACGGTCGCGAGCGCGGCCCGGACCGCCTCCTGTCGCGTCGTCGCTGCTGCCATGCCGCCCATGCTACGTCGGGGCGCGGGACACCCTAGCGGCGCCGCACCCGGTGCAGGCGGAACGGTGTGCGTGGCTGGCGGCGGGCAGGAGTGTCCCGGGGCGGTTCGGCGAGCGAGTCGTCGGGCAGGGTGGGACCCGCCTCGGTCGGATCACCGGCGGGCGTCAGGCAGAGCACCGCGCATTCGTTCGCCCACCGCGCCACCAGGCCTTCGATGTCGGTCGGTGCGTTGAGTCGTTTGGCGGCGAGTGAGGGCGCCATCGCTGCCCACTGCTCGCTGTCAGGCGCGATCCGAGTGACGGTGGCGGGCCAGGTGACGATGCGACCCCCGTGGTCACCGCGCATGGTGACCAGCGCTCGCTGCGCGCTCGCCAGCCCACCGGCGTCCTGTTCGCCCGGGCCGGTGACGACCCACAACGCCCCATCGGCGGCCAGGCACCACAGCGCCCGGGCCGGGGCTCCTTCTACGGCGACCCAGGCGACAGCCGCCTTCTTCAACGCCTCCGCGATCAGCGGGTGGGTCATGTCACCCATCCTGCCAGTCGTCGTGGCGACTCACACCAGGGCCGGCGCCCGGTCGAGATAGGAGATGGCCTCCGTGAGCGAGGACGCCGTCGGCCCGGTGAAGTGCTGGTCGCGTCGGTAGACGAGGTGTTCTCCGAGGTCGGGTGCGGCGAGCCGGACCGCGGTCATACCTACGGCGGCGGCACCGCTGAGCTCTTCTCCGTCCCCGTCGCCGATGTAGAGACACTCCGCGGGCTGGACCCCGAGTCGCTGGCAGGCGGTGAGGTAGAGCGCCGGGTGGGGTTTGCAGTGCCCCACCTGCACCGAGAACACGCAGGTGTCGAGGAGTGGGGCGACCGGGAGTTGGGGAAGGAAGGCTGGCAGTTCGTGCGCGCAGTCGCTGACCAGCGCGGTGCGTAGCCCACGGGCACGCACCGAGGCCAGCACCGCCACCGCGTCGGGCCGCAGGCGGGTGTCGGCCCGTATCGCCGCCACGCGGGCCCGCAGTGCCGCCTGGACCCGTTCGGTCGGGGGTCGGACACCGAGCTGGTCACAGACCCAGCGCAGCGTGTCCTCCGGTGATCCGAGTCGTCCCTGGGCGCGGTCGTGGAAGGAACGATCGAGGACGGCGACGAAGTCGCTGGGGTCGCAGCCCAGGCCGCGGGCGATGGCGGCGTGCCATGGACCGCGGGACACGGCACGGGTGAGTGTGCCGAAGAAGTCGAACAAGACCGCACGATGCGAGGGCATGGGGATCGCTCTCCAATGGTGGACGGGGGGTACCACCGAGGCACGAGAACGGCTCGTCACTACGATATTACTCTCAGTAGTTTACTGTGGCCCCCGCACCCCAGCGGCGGAGCCTTGATACCGCTTCGTGCGGCCCTACACCTGGTGTCGGCGCGAAAGTGACCTATATCAAAGAAGGGCGGTTATCAAAGAAGGGCGGTTGGGTTCACGGTGTCGACATGGAGTACACCATTCTGCTGAGCAAGGCGAACCATCCGACTATCAACAGGGCGATGAACACGGTCAGGGCGACCCCAATCCAGCCCACGATGATGCCGGCCAGCGCCATGCCGTCGCCTTGTTCCCCGGTCTTGCTGACCTCTGCGCGCGCTCGGTTGCCCAAATAGATGCCGATGGCTCCGATGAGCGGGCAGACAAGCAGGCCCACGAGGGAGACGATCATCGAGGCGACCGCGTAGGAGTTGGTGCGCGGCGGGTGATGGTAGCTGTATGCGGGGGAGTGGGGCGGCGGGTGTGGAGGCAGGCCCGGCGTGCTCACGCGCCGGTCTCCTCGGCGACTCGCCAGAAGTAGAAGATGAGGACCGCAAACACTAGAAGAGCGAGCAGCGCGATCCCGGCGGCGATCCAGCCCACGATGATGCCGGCCAGCGCCATGCCGTCGCCGCTCTCGCCTCGGGCCCGGATCTGGCGTCGGGCGATGTGCCCGAAGATCGCACCCAACGCGCCGATGAACCCGCCGAGGCCGTAGCAGGTGGTGCCGAGGATGCCCAGGATGGAGATGACCAGCGCGGCGATCGACATGCCGTTGGTCTTGGGCGGTGGGGGATAGGCGTAGGGGTGGCCGTAGCCGTAATGGAAACCAGGCGGCGCCGCAGCCGGGGCGCCGTAGGCGGTGGGCGGCACCAGTGGCTGAGGCGCAGCGGCGGTCGTCGGTGGCGTGGGCGCGGCCGGGTCGGCCCACCCCCCACCGGACCCCTGCGGGGAAGGCGGGCGAACGTTGAAATCCGAGGGAGGTGTCCCGCTCGACCCGGTGGAGGGGTCGGGCCAGCCACCAGGCGCGGAGGACTGGGTCATCACGGGGCCTTTCACATCGAGTTGCGTGGTCAGGGTAGCGAACACGTGCACGCCGCATCGTCGGTGTTGTTGCCGTCGGCTGTTTCGCGGGGGAGGATCACGGCATGACGGTTATTCCCGCTTCGCCCGGCCACGGTGGCCCCAACCAGTCGCCGATCGACCGCCTCGACGGCAAGGTCGCTCTGGTCACCGGCGCGGGCTCCGCCGAAGGCATTGGGTATGCGACCGCACGCCGACTGATCGCGCTTGGCGCGCGAGTGGCCATCGTCTCCACGACCCGACGGATTCACGACCGAGCGGCGGAGCTGGGTGGCACGGGTTTCGTCGCTGATCTCACCGACGAAGCGGAGGTCGCCGCACTCTACGACGCCATCGTCGAACAGGTGGGAGAGGTAGAGGTGCTGGTGAACAACGCCGGGTTGGCGAGTAAGGCGAGCCCGGAGGTGTTGCGGCCGATCGGTCAGCTCACTCTCGACGAGTGGCGGACCGAGATCGACCGCAACCTCACCACGGCATTCCTGTGTAGTCGCGCGTTCGGCCCGGTGATGGCCGAACGAGGCTGGGGCCGCATCGTCAACCTGACGGCGACTGCGGGACCGCTCCACGCGATGCCCACCGAAGGTGCCTACGCCGCGGCCAAAGCGGGGGTGCTCGGCCTGACCCGAGCATTGGCGATGGAGCTGGTAGCCGACGGTGTGACAGTGAACGCCGTGGCGCCGGCCTCCATCTACACCGCTGCCTCCACCGTGGCCGAATTGAAGCAGGGGTTCAGCACTCCGATGGGTCGCCCAGGGCGACCGGACGAGGTCGCCGCAGCGATCGCCTTCCTGTGCTCGCCAGCCGCGTCGTACATAACCGGACAGATGATCGTCGTGGACGGGGGCAACAGCGTCCGGGAAGCTACCTACGGTTGAGCGGACAGGACAGTCGGATCAGGCGCCTTCGGCGGTCAACGCGATGATGATGACGCCGGCGATGCAGCAGACCATGATGCCGGTGAGGACCCAGCCGATGATGATGCCGGCCTTGGCCATACCCTCGCCCTGCTCGCCGCGCTCCCGAATCTGCTTGAGCGCAACGTGACCCAGGATGGCGCCGATCGGTGCCGCGAGCCCGACGATGAGACCTGCCAGCGAGCAGATCAGCGAGACCAGAGCCAGGGTGTTGTTGCCGGGTGGTTGACCCATGGGCGGTCCCGGCGGGTAAGCCCCATGCGGAGGCATCGGACCCGGCGGTGGGGTCGGCCCAGGGGGCGGGTTCTGTTGCGGGTATTGCGGTATGTCATTACTCACGCTAGTCCAACCTCCTGCCGGGTGAGGGTACAGGTCCAGGGCAATTCCATGGGTGCCGGGTGGATCAGGCGGGGGCCAGGTGCAGGACTCACCACAATGTGGGCTGCTCGGTCGTCTCGGCCGGTGGACGGTGCATCTTCTCCCCACTGTCCATGCGGGTACGGCTGCCTGACGTCGTGTCAGCCAGACCGTGTCGTCGCGCTGCGGATCGTACGCGAGCGGTGACGTCACGCT
>CAYTMR010000223.1:0-4449 GCA_964438855.1 uncultured Micromonosporaceae bacterium
CGCACCAGCGCGGTGCCTGCTCGATGCGGCGGTTCGGCCACGTCCGGTCGGGCAGCTCCACCGGAAGCATCGCGTGGTAGGGGCGGTAGCGGTGATAGGGCATCCGGCTGGGACGCTGCCGAGCGATCGGATCAGATACTTCGGGCATGTCTGGAATCTCCCATAGTCATGTGGCGTATCGGAAAGTATGAACCCGGTATGAACCCGGACGGTGGAATCACAATCGGCCGGCGGTGTGGCGCACGCGAACAGCCGCGACGAGGTGCCGGCCTCAGCGGGCCTCGCCGCGGCGACGAAGAAGCAGCGCCTGCCACATGACAGGGGTCAGCGTACCACCTGGTGGCGGCGAACCGAGGTGATATTCAGGCCTCAGGGCTGGCGGGATGCGTCGACGGTGGGCTCGGCGCCGCGGTGGGTACCGGGAGCGCCTCCACCACCGGGCCCGGCAACTGGATCGAATCCGGGCCGGTCGTGTCACCGCTGACCAGGATGAGCGTGCCGAAGCTCAACCTCGCCCCGGTGAGGACCCCTTCCTCGTCGTAGCAGTAGATGCCGGTGTCCAGCGGTACGACCAACGAGACGGTGCTGGACTCCACCGCGAAGCAGGAGCCGGACACCCCCTCGATCGGTGGGGCGCCCGAGATCGCCAGCGGAGCTGCCCGGTCCATGAGTACGTCCAGCCAATCGGTGAAGACGTGCTGCACCATCGGATCGATGTCGGGATCGATCCGCGGCACCTGCACGCAACCCGGCGCGATGTCGCCCAGACGGCACTGGAAGAGGCGGCCCCCCGTGTGCGCCACCGCGACGTCCACCGTCCCGCCGAGGGCGGCGCCCGGTACGTCGACCCGCCAGCCCCCGTCCTCCGCCCGGATCACCCGAACCGTGCGATCCTCCCGCCCGGGAGTCTCCAGACGGTAGTCGAAGATTCCGACCAGGTCACCGGCGGCGGCGGCGTGTGCGGCGAGGCGGCTGCGGTCGCTTGGCCCAGGGCCGACCGCGGGTGTCGGCGCGGGCACGGGGTGGTCCGGCGCTGGCGAGCACCCAGCGGTCAGCGCGGCACCGGCGACGACGCTGGCGAGGGACAGCAGGACGCGATGCATCCCGACATTCTCTCGACGGGGGGCATCCCGCCGGGATCGACACGCGCGCCGGCTCACCGGAGCATGGACGGCCCCGCGCCGTGCGCCGACCTACCGGTACCCTGGTCGCCGTGGCGCTGGTGGTGCAGAAGTACGGCGGATCCTCGGTCGCTGACGCGGAGCGGATCAAGCGGGTGGCCGAGCGCATCGTCGCCACTCGCAAGGCGGGTGACGACGTGGTGGTGGTCGTCTCCGCGATGGGCGACACCACGGACGAGCTACTGGACCTGGCACGGCAGGTAAGTCCCGTGCCGCCCGGCCGGGAACTGGACGTGCTGCTGACCGCCGGTGAACGGATCTCCATGGCGCTGCTCGCCATGGCCATCCACAACCTTGGCTACGAGGCGCGCTCCTACACCGGCAGTCAGGCCGGCGTGATCACCACGGCCGCGCACGGGCGGGCACGCATCATCGACGTCACCCCGGGCCGGCTGCGCGGTGCCCTGGACGAAGGAGCGATCGTCATCGTCGCCGGATTCCAGGGCGTATCCCAGAACACCAAGGACATCACCACCCTCGGGCGGGGTGGATCGGACGCCACCGCGGTCGCGCTCGCCGCGGCGCTGAAGGCGGACGTGTGTGAGATCTACACCGATGTGGACGGTGTGTTCACCGCCGACCCCCGGATCGTCCCGGACGCCCGCCACATCAGGGAGATCACGTACGAAGAGATGCTTGAGCTCGCCGCGTGCGGGGCGAAGGTCCTCATGCCCCGGTGCGTCGAGTACGCCCGCCGATTCAAGGTGCCGATCCACGTCCGCTCTTCGTACTCGAACCGTCCCGGCACCATGGTCACCGGCTCGATGGAGGATGTTCCCGTGGAACAGGCACTGATCACCGGAGTCGCGCACGATCGCAGTGAGGCCAAGATCACCGTGGTGGGGGTGCCGGACGAGCCGGGAGAGGCGGCGCGGATCTTCGAGGCGGTGGCCGACGCGGAGATCAACCTCGACATGATCGTGCAGAACGTCTCCACGGTCACCACCGACGCGGCGGGACGGTACACCGACATCTCCTTCACCTTGCCGCAGGCGGACGGACCGACCGCGATGGCGGCGCTGGCCAAGCTGAAGGACAAGATCGGGTTCCGGGACCTGCTCTACGACGACCACGTCGGCAAGGTGTCGTTGATCGGTGCCGGCATGCGTTCCCACCCGGGCGTGGCCGCGAAGTTCTTCGCCGCGCTCGGCGAGGCGGGCGTCAACATCGAAATGATCTCCACCTCGGAGATCCGGGTGTCGGTGGTGTGTCGAGACACCGATCTCGACGCCGCGGTCCGGGCGGTACACGAAGCGTTCGAGCTGGGAGGAGAGGAAGAAGCGGTCGTATACGCCGGGACCGGGAGGTGACGGCATGGTGGCGAACCTGCCCACCCTCGCCGTAGTAGGCGCCACCGGGGTGGTGGGGAAGGTCCTCTGCGAGCTGCTCTCCTCTCGGAAGAACTACTGGGGTGAGATTCGCCTCGTCGCGTCCGCTCGCTCTGCGGGCAAGCGGATGCGGGTGCGCGGCGAGGAACTGACCGTCACCGCGCTCTCACCGGAGGTCTTCGACGGAGTCGACGTCGCCATGTTCGACGTCCCGGACGAGGTGGCGGCGGAGTGGGCCCCGGTGGCCGCTTCTCGCGGGGCGGTGGTGGTGGACAACTCCTCCGCCTTCCGTATGGACCCGGACGTGCCGCTCGTCGTGGCGGAGATCAACCCGGAGCAGGTACGTAACCGCCCTAAGCGGATCATCGCCAACCCCAACTCCACCACCATTGTGATGATCATGGCGATCGCGCCGCTCCACCGTGAGTACGGGCTACGGGAGTTGGTGATCGCCTCGTATCAAGGTGCCTCCGGCGCCGGTCGCGCGGGTGTGGATGCGCTGCACGACCAGCTCACGAAGGTCGCCGGTGACCGGACGTTGGGTTCGCGCCCTGGGGACGTACGGCAGGCGATTGGCGAGGAGACCGACCCGTTCCCCGCTCCGCTTGCTCTGAACGTGGTGCCCTGGGCGGGGGACCTGCAGGACCAGGGATGGTCCTCCGAAGAGCTGAAGCTGCGTAACGAATCCCGTAAGATCCTTGGGCTGCCGGACCTGAAGGTGTCAGCGACCTGTGTCCGGGTGCCGGTGGTCACCGGTCACTCGGTCGCCGTGCACGCGACCTTCGGCACGGAGATCGACGCGGATGGCGCACGGGAGGTGCTGCGTCACGCACCCGGTGTGATCGTCGTCGACGATCCGGCGTCCGGGGAGTTCCCGATGCCGATCGACGCGGTCGCCACTGATCCGTCGTGGGTCGGCCGGATGCGGCGTTCGATCGACGATCCCCGTGCGCTGGACCTGTTCATCACCGGCGACAACCTGCGAAAGGGCGCGGCGCTCAACACCGCCCAGATATCCGAACTGGTCGCGTCCGAGTTGATCCATTGAGACGCGCAGCCCGCGGCGCCGCCGCGGGGAACAGAGCGAGCAGCGCCTGAGTCAGGAGCGCTGGCCGTGCTCTCGTTCCCAACGCGATAGTTGCTGCTCGAGCGCTTTCATGATCTCGAAGATTTGCGATGGTGGTAGCCGCACCCGGGCCACCATCCGGGCCGAAAGGTCGAGGACCTTCTGGTCGTCCACCTCCACCACCCGAGGCGGACTGGTGTAGACGGAGAAGTCCATCACGAAGCTGTTGGCCTGATGCCACACACCGACGAAGTCGGCGTAGACACCGACCTGGACGTCGGGGGTGGCCTCGACGTTGAGACGCCGGGGCAGCGCCGGTGGTGGAGGTGGTTGCGTCATGCCTTCGAAACTACTGGCTGGCCGGTCGCGTTGGTGGTCATCCGGCGGTGGGCCGCGGCGACATGCTCGACCAGTGCGATCAGGACCTCCTTGGCCCCCTGGCGGTGCCGCGCGTCGCAGGTGAGCAGTGGGACGTCGGGTTTCAGCGCCAGCGCTTCCCGAAGCGCCTCCGTCGGGTAGGTGGGAGCGCCGTCGAACTGGTTGACCACGACGACGAAGGGCAGACCCTTCTCCTCGAAGTAGTCGATCGGGCCGAACGAGTCTTGGAGACGTCGTACGTCGACCAGGACCACCGCGCCGAGCGCGCCTCGACACAGCGAGTCCCACATGAACCAGAAGCGGTATTGGCCCGGGGTCCCGAACAGGTAGAGCACGACGTGCTGGTCGATGGTGATGCGACCGAAGTCCATCGCCACGGTGGTGGCGACCTTGTTGGGGACCAGGGAGGTGTCGTCGGTGGAGACACTCGCCGACGTCATCCCCACCTCGGTGGTGACCGGCGGGATCTCCGATACCGAGCCGACCATGGTGGTCT
>CAYTMR010000224.1:0-4410 GCA_964438855.1 uncultured Micromonosporaceae bacterium
AAGCACCGCATCGAGGACGCCATCTCCGCCACCAAGGCCGCGGTGGAGGAGGGTGTCATCCCCGGCGGGGGTGCCGCCCTGGTGCAGCTCGACGCGCTCGACAACGACCTCGGCCGCACCGGCGACGAAGCGGTCGGTGTCGCGGTCGTGCGGAAGGCGCTGGCCGAACCGCTGCGCTGGATCGCCAACAACGCGGGCCTGGACGGCAACGTGGTGGTGGAGAAGGTGCGCAGCAGCCAGTGGGGCCACGGCCTCAACGCCGCGACCGGTGAGTACGGGGAGCTGGCCAAGCAGGGCATCCTCGACCCGGTGAAGGTGGCCCGCAACGCGGTCGCGAACGCGGTCTCCATCGCCGGGATGATGCTCACCACCGAGTCGCTGGTGGTGGAGAAGCCCGAGGAGCCGCAGCCGGTCGGCCACGGTCACGGCCACGGCCACGGGCACAGCCACCAGCACGGCCCCGGCTTCTGACCAATCAGTACCCGGGCGGGCCGCGTCAGCGGCCCGCCCCTTTTTGCTTCCGTACCACCGGCGACTCTCCACCAGCTGGCCGCAGTCGCCCCGCGGACACCACCGGCGGGGCGAGACTGAGATGGTGCGGCGAGCGGTGGTGGGAGTCGTCGCGGCGGCGGTGGCGCTGGCCGCAGCGGAGCTGACTGCGGTCCTCACCGGGCCGAACACCTCACCGCTGGCCGCGTTCGCCGCCGTGACGGTGGACCGGGCGCCGGCGTCGGTGACCGACGTCGGGCTGGCCGTCTTCGGCAGGTACGCCAAGACCGCCTTGCAGGCGACCGTCGTGGTGGTGGTGCTCGCCGTCGGTGCGGGCCTCGGCGTGCTGCGCTGGTGGCGCCCGATCGCCGCCGGTGTGGGCGTGGCCGGGCTCGGAGCGATCGGGGTGGCGGCCGCGGTGGTCCGCTGCGAGACGATCGTCGCCGCGCTGCCGTCGGTGGTGGGGGCGGTGGTCGGCGGCGCGGTGCTGTGGTGGTGGCGGCCGGCGCCGCGGCCGGGTCCTATGGCGACCGGCGGGCGGCGGGCCTTTCTGCGGACCGCCGGGTTGCTGGTCGCGGGCGCGGCCGTGGCCGGAGTCGGTGGACGGTGGCTCGGCCAGTGGCGGGACGTCGACGCGGCTCGTGCCCGGGTGACCCTGCCCCCGCCGACGGATCCGGCGCCGCCCGTGCCGGCCGGGGCCGACCTTGGACTGCGCGGCCTGGCCAGCTACGTGACCAGCAACGACGACTTCTTCCGCGTCGACACGGCGATCGTCGTGCCCCGCGTCGACCCCGACACCTGGCGGCTGCGCATCCACGGACGGGTCCGCCGCCCCTACACGCTCACCTTCGACGAGCTGCTGGCCCGGCCGATGGTCGAGCGCTATGTGACCGTGGCCTGTGTCTCCAACCCGGTCGGTGGGGATCTGATCGGCACCGCCCGGTGGCTCGGCGTACCGCTGGCGGACCTGCTGCGGGAGGCGGGGCCGTTGCCCGGCGCCGACCAGGTGGTCGGCCGCTCGGTGGACGGCTGGACCTGTGGCACCCCGACCGCGGTGGTGCTGGCCGAACCCGACGCGCTGCTGGCGGTGGGCATGAACGGTGAGCCACTGCCGCTGGAGCACGGCTTCCCCGCACGCATGGTGGTGCCCGGCCTCTACGGGTACACGTCGGCCTGCAAGTGGATCACCGAGCTGGAGCTGGCCAGCTTCGAGGACTTCGACCCCTACTGGGTACGGCGCGGATGGGCGCCGCAGGCTCCGATCAAGACCCAGTCCAGGATCGACACACCACGCGGCCGGGCCCGCGTCGGGCCGGTGACCGTCGCCGGGGTGGCGTGGAGTCGACACGGCGTCGCCGCGGTCGAGGTGCGGGTGGACGACGGTCCGTGGCACCGGGCCACCCTCGCCCCCACGGCGTCGGCCCACACCTGGGTCCAATGGTCCTGGCAGTGGCAGGCCACCGCCGGCCAGCACCAGCTGACGGTGCGCGCCACCGGGACCGACGGCGACCAACAGCCGCAGGAGCGCGGGCCGACCGCGCCGGACGGCGCCACCGGATGGCACACCGTCACCGTGGCGGTCAGGTGATCATCGGCGAGTCTTGCGCCCGGCGCCGGCGTACTGCCGCGGCGGGGAGACTAGGCGCTGTTCGAGTCGACGCACGTCGGCCTTGCCCAGCCGGTGGTTGACCAGATCGTCCCACCCCGCCTCGATCAACCGGAGTCGCTCCGCCTCGGTGAAGCCGCCCCACACCCCGTACGGCTCACGCGTCGACAGCGCATGGGCTGCGCACTCCGGCCGGACCGGACAGCCCGAGCAGACCACCTTGGCCGCTGCCTCGCGCCGTAGCCGAGACAAACCGCGTTCGCCATCGGGATGGAAGAACTGAGCGCTGTCTCGGCCTCGACAGGCGCCGTGACGCTGCCAATCCCAGAGATCTGCCAGCGGGCTGGGCAGCCTGCGTGCGGTCGTCATCGCACCCCCTCCCTCCTGGGCGGGCTACTCGGCAAACCGCCCAGGGCACACCGAAACGACCATACTCTCCGGATGGCATTGGTCACTAGAGGCTGTCGAGAGCAGTTTCGGTGCCGACATGGCCACGACTTTTACGAAATTCGGCCCAAATCGTGGCATGATCGGCTGATTCCGTGTTCTGATCTCAGGAGATATACCGTCAGTGAAAGAGGGAGTTTGCCGTGCGTACGGTGCTTGTCTGCGTGCGGACGCCGATGGCGGCACAGTCGATCGCGTCATGTGCGGCGCGCCTCGGTGTCAGCACGGTCCGCACCGCCATTACCGAAGCCGAAGCCCTGGCGCGTCTGGCCGAGGCTCCGGCTGAACTCATCCTCGCTGACACCGCGGTGACGAGAGTCGACGTCGTCGGGTTCACCCAACGCATCCTCGCGGCCTCACCCCGGTCGGTCCTGGTGCTGTTCGGCACCGAGGAACCTCGCATGGCCGCCGCCGCCGTGGCCGCTGGCGCGCGTGGGCTCATCCGCGCCGGCGACCAAGAGCCGGTCGCCACGGTCACCAAGGCCATCCTGTTGATCGGAGCCGGCGCCCGCGCCGCCAGCCCGACTAGTCGGCCCGCGCCGACGCCCGCGCCCGGGCGAGTTCTGGGCGGAGCCGGGCGCGCGACTCCCGTCCCGCCAGGTCAGGTCGGTCCGTGGCCGATCGGTGTCGCCGGTCGGCCCGGCAAGCAGCCACCACCGACCGTGCCCGCGCAACGAGGCGACCTGCCACCCCCGGCCAACGCCCTCACCGAACGCGAGCTGCAGGTGCTGCGGGGGATGGCGGAAGGCAAGAGCAACGCCGAGATCGGCCGTGAGCTCTACGTCTCGGAGGACACGGTCAAGACCCACGCCCGGCGGCTGTTCCGCAAGCTCGGCGCGCGCGACCGCGCGCACGCGGTGGCGGTCGGTTTCCGCTCAGGCATGCTGGGCTGACGGCGGCGCAGACCGCGGCGTCACTCGTCAGCCACGGTATCCCGGACGCCGTCGCAGTAACCTCGCGCGTAGTCCCAGCTCACATAGTGCTCGGGATCCGGGTTGTAGGCCGGCTCGTGCACCCGAGGCATCCCGGAATCCAGGAGCTGGCGCAGGTTGCCGCGCAGCAGATCCCAGTCGAAGTAGTGCGGCTCGTGGCATTCGTCGCACTCGATCACGAGCCCACGGATGCCGATCGGGCTGAGCAGTGCCTGGAAGACTTCCAGATCGGCGAGGTCCTCGAGCACGTCCTGACGTTCAGCCTCGGACAGCGGTTCCACCAGGCCCTCGTCGCCTAGACGATCCAGCTCGGCTGCCGGGTCCGTGGGATCACCGCGGAACGGGTCGATCGGCTCGTCGTGCACATCCTCCACCGTAGTCCGAACCAGCCGAGTCTGCTGGGTACGTGAAGCCTCTCCTGGCCCGCAGTGGCGCCGCATGGGTAACGAGGCCCGTGGGTACGATGAGGGGTCACCGTCCTCAAGCTTCGCGAACAGGGGTCCCTCCGTGGAGATGCCGACCGACGCGGCCCTGCCAATGGGGCTGACCTTCGACGACGTCCTGCTGCAGCCGGCAGAGTCGGACGTGATGCCCAGCGCGGCCAACACCTCGACCCGGCTCACCCGTGACATCGAGCTCACCATCCCGCTGGTCTCCAGCGCCATGGACACCGTGACCGAGGCCCGGATGGCGATCGCGATGGCGCGCCTGGGCGGCATCGGTGTGCTGCACCGCAACCTGTCGGTGGAGGAACAGGCGCTGCAGGTCGACCAGGTGAAGCGGTCCGAGGCCGGCATGGTGACCAATCCGATCACCTGCAGCCCTGAGGACACCCTCGCCGACGTCGACGCGCTCTGCGCCCGTTACCGGATCTCCGGCGCACCAGTGGTGGACCGCGACGGGACGCTGGTCGGCATCGTCACCAACCGCGACATG